>JAZRGR010000161.1:0-3785 GCA_045644345.1 Faecousia sp. | reverse complement strand
ATCTCGTTGGCGCGCTTGGAGACGAAGCGGTGAGAGGTGCCGTGCAAGCCGTAGCGACGGAGGCTGTCCTCTTCATAGTACTTGGTGGGGATGGCATAACGGTATGCCTTGGGGGGCATGGTCATGTGGAAAGCTGTGTCGAAGACTGCAACCTGGGGCTTGCCGGGCATTGCCTTCTCGCAAGCCTCGATGCCCATGAGGTTGGCGGGGTTGTGGAGGGGGCCCAGGGGGATGCAATCACGGATGGCCTGCTTGCAAGCCTCGTCAATGATGCAGGAAGCAACGAACTTCATGCCGCCGTGGAGCACGCGGTGACCAACAGCGTCGATCTCGTCAACGGTCTTTACAACACCGAAGGTCTCGTCTACCAGGATCTCCATAACAGCCTGGATGGCCTCACCATGGGTGGGCATGGGGATCTCACGGACTTCCTTGATGTCGCGGTCGGGGACCTTGTGGGTCAGACGGCCGTCAATGCCGATACGCTCGCAGATACCCTTGGCGAAAACATCGCCGGATACGGGATCCATGAGCTGATACTTCAGGGAAGAGCTGCCTGCGTTGATAACTAAAATCTTCATACTTGCTATCTCCTTGAAAAATGTATTTGCTTTTTGAATGAAACCTGTGATAGTATGTTACTATCACTCTATCGTTTACTATTGTACCACACTTTTTTTATTTTACAAGTACATTTATGGGAAAAGAGGAAAATTTGTGAAGAATATTGGCATCGTCTGTGAATATAACCCTTTCCACAATGGTCATTTCTACCAATTACAGGAAGTTCGGTCTGTGGGACGGGCGGTTTGTCTCATGAGCGGCAGCTTCGTCCAGCGTGGAGAGCCTGCCATAATCGACAAATATACCCGTGCCAAGGCAGCTGTCCTCTGCGGAGCAGATCTGGTTCTGGAGCTGCCTCTGCCCTATGCCATTGCTTCTGCAGAGGGCTTCGGAGACGGGGCGGTGGAGGTATTCAGCCGATTGGGCGTCATGGACGGACTCTGCTTCGGCAGTGAGAGCGGATCGGCAGAGGAGCTTATGCACTGTGCACGGATCCTCCTATCTCCCGAACTGATCGCCCCTCTCAGAGAGGGGCTTGACAAGGGCCTGTCCTTCCCCAAGGCACGACAGCTTGCGGCAGAGACCTTAGGAGCTACTCCCGGCCTCCTGGAACAGCCCAATAATATCCTTGCCTTAGAATACTGCAAGGGGATCTTAAAGCGGAACAGCCCCATAGAGCCCATGGTACTGAAACGCAGAGGAGCCTACCACGGCGGCAGTGACAGAGAGGTACCCTCTGCATCCTACCTCCGTACCATAGAGGATTGGACAGGGTTTATGCCAGATGCCGCATGGGAGGTATTTGCCTCTGCGGACAGATATACTACGGAAGCAGGGGAACGGGCTTGGCTTTCTCGTTTGCGATTTATGTCGGAGTCGGACTTTGAGGCTCTGCCCTACGGCTCCGAGGGGCTGTGGCGGAAGGTCATGGAGGCATGCCGCACCTGTAACACTTTAGAGGAGATCGTTGACAAGGCCATTTCCAAACGCTATCCCCGTACCCGTCTGCAACGGATGCTCCTGTGTGCCTATTTGGGCTTGACGGAGGAATTACAACAACAGCCCATCCCCTACATCCGTGTCCTTGCTATGAACAGCCGTGGTCAGGAGCTTATGCGTACCCTGCGTAAAAACAGCGACCTGCCCATCTTCCACCCCGGGGAAGAAGCTCCCCGTAGCTCCTACGCCGAGCTGGAACGCCGCGCCGAGGATCTCTACGGCCTCTTCCGCCAAACCGCCCCCCAAAAGCCCAACACCCTCCGCACCGCTCGCCTCTACCGCCACAGCGCAGAGTGAATTCCCGATTTATCGAGCAGTTCGATTTCCGAATTTGTTCGTAGGGGCGACCTGTGGTCGCCCGCAAAACGTTTCGATTTTGTCGGAAAACTCGTGATAATCCCGGAATTTCGTCATTGTCGTTTAACGACAATGACCGGGCGACCACAGGTCGCCCCTACGGTGTTATACGATAAACAGCTCGATAAATCGGGAATTTGAAGCGAAAACCGTCTTGTGCTTTATTATGGCATAAGGCGGTTTGTTATATTTTAGCATTTTCTTGAAAACATATAAAATGTGGGCTACAATATTCTCGTCTATATAAGTAGGGAGGAGGGATCCTGTGACGGATATTGTTTTCTTATTGGAGAGCCGGGACGAGAAGGCTCTGCTGATCTTAAAGGAGCGGTACAGCAACTACTGCTATACCATTCTATACGGGATCCTTCGGGATCATGGGGAGGCGGAAGAGGCCCTGAATGACCTGTGGCTCAGGGTTTGGAATTCCGTTCCCCCTGCCAAGCCCCGTTGTCTCCGTGCTTATCTTGCCAAGGTGAGCCGCAATCTTGCCCTGGATCGGGTGAAGCATCGGGACGCGAAGAAGAGGGGCCCATCTACCCTGCCTCTGGAGGAGATCGGAGAGTTCCTACCCACCAAGGCCTCGGAAACAGAGCAGGCAGACCTACGGGATGCACTGAGCCGCTTTATCAAAGCCCTGGACACAGAGGAGCAGAGAATCTTTCTACGCCGCTATTGGTATAATGAGTCCATAGAGGAACTGGCACAAGCCTTTCACTGTTCCCAATCCCGTATTACCGGGATCCTGTTCCGCACCAGGAAGAGGCTGCGGAAATTCTTACAGAAGGAGGGATACCCATATGAATGAGTTTGACTTTCTGGAAGCCCTGAACGATATAGAGGATGACCTGATCCTGAATGCCAAAAAACCTGTTCCAAAGAAGCCCCCCATTCCTGCCCTCCTTGCCAAGATCGCCGTAGCGGCGGCGGTCTTGTGTATGCTGTCCCTGTCTGTCATGGCAGTGAGCTTCAGTATACGGATCCTCCGCAGTGAGGACCGTGTGCCTATTCATGAGTTTATCTTTGGAGGCATCTTTGCCCCTACCAGCAAGGTGACTACGGTAGATTATGATATGGAGCCCCAAGAGGTTACCTTACCGCCCCAATGGATCGATTCCCTCACAGAGGCATGGGAGACCTTTGGATATGACCATAAGCACTTCAAAACTGTGGATCTAAAGACTCCCGCAGGGAGCCGTATGAACTTTGGGAGCCTTTCTCAATTGGAACAGCTTTTGAATGTGGACCTTGTGAGCAGTGCCGAGATGGAGGATGCTGTTCGGGGGACATTTGTTACTTTAGTCGTTACAGATCCCGTGCGGGCAACAGAGGAATATGAACGGAGAGGGAGTGTTACGCCTGACGGCCTGGTGATCTATCTGCCCTTTAAAACCGGCGGAACTGCCGGACTACCCTCCGAGACAGTCCAATACTGCGGTATCCACATCTATCTTCCCGTAACCGAATCCTTCGCAGACAGCTACCGCTCACATGTGGTCCTTTCCGGTGTGGGAGAGCAGGACCTGCAGGAGAGCAAGCATCTTTCCCGTGGAGGGATCGAAACCGTCCTCCTTACCAATACCCCCGGTATAGCGGAGGAGCCCCTGCGGACCTTCGCCGCCTGGGAACAGGATGGGATCGGCTACCTCTTAGAGCTGAAAACCCACGCCTCCACCACCACCGACCCTGCCCAACTCATCTTGCCCTACCTGACCGGCATAGAATAACAAAATTCCGATTTATCGAGCAGTTCAATTTCCGAATTTGTTCGTAGGGGCGACCTGTGGTCGCCCGCAAAATGTTTCGATTTTGTCGGAAAACTCGTGATAATCCCGCAATTTCGTCATTGTCGTTTAACGACAATG
>JAZRGR010000160.1:0-10275 GCA_045644345.1 Faecousia sp. | reverse complement strand
ATTTCAAACAGCTCGATAAACTGGAATTTGCAACGGAGGACAGAGACAGCAAGGAGGAATTATGGAACTGCAATTTTCTCATTTGGACAAGCACTACGGAAAGGTTCATGCTTTGCGGGATGTGAGCTTTTCCTTGACACCGGGGGTACATGGGCTTTTGGGGCCTAACGGTGCGGGGAAAAGCACCCTTATGAACATCCTTTCCGGGAACTTGGAGCAGACCTCCGGCATCATCACCTATGACGGGACGGATATCCGTACTATGGGGAAGGAATTTCGGCGGCTCCTGGGCTATATGCCCCAGCAACAGGCTCTGTATCCTGCCATGACCGCCACCCGTTTCCTCAGCTATATGGCATCCCTGCGGAATATGTCCAAGGGAGAAACCAAGGATGCCATCCCCCGTGTCCTGGCACAGGTGGGGCTGACGGACAAGGCAGGGGAGAAGATCAAGACCTTCTCCGGGGGCATGAAGCAGAGACTCCTCATTGCCCAAGCCATCTTCCATGATCCCAAGATCCTGATCCTGGACGAGCCCACTGCAGGCTTAGATCCCAAACAGCGGATCGCCGTGCGGAACCTCATTGCAGAGCTGGCAGAGGATAAGATCGTCATCCTCTCTACCCATGTGGTAGGGGATGTGGGTTGTATTTCCAAGGAGATCCTGCTATTGAAAGAGGGTTGGCTCCTCTGTCAGACTCCACCCGGTGAGCTGATCCGCAAAATGGAGGGGTCTGTTTGGGAAGTGATCACTACCAAGGAAGCACTCCCACAGTGGCAGTCTCAATACCGGATCTCTAACATCGCGACCCACCCAAGGGGCTTGTGCCTCAGGATCCTGTCAGATGCTCCCGTCACGGAGGGAAGACCTGTGAGTCCTACCTTGGAGGATGTGTATCTGCAGTGCTTCGGTGAGGAGGGATCCCATGGTCTTACATGAGCTCCGCAAGCCACTCAACAGCAGACTTACTGTGATCCTCATGGCACTCCTGCTCCTTGCCAACGGACTTGTGACTTGGGGACAACAGCTCCCGGGGACCTATTCCTATACCAATGTCCGTAGCGAGCATATCCGCACCCTCTATGCCGCCCTCCCGGAAGATGGGGAGCAGGCTCTTGCCGCCCTGGAACAGAAGGAGGAGCTTCTGCGACAGGCGATCTATGAAGAAGCCTTCCCCGAAGTGCCCTATACCACTGATCCGGGGTCGCTCCTGACCGGGGACCTGTATTCGGAACGCACTCTCTTTGAAACGGTTATGACACGGATCCGTCCGGTGGTGGAATATTCCGACCTCTTGGATACGATTCGGGACAACAGTGACACTCTCCTCCTAACGGGGCGATATGCCCCGGATAGCTTCCACTACAGGAATGTGATCCGATCTGCCCGGGTCTATGAAGAATTGCGGAATACACAACCTCTGCCCCTCTATTCCGGAGCAGTGGAGCTGCTACCCGGCAATGGGATCACGGAGGTCATGGTTGTCCTCCTGTGCCTCCTCGTTGCCTCGGAGCTCCTGTTCTCCGAGCGGTCACAGGGGACACTTGCACTGTGCAAGCCCACCTATAGAGGGGCTCTGCCTCTTATGGGCTCCAAGCTCCTTACAGCTGTCCTGTGGGGGACCGCCGGAACTCTGTGTCTGTACGGAACCAATCTCCTCATAGGCTTGATTCGCTGTGGTCCCATAGATATGGGAGCTCCCATCCAATCTGTATATGGCATGATCCGTAGCCCCTTTAGGATCACTGTAGGTCAGTATGTGCTTCTGTTCCTTGGAATGAAGGTGCTGTGGGCGGCAGGGGTCATGTCTCTTGCTTGCGTAGCTGCCTATGTAGGCAAGAAGCTGTGGCGATGTATGGGTATATTCCTCCTTATGGGTGGGGTATGCATTCTTGCTCCCGGTTCTCTCCTGAACCCCTTTGCATCGGGCAGTGCCGAGACCCTGTTCGGTGACTATTGGAATCTGAATGTTCTGGGGCGCCCTGTGAGCAATCTCGTCGCTACAGTAGCACTTCTGCCGGTCCTCTGTCTGGCCGCCTTCGGCACAACAGTACTCCTCCATGTAAAATTACCTCCCTTGATCTCAGACTCCCATAGGAGGCAATGCCGGAAAGCTCCCTCCATATCCATCTCTCTGCTCCAACATGAGGCATGGAAGCTCCTGATCATGAACGGCGGCCTGTGGATCCTCCTTGCATTGATCCCCATACAGGCTCTGATCTATTCCCAATTCCCGACCTTCATCCCTCCGTCGGAAAAGCTGTATATCCAATATTCGCAGATCCTGTCCGGGGTACCCAATGCCGAGAAGGAGGCCTTCCTGACCCGGGAAGAGGCACGCTTTGCAGAGCTCTACGCTCAATTAGACGGATACAGCGAGGCACTGATCCGGGGCGAGCTCTCCGAGGAGGCCTATACCGTCCTCACAGGGAGTGTCAACAGGAAGCTGGAGAACGAGCCTGTCTTCTGTAAGGCAAGGGACCAATATAGAACTGCGGAGGCAGAGGGGTCGGACTATGTATGCCTGTCTCCCTATGACCGCCTCTTAGGCAGGGAAGGGAAAAAGGAGCTTCTGCGACAAACCGTCCTTTTGCTCCTTGTGCTATCTTTGGGCCTGTCGGGAACCTATGCTACAGAGCGTGAAACAGGAATGCACCAACTCCTGACCACAACGGAAGGGGAGACCGCCTCCCGTAAACGAAAGACTCTCTTAGCCGCCCTCTACGGCATCATAGCCACCATGATCCTGTACACCCCTCAGATCGTTGCGGTGGCAGACCTGTACGGACTCACGGGCTTGTCCTCTCCTGCAGGGAGCGTCCCTGTGCTTTCGATGCAATTGGGAACGGTGTGGACGGCCCTGCTCTTTTACGCCTTCCTCATACTCTCCCTCTCCGCAGGGATCTCTCTCCTGATCCTCCGGATCTCACGCCTCACCCAAAACACCGCCCACACCTGCCTCCTGGCTTCCACCATCCTCCTACCCCTGCCCCTTGTAGGTTGGCTGCTGCTGTAACTTCCCGTTTATCGAGCTGTTTATCGTATAACACCGTAGGGGCGACCTGTGGTCGCCCGGACATTGTCGTTAAACGACAATGACGAAATTACGGGATTATCACGAGTTTTCCGACAAAATTGAAACATTTTGCGGGCGACCACAGGTCGCCCCTACGAACAAATTCGGAAATCGAACAGCTCCGTAAATCGGGAGTTTGACGAATATTGCCGGGATGGAAACCGCCTTATGCTGTGATGGATGCACGGCATAAGGCGGTTTATGTTATTCTGTTTCTTCTGTTAGGACCCGGGAGGTAATGACGGAGATCTCGTAGGCGACCCGTTCTTCGCTGTGGTCCTCCAGGACTTTGATGTACTGTCTGCTCTGGAGCCGTCCTGTAAGGAGGAGGGCAGTGCCTACGGTATAATCCTGCCCAAATCTTGCGCTGTTGCCCCAGAGAATGCAGGGGAGGTAATCCGCTCTGCGGTAGCTGCGGTTTACTGCCAGCATGATATCGCAGATCTCTCGCCCAAGGGGTGTACGTCGGTACACGGGAGGCTTACAGAGATTCCCAATGAGGCTGACTTGATTATCATGGGGCAGATCTGTTATCTCCAGATCCTCGGCGAAGACGGAGATGATCAGTCGCCTTCTGCCGTCTCTGTGACTGTTATAGGAGCGGATCTCTCCGGTGACCTGCAGATTACAGCCTTCGGTAACGGGTGTTTGCTCTAACAGCTCTCGGCAAGCCAGGATCTGCAATCGATCCACAGCTCCGGACAGTCGCTTGACCTCCAATGGGAAGGTGTAAAAATCCCTCCCGTGATTGCTGTGCGAATAGGTCGGCGCATCCATAGGATTGCCGATCAAAGTGACTTGATTTAAATGTTGTTCCATTAACCCACCTCTTATTCTTCTGCTGTCAGATTATATTCGAAGAAGCTTCTGACTATGCGTAAGAATATTTGGGGAACATTTGGAGAACCTATGAAAATAATACAAGATCAAATTCCGATTTATCGAGCTGTTCGATTTCCGAATTTGTTCGTAGGGGCGACCTGTGGTCGCCCGCAAGATATTTCGATTTTGTCGGAAATCTCGTGATAATCCCGCAATTTCGTCATTGTCGTTAAACGACAATGACCGGGCGACCACAGGTCGCCCCTACGGTGTTATACGATAAACAGCTCGATAAATCTGAATTTGAGGAGGGAAATTTCTATGGAACAAAGGAAGAATTGGGGCTCCTGGGTCTGTGGTGGACTGGCGGGGATCGTGAACGGTCTCTTTGGGGCAGGGGGAGGCATGGTGCTGATCCCCCTGTTTCGGAAGCTGACGGACTTGAAGGAGAAGGAGATCTTTGCCTGTAGTGTGGCGGTGATCCTGCCTCTGTCGGCGGTGACTCTGGGAATGTATTTCTTTTACGGCGGACAAATAACCTCCCAAGGCATCCCCTATATTATAGGAGGTGCTCTGGGAGGCATCGGTGCAGGTGTTCTGTTGAAGAAAGTGAAGGCGAAATGGCTCCATTGGCTCTTAGGAGCTTTTATCCTCTACGGCGGAATTCGCCTGATCCTGTCATGATGGGGGCATTGGCAGCTCTGGCCTGCGGTATCCTTTCCGGCATGGGGATCGGCGGTGGCACCCTCCTCATGGTCTGGCTGATCGCAGTGGAGGGCATGGCGCAGGAGGCGGCACAGGGGATCAATCTGCTGTATTTCCTCCCTACGGCAGCGGTGTCCCTATATTTCCACAAAAAGAATGGACTGCTGAAACGGCAGGTGATCCTGCCTGCTATCTTGGTGGGAAGCATAACTGCAGCCCTCACCGCGTGGCTTACACGGGACATGGATATGGATCTCCTTAGGAAGCTCTTTGGAGGCTTTCTCCTCTTAGTCGGGATCAGAGAGCTGTGTTATCGGGATAAAAATGCCAAATAGCCCTCTAAGATCAGGGAGGCGGCAACAGCATCTACGGTGTTCTTCCGCTTCTTGCCGTGGTAGTTGCAGTCGGAGAGAATGTTGTGAGCTTCTACAGTGGTCCGTCTCTCGTCCCACAGGACAACGGGCATTCCCACGGTTTCTTCTACCAGAGCGGCAAATTCACGGTACAGGTCTGCACGGGGGCCCTCGGAGCCGTCCATGTTCCGGGGGAAGCCCATGACCAGCTTCTCTGCACCGCATTCCTTGACGATCCGGGCGATCTCGTCGGCGGTTTTCTTAGCATTCCGGCTGTGGATGACGGTGGTCTGTCCCACGATCATCCCCATAATATCTGAAATGGCGATCCCTGTACGGGCATCACCGTAGTCAATGGCAAGAACTCTCATATATGTTATCCTCCGTAGATATAATATATAGTGTGAAAAAGATTTTATCCCGTTCCTCAATATGGGAGTAGCGACTCAACTGCATAGAATCTCTGTCCCGATCCTCTGTCATATCCTCCGGCGGAATAGAGAAGATTCGGCAGATTGCGCCTTTTATAAGGGAAAGATCGGTGTATTCCGGTTGGGCTTGTACCTCCAATAACCGAAACTCCTCATCTTTCCAATAGGCTGTGTCACCCATGGACAATATCTGCCCATGGAAATGAGCAATAAAAGCGGCAAGGGCAGCCTTCGTTTCTTCGTGGAGACCCTTGTAGCAAATGATCCGAAAAGAAACCTTCACGGCTCCCACCTCCCTTTCGTACATATCGACAACAATATCGAGCAAAATTGATTTATGGAGCTGTTTATCGTACAACACCGTAGGGCCCATCTGTGGTCGCCCGGTCATTGTCGTTAAACGACAATGACGAAATTGCGTGATTATCACGAGATTTCCGACAAAATCGAAACGTTTTGCGGGCGACCACAGGTCGCCCCTACGAACAAATTCGGAAATCGAACAGCTCCATAAATCGGAACTTGAACGGTTATTGGTAGGGAATGATCTTACATATTATAATAGAAAAAAATGCAAAATACAAGGAAAATATTTCTTGACAAATCATGGAAGATATAATATAATACCCACGAAATGAGTTAGGTATAACTAACTGCTGATAAAAGATGGCCTCTTTTCTTTTAGGCAGAGGTTAGTCTAAACTAACTATTAACAGAAAGGTGATATTTGGATGACATTAGCAGAGCTTGAAATCGGGAAAAGCGGAACGATCCAAAGGGTTGGGGGAGAGGGACTCCTCCGTTGCCGATTGCTGGACATGGGCCTGATCCCTAAGACAAAGGTGACGGTTCAGCGGATCGCCCCTATGGGAGATCCTATGGAGATCCGTCTGCGTGGCTATGAGCTGACCCTCCGCCTGGAGGATGCGGCTAAAATCGAAGTAATACCGGAGGTGGTAGGATGATATTTGCCTTAGTCGGAAATCAGAATTGCGGTAAGACCACCCTTTTTAATCAGCTTACAGGCTCCAATCAGCATGTAGGAAATTTCCCCGGTGTTACCGTTGACAGCAAGATCGGCATCATCCGTGGGAAAAAGGATTGCCAAATCGTAGATCTGCCCGGTATTTACTCTATGCGTCCCTACACGGGGGAGGAGATCCTGACCCGGGACTTTATCCTGAATGAGAAGCCCGACGGCATCATCAACATTATCGATGCTACCAATATTGAGCGCAATCTGTATCTGACCCTCCAGCTTTTAGAAATGCAGGTTCCCATGGTCCTGGCTCTCAACATGATGGATGAGGTCCGTGGCAACGGCGGCACCGTAGATGTAAAGAAAATGGAGAAGGAACTGGGGATCCCTGTAGTTCCCATTACCGCCATTAAGAACGAGGGTATTGACGAACTGATCCAATGTGCCTGTGACACAGCCAGGGCAAAGCAGAAACCGCAGAAGGTGGATTTCTGCTCCGATGGTCCCGTTCACCGCTGTATCCACGCAGTATCCCATCTCATCGAGGATCACGCCCGTAAGGCAGGGATCGCCCGTCGCTTTGCCGCCACCAAGATGATCGAGGGGGACGAGGATGTGATTGCTCGCTTGGGAGTCAATACCAACGAGCTGGAGCTCTTAGAGCACAGCATCCTGGAGATGGAGACAGATGGAGAGCTGGATCGCCATGCGGCCATTGCCTCCATGCGGTACGAATACATCGAAGCCCTGTGCGCCAAGGCCGTGGTCAAATGTGCCGAGAGCAAGGAGCACCTGCGGTCTATGGCAATGGATAAGATCCTGACCCATAAGTATTTGGCACTGCCCATTTTCGTGGGGCTCATGGTAGGGATCTTCTGGATGACATTCTCTCTGCTGGGACCCTTCCTCCAGGATCTGGTGGCGATGGCCATCGACGGCTTGACCATGGCAGTGGATAGGGGATTGACCGCCTACGGCATCAATCCCGTGGTACACAGCCTGGTGATCGACGGTATCTTTGCCGGTGTGGGCAGTGTGGTCAGCTTCGTGCCTGTGATCGTGGTGCTGTTCTTCTTCCTGTCCATTTTGGAGGATACGGGCTATATGGCACGTGTGGCCTTCGTCATGGATAAGCTCCTGCGGAAGATCGGTCTGTCCGGACGTAGCTTTGTGCCCATGATCATCGGCTTCGGCTGTACGGTTCCGGCGGTCATGGCAACACGCACCCTGCCTTCCTCCCGTGACAGACGGCTCACCATATTGCTGACCCCCTTTATGAGCTGTTCTGCCAAGATCCCCATTTATACCGTGTTTGTATCGGCCTTCTTCCCGGAATCCGCAGCCCTTGCTATGGTGTGCCTGTATTTCGGCGGTATGCTTATCGGCGTCCTTTTTGCACTGCTCATGAACAAGACTGCCTTCCGTGGCAAGCCTGTTCCCTTTGTCATGGAGCTGCCCAATTACCGCATGCCCTCGCCTAAGAGTGTGGTCATGCTCCTGTGGGATAAGGCCAAGGATTTCCTCCAGCGTGCCTTTACGGTGATCTTTGTTGCCACACTGGTGATCTGGTGCCTGCAGAGCTTTGATATGAAGCTGAATTACACACAGGACAGCTCCGTGAGCCTCCTGGCATCGGTAGGCAAGCTCCTGACCCCTGTGTTTAAGCCTCTGGGCATCGGAGATTGGCGGATCACCACCTCTCTGATCACCGGTTTCATGGCCAAGGAGGCTGTGGTCAGCACCTTGGGCATTCTGACGGGAAGCGGTACAGAGTCCCTGGTCGCAAACCTGTCGGGTCTGTTTACCTCTGCCTCGGCAGTGAGCCTCCTTGCCTTTACCCTGCTGTATACCCCCTGTGTAGCCGCAGTTGCCGCCATCGGCAGAGAGCTGGGAGGGAAGCACCGAGGAGCTCTGGTTGCAGCACTGCAATGCGTGGTTGCGTGGGTAGTATCCTTCGTGCTGTATCGACTGATCCTAATGTTCTGATAAGCACGTTCCGCAAAAACTATGGCATAAAAGGCAACCCTTTTTTCGGGGTTGCCTTTTAAAGGGTTATGTGGGCAATTGTTGTAGTAGTATCAGAAAAAAATCGCAAAAAACCTTGAAAAAATCAGAAAAAACCATTGACTAATCCGAACTTTTGTGGTATTATACCACTACCTGCGAAATCGGAGGCTTTTTTTGCGTGTCCATTTCACCTGCGGAAGACGCGTAGTAGTTTCTGCGTCTGCTAAATCTTTTCATAGCCGCAGGCAAGCAGGGAGGCAAATAATTAAGGAGGTGCCGAAATGCGAGTTAAGATCACCCTCAGATGCAGCGAATGCAAGCAGAGAAACTACAACACCATGAAGAACAAGAAGAACGATCCCGACCGTCTGGAAATGAAGAAGTACTGCAGATTCTGCAGAAAGCATACTGTTCATAACGAGACGAAGTAAACGAAAGGATGAGCAACATGGCAGAAACGAACAACAAGCAGCCCAATTTCTTTGCCCGTACCGGCAGCAAGCTTGGCAAGTGGTTCCGTGAGATGAAGAGTGAGCTCAAGAAGGTCGTATGGCCCTCCCGCAAGCAGCTCATCAACAACACGTTGATCGTCCTCGGTGCTGTCCTCGTTGTCGGCATCATCGTTGTATTCTTCGACTGGGTCGCCGGTCAGGCCGTATCCCTGCTCGGAGAGCTTCTCTAATCACCATGAGCGCAGATGCAAAATGGTATGTTGTGCATACCTATTCCGCTTATGAGAACACCGTAAAGAACACCATCGAAAAGACCATCGTCAGCCGTGGCCTGCAGGATACGATCTTCGAGATCGAGATCCCCATGGAGACCGTCACCGAGTACACCGACAACGGTATCAAGACCTATGAGCGCAAGCTCTTCCCCGGATATGTGCTCATCAAGATGGTTATGTCCGACGAGGCTTGGCATATTATCAAGAATGTCCGTGGTGTTACCGGTTTCATCACATCCGGAAGTGACAGACCGGTCCCCTTGACCGAAACAGAGCTGATCAACCTGGGTCTGCACAAGAAGGAAATCGTCCTGGATTATACTGTGGGCAGTATTGTCCGCATTGTGGACGGACCCTTCTGCAATATCGAGGCCAAGGTCCTCGCCATCGACCTGGAAGAAGAGGAGGTTGAGGTTTCCGTCGAGATCATCAGAGGAAACGTCACAACCAAGACCTTTAGACTGGATCAGGTCGAAGCTATCTGAGATAGCAGTGGGAGGGGTTCACCCCCCGCAAAACTACCACACTTATTATGGAGGTGCTTATCATGGCACAGAAAATCACTGGTTATATCAAGCTGCAAATTCCCGCCGCGAAGGCGACTGCATCCCCCCCTGTTGGCCCCGCTCTCGGTCAGCACGGTGTTAACATTGCACAGTTCATCAGAGAGTTCAACGATCGCACCAAGGATCAGGCCGGCTTCAAGATTCCCGTAGTCATCACTGTCTACTCCGACCGTAGCTTCTCCTTCGTCACCAAGACCCCTCCGACCCCCACCCTCATCATGAAGGCTGCAGGTCTGAATGGCGGTTCCGGTGTTCCCAACAAGACCAAGGTTGGTTCCATTACCACCGCACAGCTCCGCGAGATCGCTGAGAAGAAGATGCCCGACCTCACCGCTGCTACTATCGAGGCAGCTATGAGCCAGGTAGCAGGCACTTGCCGCTCCATGGGCGTCACTGTCGTTGACTAATTCTGATTGACTCAATAGTCGTTTTCGAGGTCTGAGACCTCAATATGTGGGAGGATTCCATTCCGCATCACCACTTTAAGGAGGATATTACATTGTTTAGAGGTAAGAAATATAAGGACAGCGCGAAGCAGATCGACCGCTCCGTGCAGTATGAAACCACCGAGGCTCTTGCACTGGTTTGCAAGACTGCTCCCGCAAAGT
>JAZRGR010000159.1:0-1144 GCA_045644345.1 Faecousia sp. | reverse complement strand
CCGATCTCCCTTGGGTGCAGGGACATTCTGCACGATGTCTTCCAAAACAGCACGGATATTGATGCCGTTTTTCGCAGAGATCTCCGGAGCATCCAATGCAGGGATGCCGATGACATCCTCCACCTCCTGCTTGACCTCCTGGGGACGGGCGGAGGGCAGGTCGATCTTGTTGATGACAGGCAGGACCTCCAACCCTGCATCAATGGCAAGGTAGGTATTGGCAAGGGTCTGTGCCTCGATGCCCTGGGATGCATCTACTACAAGGATGGCACCCTCACAGGCAGCCAAGGAACGGGAAACCTCGTAGTTAAAGTCCACATGACCCGGAGTGTCGATGAGATTGAGGGTATAGGTCTCTCCGTCGTCTGCGGTGTAATTGAGCTTAACGGCGGTAGCCTTGATGGTAATGCCTCTCTCCCGCTCCAGCTCCATAGAGTCCAGGATCTGATGCTCCATATCCCGTTTGTCCACGGTCTTGCACTCCTCTAACAGACGGTCTGCCAGAGTGGACTTGCCGTGGTCAATATGGGCAACAATGGAGAAATTGCGGATCTTGTTCATATCGGTCATAATTCGTACCTCATTCGGTGAGATTATTTCATAAACTTATCGATGGCGGCGATCAGATCCTCCACGGTCTTCTGATCACCCTCTTCCACTGCATCTACCACGCAGTGAGCAATGTGGTCACGGAGGATCAGCTTGGCAGTATTGTTCAGAGCTCCCCGAACTGCCGCAAGCTGGGTCAGCACCTCTGCACAGTCCACATCCTCCTGGACCATCCGCTTCACCTTCTCCAGATGGCCGATAGCACGGGACAGGCGGTTTACCACAGCCGCCCGACTCTCGGGACTGTGGGAGTGTCCATGATGGCCATGGTCGTGATGATGGTCGTGGTCATGCCCGTGGCAATGTTCATGGTCATGATCATGGCAATGATGATGCTTTTCCATAGCAGATCCCCCTTTCATACCTCTATCCGTATAATTATATCATACTTTTTCTGCAAAGAAAAGAGGGAAAATCAACATTTCCGCATCTACGTCAAATTCCGATTTATCGCTCCCTCATGCTGTCGCAAATGGAAAATTGAAAATGGAAAATGGAAAATGATCCTAACTGGAAATTCTAATCATAAAATATT
>JAZRGR010000158.1:0-18026 GCA_045644345.1 Faecousia sp. | reverse complement strand
ACAGAACGACATGGCTACGATCCGACTTATCCCAAGACCGCAGAGATCCAAGCAGATAATGCAGTAAGGCAGGAATGGAACAGAACCGCAGATATGGCTCTTGTATCCGGGATCGAAGAAGCAACCATTCTGGAAATCAAGAAAGAAGAGATCCACGAAAAAACAAAGAAGTCTATAAAGTCAAAGGGCTGGCTACCCAACCTGTTCCGCAGTATTGTGAACAAGGCAAGAGAGTTCTTGCAGAACCTCATACACCAAAGCACACTACCGCCTAAACCGGAACTTGATATAAACTTTGAAGAGTTCAAGGAAATGCAAGTAACAGATTTTTTCCTTCGTAGAACAGTCCAAGAAGTCCGTGAGATGGAGGAAGTGACCTTACCCAAATTAGAAGCCAAACGAGCCGAAGCAAAGGGACTATTCAAAGGTAAGGAACGAAAAGCCTTAGACAAAGAAATTGTAGACCTACAGAAAGCCATCCAAAAGAAAAAGGATTCCATCTCAGCCAATGTAAAAGCCGAAGGCTACCCCAATACCCAGGCCTTTTTCACCGCGTACCGAAAAGCAGAGGTTATTGTAAAGAAATACAAGAAGGATCTTGCAGAGTGGGAGCAGAAGGTTAAGGAAATGGAAAATCCCGGTCAAAAGAAAAAGTCTGATAAACCTAATAACGAACAACATGATCCGCCAGAAAGAGAAAGTGTCCGTGACCGCCTCAGACAGTTGAAGCAAGAGAGCAAACGACAAAAGCCAATCAGTCAAAGCAGAGGTAGAGAACGATAACACAATCTCACAAATAATACTGCAAAGAAAATCAAAAACTTTCTGCACCAGAATATATTCATTCGCAAAGAAACTCTGCAAGAAATGAAAAAATCTTGCAGAGGTTTCTTTCCTGCGGATATTCAACCAGATATATCGTCTGCTTTTGCAGAAAAAATCGAGTATCTTTCTTGTGCCCGTATAATTCCTTGCAGTGAGGAATGTATTAACACAATTACTAATGATTTGGGAACTTACTATAAAAAGGAGCTGTAGCATTTTGCTACAGCCCCAAAACACTATGTTTGATAGAGGAACCGTATGAAATGAATGTAGTCATTTATATTAAATCACACCCATTTCTTCCGGCATAATCATTATTGGATAGATTTTGGAATTAAGAGAACTCATTTTATGCATCAAGAGTCAAACAGTAGTTGTGATTTACCTATGTTTAAGCTAATTAGCCTTCCACTTAACTCACCTCATTTCTTATACTACGGATCTTCAAAGTTCCAAACAATCAGATACTTGTAATGGTAAATCGGATATGCTACCTCATATCTTAGCCTGTGATTTTCACTGTCATATGCCAATTCCTGTTCAAATATAGGCGTTCTATCCACGTAATCGTCAAATATCTTTATTTTGGCTCCGTGGGGGACAAGTCCATTTCTAAAGTACACATCCATCACTAAATTCTCGGTTGGTTCATATATGCCTGTTGAAAGGAAAGGCTTTGATTTATGTTCCAAATCCTTAATCGTGTCCATTTTCATTCCAAATTCCTTTTCCATCCCTTTAGGAGCAGGTTCACTCAGTTTGATAGAATAGAAATTCCATCCATGGTCCTTATATGTGTCAACAATACGTTGTCTGGGGAACACTGATCGTACAACACATTCGTGGTCACCTGAGTATACATATCGGTCAGTAAATGTATCAAAACCAGTTGTTCGAGGAATAACTACAAATTTTTTCGAGTGCTTTATATGTTCCCGATCAATAAACTCATATACAATTTCCCGACTTTTAAGGATATAAGAGCCTTTTGATATGCAAGCATATTTTAGTCTTCTATACAGGTAGCTATGCGTCCTTTTCAAATATGAACAGACTACAAAAAACAGTGAAATGCTAAACGAAATTACGCACATGGCCAAAAAAATCTTGCTTAGAAATAGTTTTTCGTTGAACTTAGAAATACCTGCTGAAATTGCTGTTATGATTGTACAAACAGCAGATGCATTCTGCAAAAAATGATTCTCTCTCTCCACTTTGCATACTCCTTTTATTTGTTTTCTATTGCTCTCAATGCTCTGTCTGCCAATAATTTAGAGCGATTTTCTGCTGCTCCAAGTTTCTGGGCTTTATCTATATATACGATTCCATTCAGATGATCTATTTCATGCTGACATACGATGGATAAGAAAGAATTTGCCTCGAAATGTACATCTTCAAAAGCTAAATTCTTTGCGGAAACAATGACTTTACTATATCGCTTTACTGTCCCGGAAAGACAGGGAAAGCTTAAGCAAGTCTCAACAGATTCTACAGTCTCATTATCTACAGATGTGTATGTTGGATTAATTAACACAATTGGATTTTTTCCATCGCGTCTTATATCAATTACCGCCAAACGGATTTGCAAGCCAATTTGAGGAGCTGCCAGCCCTACTCCGATTGGATTTTCATACAATGATAGTAGCATAAAATGCACGATCTGCTGAAATTGTTCGGAAATAACCTCTTCCTTGCTTATCTCTCTACATGGCTTTCTTATAAACAAATCATCATGCCACATTATTTTCGGATCAAAACTAATTATATTCATATGTACCTCCAAAATGCTAAATATGTGTTGCACTTAAAGATGTTCTCCAAACTCAAATGTATATACCTATAGTATCAAAACGAGAATTAGAGGAAGAAGAAGGAATGCACAGGAACTTAAAATCGTAAATACCGTATTTTTGGTTTTGGAAGAAAGGATCATAACCACACTGCATGACACTGCGGATATACCAATACGAATCAATTGGGTAAGGAGCAGAACGCCATTCAATGTAATCCCATTGGGCAGAGTAGCGAATACGGATAGACTGTTGGCTTGGGCGTATCCCAAAGGCAGTCCATATCCCATTTTGACACAAATGTATTGTGGCAAATGAGCAATCACAACTGTGACCAGAGTCAGAGTAAAGGCAAAAAAGCATTTGTATTTTTTAGATTTTTCTTCCTTACCGGCAGTTTTGATGAGAACATAGACACCGCTTTCGTTCTCTACGGCAAATATTCCGGAGAAAGCCAGGATCAGCACGAATGTCAAAAGAATCGTATTGACTAAATCATCCCTAAGACCTTCCTCCAGATAAAGCCGTTCATATCCGCTGGCATACACATAGCCCTGATTGGATTCAAGGTTACGATATTGAGCAGAAGCAGCTAAAAATGCCTCCTTGGGAAGCAACTTCCGTTCCAGTTCCTCATATTCTTCTCCGTCCCTTGCTTTCAACATTGCCGCTTCGATTTGGGAGAAGCGTTCTTCCTCCGCTATAAGAAATTGGTCCTTTTCCTTGTTCGGCTCACCGGAAAGCTTTTGGGAATAGCTGCGATAGTAGAACTCCCAAGTCGTTTGGGGAATATAGAAATCTCTGTAACGGATCGCTTGTACTGCACCGAACAGGATTAGCAGAATCAGCGCACTGTGAAGAAACAAAACCTTCCATCCCTCCTGTACGATGAGCTTGCATGACCGGAGGGCGGGGAAGGGGAACCGAAGCTTCTTTGTCCCAGGAACAAGAGATTGCTTGCAAAACAAAATTCCACCAAGGATGCAACAGAGTACACTCAATACCCCAAGTGCGCTTAAATTCACCCAATGGAGAGGAATAGCTCTGCCACACATGTTCAAGAACAGATAACCTGTTTCCATGATTTGGTCTAAAGCCGGCATCGGGCAGAGAGCTCGCAACCATAAGGAGCTTGCGGTTTTTAGATAAAGAAGAAGGACTGCCAAGGCTCCGGCAGTTAACAAAATTCCTATGGGCTTTCTCAAGGCAATACAGAGAAAAAAGAATAAGCTCGACAGCGTCCAACACATTAGCAGGTGTGAGCTCAGATAGATGCCAAGCATTTCACCAATGGAAATCACAAAGGGACAGCCTATATAAGGGTATACAGATTGTGCCGGTTGGCTGAGATCTCCGAAGCCGAAGAGCCAACTTGTTATCATGAGCTCTGTACCGTAAATCACCACATAGCCCAATATCATAAACAGACTCATAGCAAAATACTTGCAGAAATACAGATGGGAATGCCCATGCTTTGTGGGTCTGAGAAGTGACAACAAGCCGGCATTTTTCTCCTGTGTTACCAGAACCATAGATACAAATACCCCAAGTAATACTACGAAAAGATCTGCCACTCGCCATCGGGTGAAAGGCTCTGCACCACCGGAAATGTCCCTGGTGGGAACAACTGCTTCCAAACGGTCATAGCCTGCTTTGGTCTGTGCAAGCACATCCTGTGTAAAGGGATCATCAGAAGGAAACAGCAAGGCCTTCATAGTGACCTGGTCTCGGAGATCCCGGAGGTTTTGGCTGTAGCCTTCTATTTCTTGCTTTCGTTTTAGGACTTCGTTATACAGACTGATCTCGTGGTAGATATTCCCTGTAACCAATGTAGGATCCAGGTATTCCTCTGTGGCAAAGGATCTTTCTTTTAGTTCCTTTAGGGTGGTCTTGACTTCTTCTGTCGGCAGGTGATAGAGTTCTTGGATGTGTTGCAAGCCGTAGCCGTCCTCATCCCGGATACAATAATTATAGTAGAGAATGCTATTGCTTACAATGATCGTCAGGGTCAAGAAAAGGATCCAACCGTTAGTCCATAGCTTGCGAATTTCGTGTATCATGACAGATCAGGCTCCCCAAAGTAATGGAGATAAACAGCCTCTAAGTCTGGTCGAACAATCTTGGCATCAGGGATAGGTGGGGTGTCTGACAGCACACGAACCAAGATCCCTTCCCTTCCACGGGTCAGACCGCAAACGGGACCCATCGTATGAATATGGGAAAGCTTGGAATCTGGAATGGAGAACTCCCAGACCTTTCCCTCTAACTCTGCTGCCAATTCGTAAGGAGGTAAGTGGGATAAAACCTTGCCTTCAGACAGTAGGATAATTTGATTGGCTACAAATTCCACATCAGAAACCACATGGGTAGAGATCAGCACAATCCTGTTTGCGGCAATTTCACCGATCAGATTTCGTACAGCAATCCGCTGACTGGGGTCCAGTCCGGCTGTTGGCTCGTCCAAAATCAGAATATCCGGTTCTGCCAAAATTGCCTGTGCCAACAGGAGCCGTTGCCGCATACCGCCGGAGAGGGAACGAATTGTTTGTTTGCGAAGGGAGGATAGCTCGAGAAGGGGGAGAACCCGATCTATCTGCTCCCTTACCTGCCTCTTACTGAGCCCACGGAGGGAGCCTATGTAGTACAGGAAGTGCTCTACTGTAAAGCCCGGGTAGAACACCTGCTGTTGGGGCATATAGCCGAGACGGTCTCGATATGCGGAACCAAGGGTCCGGATATCCTTGCTATCAAGAAGAACTGACCCTTCATCCGGGATCAGGTTGCCGGTAATGATATTCATCATGGTACTCTTGCCGGCACCATTGGGGCCCAGGAGACCATAGACCCCCGGTTTTAAAGTTAGGTCTACATGGGATAAGGCTCGTTTTTTTCCATAGCTTTTTCCTAATCCCTTTAATTGCAGCTCCATAGGCCCTCCTTATGTAGCATTTTGCGCGTAGAAGTCTTCTTTAGAAATAATCCTATTGTTATTGTCTGCGAAAAAGTCTGTGCCCTCGTAGGAAATGCTGAACACCATATGATTTGCATTATCATCATTTCTCAGACGGACAGGAACCGGATTATCTAAGTCAGCATACCAGAAATAGTACATATCGTCATCGTTTGTGGTAATGTAGAATATCTTGCGATCCATGAGCCAGTAATTTACTACGGGGTCCTCAGGTGTTACCAATTCCTTTGATTCTCCAGTGTCCACATTGAAGTAATACAGAGTATTGTCACACTGATAGGATATATAGCTGCCATAGCAATGGGCAGGATCACGGGTGGGCTGATAGTTGTCTTGTTCATAATCTACCAATCTGTGCAACTCCAGGTTTTCGGGATCACGAACATAAATATAGGCTTCATTTATAACATACTTGTCTTTTTCTTCATCAAAATCGCTGTCGAGATGCTTTCCAACATAGCCTGCGGCGCCCATACAAGCGAAAGGGAATGCCATATCACGTTCTTCCCCGGTGACAACATCGTATCTGATGGATTCGCCGCTCTCCTCCACAACTTTCTGTGTTACGGAATCGAAGACAGTTCTGGTATAGGCGTAGTAGAGACCGTTATAGGCAATATTATTCAGATACACAAAGGTCTGCACAATATCGCCCGCATCGGTTTCCAACTCGAACTCCCAATGTCGGATGGTTTTACGCACCCGGGTAGTCAGATCAAAACTTACAATTTCGATACTTTCATTTTCAGTTCTGATTTTTGCGTAGAGCTTTCCTTTGTATTCTGCCATCTGTTCGATGATTCCACCCATAAAGGCCTCGCAGGATTCATCCGAGTGCCTGCATCCGGGCTGCAGACACAAGGGGGTAGAGGTCTGAGAGCCTACAGTCTGGTACCGTACATGTTTTGTGTTGCAGAAATAATAACCACCAACGGAGGCAGGGCACCGAGAATAGTGGGTGCTGGCAATAAAAACATTCTCCGAGGGAGTTGGATAGGTTTTTACATCAGGAATGTGAATGGAAATATCCGAAGGGCTTTCCCTTTGCTTCCCTTCTGTGGATTTACAACCACATATAAGACAGGTAGCAACGGCTAAAAGGGATAAAAATACAAATTTATATAAAAGATGGGACTTCATGAGGTGCCTCCGTTTATATAGATATTTGTAAAAAGCTTTTGGTAGTGGATCGACTGAACTACTACCAAAAGCAGAATTCGACTGTGTTAGCCGGTAAATCCCACAGACAGACTTACATCCTGACCGTTGTTAACATCTTTGAAGACAGCGCTACTGTTTACGTTCAGAACCTTGACTACCTGTGCAGTGCCCTTACTGCACACTACATCAGAGGTGGTGATATAAAAATAGCTATACTTTTCCGAAGTACGATCAGTTACGCCAGCACCGACATTTGTAACATATCCATAGTTTTTTGTGTCGAATTTGACCGTTACATTTCCAATTATAATTTTGATGTCATCAATTGCACAATGCGCTGTAACACGCGCAACCTTGTCGTTACAACCCCCGACGCCAAGAAAAATGGTATATGTTTTTCCGTCATAAGTAACATTTGTGGAGGAATAGCCATTGGAAGTGATGCGAGCTTCTGCGGCAGTAGAAACAGGAAGGAGAACAGTTAACACGCAGGACATGACCAGCACTACTGCAAAAAGTCGGATAAATTTTCTTCTGATTTTCATGTGTTTCATCCTTTCTTTGTTTAAAGCACTTGCTCGGTAGGGAGCATACATTTTTGTAAAAATATGGCGTTTTTGTTTCATCACTTAGAGTAACCCTTGTACAAAATATGAATCCTTCAAACAATACTGTTAAACATAAATATAACACACTGGTTCGGCAATTCCTCCTTTTAAAACCCATGTCAATTAGGTTACTCTATAGTGGTTGAAAGATACTGCAATAAGCAACTCGATAAATATACGCAAGATGTGATAGGATACATATACGGAGTTACTCTTGCTTATCTATGATATATCACAAAACAGATGCTTTGTCAATATATATTTTTGTAAAAAAGGTATTGATTAATATCTTATTTTATGTTATAAATATATTCAGATAAATAATAGTAAGGAAAATGGATGTGATGCTTATGGTCTCCGATAATCTTCGTTCCGGTTTTCAGCGTGGGGCAATTGCTATGGTTATCCTTTCTCTGTTAAAGCAGGGAGATATGTATGGTTATCAGCTTGTACAGGAAATCGAAAAGCAGAGTGATGGTGTGCTGATCACTCAAGAGGGCTCTCTGTATCCCGTCCTCTATAAGCTGCAGGATCAGGGCTGTATTTCTGACGAAAAAGTCCTGGTAGGCAAGCGAATGACTCGTGTATATTATCACCTTGAGGAGAAAGGCTTACAGTATCTCGAGGCACTGACTCAAGAATACGATAGGGTAACTCAAGGGATCTACCGTGTAATCAAAGGAGGGGCAGAACTATGATAGTCAAGAATCGCTTTGCACGAAAGTATATTCGCCAAGTTCGCAGTATGCTTCCCGGAACTGTAGGAATGAAAAATATAATTCTGAACAAGGTCCGGGAGGAAGTTTTTGCTTATTTGGAAGAAAACCCACAGGCTACAGACAAGGATCTGCAACAGCGCTTCGGTACTCCCGAGGATATTGCATCTTCTTATATTGAAACTATGGGAACGCCTAAGATCATGGAAAAATTCCGTATCCGCAAATGGATCCTTTCCTCCATTGCAACATTGTTGATCTTTATTGCTTTAGTTTGGTCTGCTGTTGCGATCTATGCGGTTATCGAGAATGAACGAGATGACTTCGGCTGGATCGAAGTCGCTATTGAGGACACTTAATACCTGTGAGAGACGATAAATCGAGTAGGAGGAAATTACTATGAGAAAATTCAAATCGATATTTTTGGCGATTGTATTGTTGGTTACTTTGATGTCTACGGTTTATGCTAAGTCTGAACAAAACACCAATGTCTATAAAATGATTCCCATGGAAGATGGTGGGTATATCATTGTTGAAATAGATAGCGAAGTGAATGTGAGCAGAGCCACAACATCAAAAACGAAAAACTATACCAGATATAGTGAAAACGGTGATATGGTGTGGAAGGCTAGTTTGACAGGCAGCTTTACTTACGATGGAAGGTATGCTACATGTACATCCAGCAGTTGCAGTGTTACCGTTTATGACAGTGCTTGGTACACAATCTCTAAAACTACTTGGACAGATGCGAATTTTGCCAAGGGTACGGTTGAAATGGGACGAAAGGTACTGGGAATTACTACGAAGACCGAAACCCTTAATCTATCGATGACTTGTGATCGGTACGGAAATGTGAGCTGATCCATTTCACTGCAAGACTTGACCTGCATTTGTGCTACTGCTGCTTATATAGGGACTAGATATTTAATGATATACTAATAGTACTTTATTACATGCAAAACATACTGCACTATTTCTAAAACAGAGCATCGGAAAGAGATTCGCCTCTCAATCCGATGCTCTTTTGTATCTATTCTATGGTCTACGACCTCAAAAATAAGGATTCAATTGAATATTCCAACACACATCACAATACCCGATCGCCACACGTTGTTATTTCCTGTTATTCGTTTCTCATTCCCTTGTTTTTGCCCTTATGATTTGTCAAACCAAGGATAATACTGAGTGAAATCGTATAAAAGAAAAAGGCGAGCTGTCTGCGAAAAACCCTTTATTTGCAAGGCTTCCAGAGAATTTTAATAACTTCCTACAACATACAATGGCAGATAGTAAAATCCCGTACTTCAAATTGGAATTTATCTAACAGTTTTGTGCCGCACCAAAGCCTCCCTCTGATGAGGGAGGTGCCCCGAAGGGGCGGAGGGAGAGAATGCTACCCCTCAGTCAGCCTGCTCGGCTGACAGCTCCCCTGACAAGGGGAGCCTTAGGGCGCTCCCGCGCCAGTACAACTATTTGACAAATTGGAATTTACCTAAATGCTATGCTAAGTCTATTGATAAAGTTTTCACTAATATTTCTGATGGATGGTATGTGAATAAGTACAACTTTTCTGTTAAACTTCCGCAAAAGATGCCAGTATGCATCATTGCATAAATATTGTGTTGGGTTTTCGGATAAATAATTAGATATGCCGAGTGTGGCTAATTGTGCCGATAGTTTTTCTAAGTTCAAGACCGAAAATTCCTTAGTCTCTTTTTTAGCTGCTTTTTCAATTCGCACAGCATCTTTCAGGCTCTTATCTATTCCGAAAAGAACAACACAATCGTAGGAAAAATTTAGTGCTTCAATATCTCTTTGCAGTCCGCTGAAAGAATTTGTTAACAGATAACTGTCCTCAGAGATGTTTTTTGCCAAGATACTCGATGCATTATTCTTTCCTTTGAACCCAATGCAAAGCGTACTGTTAATTGTCCCCACCTCCAAATTCATGTTGTTGCTCTGGCGCGGGAGCGCCCAAGGCTCCCTCTGATGAGGGAGCTGTCAGCGTAGCTGACTGAGGGAGAGATTCTTAACAGTCAAATCTATGTATTCGCACACACCGCGAAAATTGCGGTCAATATCCAAATTACAGATTCTGATCACTGTCAGTTTCATGCTCTCTAAATCCTTAGTGCGAAGATTATCTTTTTCTGCTTGCTCAGGGGTATAGTGTCCACCGCCATCAAGCTCAATAACCAATCCAGCTTTTCCACAGTCGAAATCCACAATATAATTTCCAATCGCTTTTTGCCTTTGAAAACGAATAGGATAGCTTCTTAGGAATTCATACCACAGTTTTCGTTCCCACGGTGTCATATTCTTTCTCAAGGTTTTTGCAAGAGGGATATTCGCTTTGTTGAACTCTTTCATCTTCTCTCCCCCAGTCAAAAATTAAAGATTTTTGCCAGCCCCCTCGTCAGAGGGGGCCTTTGGTGCTGTGCAAACCTGTTAGACAAATTCAAGTTTTTCTAACAGGATTATAACACAAACGCATATGGATTGCTATCCGATAAAACAAAAATCCCTATGGAATCATGTATCCACGATTCCATAGGGAGATGGTACGCCGAAAGGGACTCGAACCCCCGACCTACTGGTTCGTAGCCAGTCACTCTATCCAACTGAGCTATCGGCGCATGACGCACTCAAGGTGCTCATACATACTACCACAGGAAGTGGGTTTTGTCAAGTACTTTTTTCAAAATTTTAAATTATTTTTCGAGCTGGACGCAGTGGCGGAAGGTATCCCCTTTCCCAAATGCCCAAAGGGCGGCTTCTACACAGCGGTTACTCTCTGCTGTAGCAGGAATATGGATCTGCAAACCCTTCTTGCTCCGCAGCATGATCACACGGGGTGTCATGATGCAGCTATGATATTCAGACCAAGGGATCTTGTAGACCCCTCCGTTGGCAGTTTCATCCGTATAGCCCTCTGTATCAAAGGTAAGAATACCACCTTCCATAGGTTCCTTTTCCCTTTTGGCACGTAGCAACTTATAGTTTTTTCTGATGGACGCACAGGAGAGGACACGAAACAAAAAACACAGACTCACCCAAATGGCAAAGATCAGCATAAACGTTCCGCTCAACCAAACATACTCTGCCCAAACAGCAATCATCAAGATAAACCACACACAGGTAAGCCATCTGATTCTGTACCTGAGCTTGGAATAGGTCACAACAACATTCTTTCGGGGCATTTTGTTCCCAAGAAACATCAATCCGCAGTAGGCATCAAAGTATGCATCACTGCAATCTACTTTGTAGGGAATCACATATCTTTCTTCCATGACCCTACCTCCTTTTTCTACTATAATAGTATACATTTGAATATTTGTCAAGTATTACCGATCAAATTCCCGATTTATAGAGCTGTTTATCGTATAACACCGTAGGGGCGACCTGTGGTCGCCCTGTCATTGTCGTTAAACGACAATGACGAAATTACAGGATTATCACGAGTTTTCCGACAAAATCGAAACATTTTACGGGCGACCACAGCTCGCCCCTACGAACAAATTCGGAAATCGAACAGCTCCATAAATCGGAATTTCTCTATGCTCGCGGAGTATGACAAAGGCAGCAGGGATCTTCCTGCTGCCTTGGTCGGATCTTTTATTAGGCGTCCTTTGCAGAGAGCTCTACGCTGTGACGGAGGATGCTCATGGGAGGAACTGCCTTGGGGAGCTGCATACGGAAGAGCATCTGAGGGGTACGGGGCTGTTCCAGAGGATTGCCTTCCATATCGGTCATCATGGGGACGGTCAGCTCAAAAGGTCGGAGATCGGGACCCACCACCTCCAGCAGATCTCCTGCGGAGAACTTGTTCCGCAGGGACAGGGCGGCAAGACCGTTTTCGTCACATTCCGTAACGATGGCACAGACCTGCCAATCCCGGATATAACGGGAATTGGCAAAATACTGTCCCGGTTCCCCGTAGAAGAAGCCGGTGGAGTAATGGCGGTGGCTCACATGCTCCACCTCATCCCGCCACACGGGGTCGATAGGTCTGCCTGCTGCCACATCATCGATCACATGGCGGTAAGCACCGGTGACAATGGCGGCATAGTAGGCGGACTTGGCTCTACCCTCGATCTTGATGCAATCCACACCCACCTTCATCAGATCGTCAATGTGGTCGATCATGCACATATCACGGGAGTTCATGATGTATGTACCCTTCTCATCCTCGAAAACGGGGAAGTATTCCCCGGGACGCTTCTCCACCATCAGTGCATACTGATAGCGGCAGGGCTGGGCGCAAGCACCGCGATTGCTGTCTCTGCCGGTCATGTAGTTAGACAGCAAGCAACGTCCGGAATAGGACACACACATAGCGCCGTGGGCAAAAGTTTCGATCTCCAGCTCCTTGGGAGTGTTCATGCGAACAGCGGCAACCTCCTCCAGGGACAGCTCACGTGCCAAGACCACTCGCTTGGCACCCAATTCGTACCAAGCCGTGGCACAGGCAGCATTGGCAATGCTGACCTGGGTAGACATATGTCGTTCACAACGGGGAGCATATTTCTCCGCCATACGGAAGACTCCCAAATCCGCAATGATCAGGGCATCTACACCCACATCATTGAGGAGCTCCAGATGTGCGGGAAGTCCCCCGATCTCATTGCCACGGGGCATGGTGTTCACAGTCACGTGGACCTTAACCCCATGGTCATGAGCAAAGCGGACAGCCTCCGGCAGCTCCTCAGGGGAAAAGTTCCCCGCAAAGGAGCGCATACCGAAGCTGGTACCTGCCAAATACACTGCATCTGCGCCGTAGAGCACAGACATTTTCAGTCGTTCCATATCCCCTGCAGGGGCTAATAATTCAGGCTTTCTCATTACTCTTGTCCCTTCAGGAAATTCTCATGCTCGGAGGCACTCTTGGAGAAATAGTGGAAGCCCGTCTCCTTGTCCAGAGCATAGTAATAATAATTGGTATCCGTAGGATTGAGGGCGGCAGTTATGCTGTTCAGGCCCGGGTTGGAAATGGGGCCTGCAGGCAAGCCTGTCCGCTTGTAGGTGTTGTAGGGGCTGTCGATCTCCAGATCCTCGTAGGTCAAGGGATGATCAATGCCACCCAGTGCGTATACCACCGTTGCGTCAATGTTCAGATAGGGATAGTCCCCGGGTTTGCACAGACGGTTATAGATAACAGATGCGATCTTGCCGCTCTCAGCTACGCCTGCGGTCTCTCTCTCGATCATAGAGGCTACTGTCATAAGCTCATAGATCCCGAAGCGGTTGGCATCAATATACGTCTGATCATAGCCCGCTGCAGTCCACCGCTCTGCCAGATTGGTATTGAGCAGGTCGAGCTGCTCCTGTGCCTTGTCGGAGAATTTCTTCTTGAAGTTGCTGAGGAACTTGTCCAACACACGGTCGGGGTCATCGTTCTCATAGAAATCATAGGTATCCGGGAACAAGAAGCCCTCCAGACGGTTGGGCGCCCCGTAGGGCACATCCTCCAGGAACCAGTATTCAAAGTCAAACGATGCCGCACACTTCTCCAGTTCTGCTACAGTGCAGACACCCTTCTTCTCCATGATCTGGAAGATCTGGTTAGCGGTATAGCCCTCGGGAATGGTCACACGGACAGTGACCCGATTGGGACTCCGTTTTACCATGCCCCCTACCAGGGCATGATAATCATAATTATAGTACAGGACATAGGTGCCGGGATCCATCTTGTCATTGGACTCGGTAAAATCACAGTAGAACTTAAAGAGCCAAGGGTACTTAATGACGCCCTTCTCCTTCAGCATCTGTCCGATGTCCTCTACCGTGTCACCCTCATTGACGACCACAGTGAGAGGCTCGTCAGAACGGCCGAAGGCAAGAACGTCCTGAGCGCATTCCCATATACCGTAGCCTAAGCCCACAGAACCTACACCTACCAGAACCAGATACAGCAGGATCTTGACCACAAGGGGCACCAGGCGCTTCTTGCGCTTTGCCTTGGGCTTCTTGGGCAGAGGGCCGGGATCCTCATCTGCAAAGTCCGGGTCATCCTCGTAGGGGTCTTCTTTATGAGGGCTCCTTGCAGTCTCCCGAGGCTCTTCAGCCATATAGGTACCGTAGTCTTGGAATGCATCCCCGAAATCCGGCTCAAAGCTCTCCTGCGCAGACGGCATCCCTGCAACAAAGTCGTCAGTAGCACCGTAGGGGTTCCTGCTCTGCTCTGCATCAAAGATATAGCCCTGCTGTGCATCCTCACCCAGATGTGCCTTTACATCCTCCAGAAGCTCATCCAGGGAAGGTTCATCCTGTAAGTCAGGGTCGTTGCCGAAGTCATAGTAATTGGGATCCTGACTCCCATATTGCTTGTTCATACGATTCCTCCTTTAAGACCGTATTCCGCAGACCATATGCGATCTGTTTGATTAGGCATATACAACCTCTGCGGCGATCCGGCGTGCAGTTTCCTCGCCTCTGAGTGCCTCGATCAGCGCAATGCCAAAGTCGAATGCTGCTCCTGCCGCTCTACCGGTAATGATCCTGCCGTCACGGACACAGCCTGCATTCTCCATAAGGGCTGAGCCCATCTCGTCCTCCATGCCGGGGTAACAGCAGGCTCTCTTGCCATCGGTATAGCCCAGTTCTGCAAGGATGGTAGGTGCAGCGCAAATCGCAGCTACCCATCTGCCCTCATCATGAGCCCTCTTAACTGCGTCCATAACGAAGCTGCTGCTCCGAATAGAAGCAACGCCACCTAAGCCACCGGGGAGGACGATCATCTCCACCTCGTTCCATGCTGCCTCGGTCTCGGTCAGATCTGCCTTGACCGTAATGCCTCGACTGCCGACGATCTCCAAACCGCCGATCCCAACAAACTGCGCATCTACACCTGCTCTGCGGAGCAGGTCACAGGGCACTACCGCTTCCATTTCCTCGAAGCCCTTACCCAATACGATATATACCATGCTTATTCCTCCAAAACGCTCTGTACCAGAGCAAAGATCTCATTATGAATGTCCTCGATGGAGCGCATTTTGCCATCCTTGGCACAATGGATAATATTCCAACCGTAGAATTCTGCGGCTTCCAGACCTGTGCTCCTGCACAGCTTCAGGTAATCCATATGCTGTTCATGGATGTCCGCATTCGTATTTGTTGCAGCCTCACGTTTCCGCATAAGCTGTCCCGTCAGTTCTGTGGGTACATCTAAGTATATGACGAGATCCGGCTGAGGAAGTTCCATCTTCCCATACTCAAAATCATACAGCCATTGGAAGAACTCCTTCCGCTCTCCCTCCGGGACCTTGGAGCCCTGATGAACCGCATTGGATGTGGTGTAACGGTCAGAGAGCATAACGCCCCCCTCCTTGTAATACTGCCCCCACACCTTCCGATAGGCGGCAAAACGATCTACCGCATAGAATGTAGATGCGGCATAGGCATTTACATCCGAAGGACGGGTGCCGAACTCGCCCCCTAAATACATACGGATCAGTGCTGAGGAGGGTTCGGAATACTGAGGGAACACCATAGTGCGGAATTCCTTGCCGATTGCTCCCAGCCGTTTGGTAAGGAGGGAGAATTGTGTAGACTTGCCGGAACCGTCCGTTCCTTCGAATACGATCAGCTTTCCCATAAGGATCACCCTTTCATACGTTTTTTCAGTGCGGCAAAGATAAATTTAGGCAGGCGGAGCATCCGCTTAAAGCGGCGAGGCTCCTTGATCAGTCGATACAGCCATTCTAACTGGAGGCGGATCATCCATCGGGGGGCTCGCTTTACCGTCCCTGCGATACCGTCCAAGGTGCCACCCAAGCCACACATAAGCTTGACACCCAGAGCCTCTCTGTATTTGTACATAAAGTGTTCCTGCTTAGGTGAGCCGAGGCAGACATACAGGGCATCCGCCTGTGCCTCATTGATCCGATTCACAACAGACAGCTCATCTTTATAATAGCCGTCAGCGGTTCCGCAGATAATAAGCTCCGGGTTCTTATCCACCATTTTCTGTGCAGCCAGCTCGGCAACTCCGGGCTTACTGCCCAAGAGGAACAGACGGCTCCCCATCTCAGCCATAATGGGTAGCATATTCTGTGCAAATTCAATGCCCGCCACCTTCTGCTTCAGAGGGGTCTTAAGGAGCTTAGCTCCCAGAACCACCCCTGCTCCATCGGGGAGAACCAGCTCTGCACCATTGAGCAGATCTCGGAAGGACTCATCCTGCAGTGCCTCATAGGCCATTTCCGCATTGGGAGTTACGCAATAGCAGGTCTGATAGCCGTCCAGGATCTGTCTGCCCTTTGCCAAAGCCTCTTCCATTGTCACATTATCATATCTTACACCTAAGACATCGATTTTCATACACATACCTCTCCAGTATATACTTTAGAATATTCTACCACAGTTTCTTCTTTTTGTCTATAGCCAAAGATAGAAAGCACAGTTCCCTCCTCCCGGTGCTTGTTATATCTCTATTTTTTACTTCAAATTCCCGATTTATGAAGCAGTTCGATTTCCGAATTTGTTCGTAGGGGCGACCTGTGGTCGCCCGCAAAATGTTTCGATTTTGTCGAAAATCTCGTGATAATCCCGTAATTTCGTCATTGTCGTTTAAGGATAATGACCGGGCGACCACAGGTCGCCCCTACGGTGTTATAAGATAAACAGCCCGATAAATCGGAATTTGGTCTGTAAAACAGCCGCCTCCGAGGTTGTGCCTCGGAAGCGGCCGGGTGATTATTTCTGCAGATGTACATCCATTTGGGGGAAGGGGATAGAGATATTCTCCCTGTCGAATTCCCGCTTAACTTCCTCATTGACATAGTTCTTTACCTCAAGGAAGTCCCCCGATGCTGTCCAGCCCAGGAAGGTGTATTCCACAGCACTGTCCAGATATGCACTGAGGACGACTGCCGGAGCAGGATCTGCAAGGAGCTTGGGATGCTTGGCCGCCTGAAGAATAGCGGCCCTTACCTTGTCAATATCGTCACTGTAGGAGGCTGTAAACTTCAGCTCCACTCTGCGGCGACCGGATACGGTATAATTACAGATTCTTGCAGAAGCCGCATCGCTGTTGGGAATATATACCGTTCTGCCGTCCAGAGTCATCAAACGGGTATAATTCATGGTAATCTCCTCTACCGTTCCTCCATCGGAGCCGATCTCCACATAGTCCCCAACCTGGAAGGGCTGGGTAGCAAGGAGACTGATGCTGCCCACCACATTGGACAGGGCGTTCTGCACCGCCAGGGACACTGCCAGAGACACCACGCTGAGAACAGCGATCAGAGAGGTCACATCAATGCCCAGAGAACCTGCAGTGATCAGCACCACAATGGCGTAAAGCAGGATCCGCATGATCGCCTTAATGAAACTGAACATGGTCTTATTCAGCTTGGATCTACCAAGGGCGCGGTCGAAGATCCGAAGTAAAAGTTTCGCGACAATGATGCCCACGATCAGGACCAGGACGGAAGGCAGGATCCGTTCCAGGCTAATCATATTCAAATATTCTTTGAGCTTATCCATTTGTATTTTCTCCTTCTGTCTGTTTGGGAGCGTCTGCATTCACATATGCCATGAGCTCGTCTCCCGTAATCGTCTCCTTCTGCAGGAGGTATAGCGCGATCTCGTCTAAGAGTGCCCGCTTCTCTGTCAGCAGAGCCTTTGCCTCCTCGTAGCAGGCAGACAGGATACCGCGGACCTCTGCATCCGCCTCTGCGGCAGTGCTCTGAGCACAGTCCATATAGGTCTCCCCTGCCAGATATTCGCTGTGTGTGGAGGCAAGTGCCATAGTGCCGATCTTATCGCTCATGCCGAATTGGGTCACCATTCTGCGAGCCAGATCCGTTGCACGTTGAATATCGTTAGCCGCTCCCGTGGTCTGTGTGGCAAAAACGGTCTGTTCTGCGGCTCTGCCACCTAAGAGGGTCTGGAGCTGAATCAGCAGTTCCTCTTTAGAATTTAAGAACTTCTCCTCCTCGGGCATCTGCATGGT
>JAZRGR010000157.1:0-21491 GCA_045644345.1 Faecousia sp. | reverse complement strand
GCAATCGGCGAGAGATTTTGTTCCAAATTGAGGTTTGGAAAACGCAGGAATACTTTGTGTATTTCAAGTTTTTCAAACCGAAAAGTTGGGACAAAAGATTCGCTGAGTGCCGACGGCTATTTATTCAGAGTTTCCCTAATTATAGCAGTTGCATTTCTCGACATTTTCCGTTATAATTTCATTAAACAGTCAATGGAGGATCCAAATATGATGAAATTAGGTTTTATCGGTATCGGGAATATGGGGAGTGTCCTTGCTCTATGCGCACAGCGGAGTGTTCCCGGAGTGCCGATCCTTGTTAGCAGCAGCACAGGAGAACGGGCAGATGCCTTCGCCCGCGCCAATGATTGTACCCCTGCGACAAATCGCAAAATTGCAGAAGAGGCTACCATGATCTTCCTTGGAGTCAAGCCCCATCAGATGAAGGAGCTTCTGCAGAGCCTCTCCCCCATTCTGTCGGCTCGCACAGATTCCTTTGTCCTGGTATCTATGGCAGCAGGCTTATCCGTTTCTCAGCTTGAGGAATTTGTGGGCTTCCCCTGTCCCGTGATCCGCATCATGCCCAACACCCCATCCTTAGTTGGCAAGGGTTGTATCCCCTATACCCCCGGACATTATGCCAACGAAGAGGACTGTTCCGATCTGGAAACTGTGTTGCAGAAGGCAGGTCTCCTGTTCCCCCTTGCGGATCAGTTAATGGATGCCGCATCCTCTGTCAGCGGTTGCGGTCCCGCCTTTTCCTATATTTTTGTCGAAGCTATGGCAGATGCAGGAGTAGCCTGCGGATTGCCCAGAGATATCTCCATGGCTCTGGCAGCACAGACCATGGCAGGTGCCGCGGAAATGGTCCTGCAAACAGGAGAGCACCCCGCCGCTCTGAAGGACAAGGTCTGCTCCCCCGGTGGCAGTACCATTGCGGGGGTCTGTGCTTTGGAAGAGCACGGTCTGCGGAATGCCGCCCAAAAGGCTGTCCTTGCCGCCTTCCAAAAAAATCGGCAATTGGGAAAATAAATTTTCATATTCTTGTAATCTTCCCCCTCTCTGTTCCGTCTTTTGGGACAGAGAGGGCTTTTGCTCTTTTTAAAAAAGGAGGATGTATTATGAAAAAAGTCTTTTTATGGTTCTTACTGCTCAGCTTGCTGATCGGCTGCCTCAGCGGTTGCGGAAGTGATGTGGAGATCCTGTCTACCTCGGAGCCTACGGAAACTGCCACCGAAGATGTCACGGAAGAAACCACCCTACCGCCCATTCCACCCTATCAGGTTGCTATGATCACAGATTATTTGGACATCGATGACATGAGCTTTAACCAGACCACATACGAAGCAGGTCGGGATTGGTGTGCCGAAAACAATATTCCCTATACATACTATAAACCTATGGAAGATTCCTTAGAAGCACGGGTTGCCTCCATAGAGCAGGCGATCCGTGAAGGAGCCAATGTTCTCCTGCTTCCCGGGTATATGTTTGGCGGCGCCATTGCAGAAACCGCAGAAAAATACCCGGAGGTCTATTACATCGCATTGGATCTGACGGAGTGGGATCTATCGGACACCGGAGAGTATGTCTGTCCGAAGAATGTTTTCGTTGCCAATTACCGTGAGGAGGTCGCAGGCTTCCTGGCAGGCTATGCAGTTGTGAAAATGGGATACAGAGACTTGGCCTTTGTAGGATCCATATCTGTTCCGGCTGTTATACGGTACGGGTACGGCTTTGTGCAGGGCACAGACTATGCCGCAGGAGAATTAGGCGTACAGGCTTCTATAAAACACGGATACGGATTTCAGTGCTTCTGTGATGCCGGCATACGGGGTATGCAGGAGCATGTGGACAAATGGTTCAGAGACGGAACCGAAGCACTCTGTTTCTGCGGTGGAGGTATTTACTCCTACATGGAAGACATAGACAGACCCTACGAACTGAAAATCATTGGAGTAGATATGGATCAAAAGGAGCTCTTAGACGATCTTTACGGACCGGGAACCGCTCTAACCTCTGCAATGAAGAACTATTCTGCCACCGTCTCTTGGGCGCTGTCTAAGCTGATCTTAGAGGATGACTGGGACAGCTTGGGAGGGACCATGCCCACCTTGGGTCTGGTCAGCGGTACGGATTTAGAGAAAAACCATGTAGCTCTCCCGGACAGCACCCAATGGAACGACTGCTTCACAAAAGAGGACTATGCCGCCATTGTAAATGCCATTTTCACAGGAGCCCTTACAGTTGATGATACCATTGAGTGTGAACCGGCTACCAAGCACATTACTGTGGATTATCTGGGGAATTTGCATCCTACGGATGAATGAGCCCTGTGGTGCCGAAGCTCTGTTGGCGAGAAATTTTCTTGCTTTTCAGAAAAACAGAGCTATAATGTAAGTAGACCATACGAAAGGTACAGACTTGAGGGAGATCCACCGAGGGGTCTCTCCACAAGTCTGTGAATGCATGTTTATGGACGACAGAGAAATTATTGCCCTGTATTTCCGACGGGACGAGGCGGCCATTGCAGAGTCCCAACGGAAATACGGCACCTATTGCGGCACCATTGCCCGAAATATTACAGCCTGTATCCAGGATGCGGAGGAATGTGTCAGCGAGACCTGGCTTAGAGCCTGGAATGCCATCCCCCCACAGAGGCCCTTGCTGTTAAAAGCATTTCTTGCCAGGATCACACGGAATCTTGCCTTAGACCGTGTCCGCAGGGAAACAGCAGACAGCCGAGGAGGCGGTTCCGTTCCCCTGGCTCTGGAGGAGCTGGCAGAATGCCTCCCCTCCTCCGAAAGTGTGGAGGCACAGGTAGATGCCCGTGAGCTGGGCAGGGCCATCAGCACCTTTGTCCGAGGGCTGAAAAAGAGGGACGGAGACCTGTTTCTCCGTCGGTATTTCTATATGGATACACTGGATGCCGCCGCGGCCTATGTGGGCATGGAGCCGAAACACGCCGCTGTTTCCCTCCACCGTTCCCGAAAGCGGTTGGAAGAATATTTAAGGAAGGAGGGGTTCCTATGAAGCCCGAAGATCTGCTCCGCGCCATGTCGGAGATCGACGACGATCTGATCGTCAGAAGTGATGTCCGAAAAACCCGTATATGGAAGCCCCTGTTATCCCTTGCGGCCTGCCTGGCAGTAGTCCTGTCTGTTGGACTCCTGTTTGCAAGGACACAGAGCACCATGCAGGTAGCCCTGTTCTATTCCGAAAGTCAAGACCAAGGCAGAAGCTACGAACAAGCCGCAGGAGAAGCCCTGTCTGCCTACTACGGAGATCACCGTTTGAAATATACCTATTATAATATAGAAGATACCCCAAGCCGTGACGCACAAATCACCGATGCAGTGGCGTCGGGATGCAAGTTAGTTCTCTTAGATGGACGGCAAGAACGGCAGACCATCCTGACCTCCGCAAGGAAGCACCCCCAAGCCACTTTCTTAGCCCTGGGCATCTCCTCAGAGGAGCTACATGAAGATGACCTGCCGGAGAATGTGCTGTGCATCGACTACCGCCCGGAGATCGCAGGGTATTTGGCAGGCTATACCGCCGTGATGGAGGGCTATACCCAACTGGGATATTACTATGACGCAGGTCTGCGCCCCTACCTGGCCTATGGCAGCGGATATCTCCAGGGCATTGAAGCCGCCGCCACGGAATTAGGCATCATAGATCGGATCCAAGTCCGGGTCAGCAGTACCCTGAAGCCCCGTCACGAGACCCTATCCCCCGCCGAAGATCAACAGCGACTGGCTCAGTGGTATAGTGAGGGGACCCAAATGATCCTTGCCTGCGGTGAGCTGAGCTGTCGGGCCGCAGAAGCCGCCGCCCGAGAGGGAAAAGGCGATGTGATCCTGGTCGGCGGAGCCGATGCAGAGGCAAGTGCCGACCAAGCCCTGCGTCAAAGCATTGCGCAGATCCTGGACGGTCTGCTCCATGACAGCTTTGAGCAGAGCAGTGTGGGAGAAATGCCCTACTACACCCTCAACGACCCCGACGGCACCTGGGGCTTCCGCAATGTCAGCGAAGAAGCCTTCACTGCCCTCCGCGACAGCCTCATTAACGGTTCCCGTACCTGCGAGGAATATAAGCTGGATTCGGAAGCCTACCGCATTCGAATCCTCCAATAACATTTCGCTGTCGTATTTTCAAATTCCTGTTTATCATTCTGTTGATTTCCGAATTTGTTCGTAGGGGCGACCTGTGGTCGACCGCAAAATGTTTCGATTTTGTCGGAAAACTCGTGATAATCCCGTAATTTCGTCATTGTCGTTTAACGACAATGACCGGGCGACCACAGGTCGCCCCTACGGTGTTATACGATAAACAGTTCCATAAATCGAGAATTTCATAAAAGCAATCGCAGAGGTGGGAGCACAAACATCGTGGTCCCACCTCTACCATAATATACAAATAGATATTGTTGAGAGTTCTTCGGGGCGTGTCAGAAGAAAAAAATGTTCCCCTCCGGCAAGTTATCTTGCCGGTGTTATACCACACTATCGGCAAAATTACAACCGGAGTCCATTGATCTATTCATATTTATTGCCGATATTTGACTCTCAAACATCCGTTTGACACAACAAATTTGTTTTTAGTGAAAGAATGACCTGCGGTCATTGTGAAATTTGATGCATGAGCATCAAGTGAAATGAAACAAATCCCAATACATCGCAGCGTATTTCACATTGCGAAGCAATATTTCACTGCCGAAGGCAATTTCACAAATCCCGCAGGGGATTTATTTCGTTGAAAAAGCCGAGTGCTTTCGCACTCGGCTTTTCTGGCAGGGGCACAAGGACTTGAACCCTGAGCCTACGGTTTTGGAGACCGCCGCTCTACCAATTGAGCTATACCCCTATATTAAATTGGTGGGCCTTCGGGGACTCGAACCCGGGACCGTCCGGTTATGAGCCGGATGCTCTAACCAACTGAGCTAAAGGCCCATATCGCACGAGCAGTGGCCCGTCAACGGAGAAAATTATAGCATAGGTTTGAGGAATTGTCAATAGCAAATCAAAAAATATCCTTAATTTTAAATTTGTTCTTGACATTTACCCAAGGTGAAATGGTAAAATAGTCTCGAAAGGAGGGATTTCCTATGAAAATGAAGGAGGTCCTGCTGCAAACCAGACTCACAGATCGGGCTGTGCGGCTGTATATTGAAAACGGACTTCTCACCCCAAACAACGAAAAAAGCTATTCCGGACGGAACAGTTACGATTTTACGGAAGAAGACGTTGCAATTCTACAACAGATTGCACTGTTACGGAAGGCAGAGTTTTCCCTTGAGCAGATCAAGATTCTGCAACAGGGTGGTGAAGGAGCAAAGACTGTTTTCCTCCAATACTTACAGGACAAACAGGCATCCGTCTTCCAAGGTCAGAAAATCCTGTCTGCATTGGAGCCTCTGGCAGATCGGGAACAGGTCACCATAGATCAAATCTGCAATGAGATCGAAAAGGGTCTGTGCAGTAAGCCTGTCCCCAAGGAGGATCTAAAGCCCGGCAAGGGTGAGCTCTTTGAAAAATGGATCATGCGGATCATCTGTATCCCCCTCCTGTATTTTTTCTCCATGGTATTCATAGGCGTCATGCTTGACTACAGCGAAAGATTCCCCCGTGCTCAAATCTATTGGAATCCCATTAACCACATCGGCATGTTCTGTTTGTTATTCCCCATTACTGTGTGGATCTTCATACTGGTCCGATATCGGAAGCCCATATTGAATCCGAAAAAACGGAGCAAACGCCTCGGATGGTCTGTGGTCCTGCTGATCCTATCCATTTATATTGCGGTGAACCCGGCTGGACTCGGCGCCATAAACTTCATGCCTCCCGTATATTCCCAAACCCATAATCCGGAGGACTATATGGTAATCGGAACCTATGTTCAGGACTTCGGAGACAGCATCAGACGGTTATTCCCGGCTACCATTCCCAACAGTGCTATTGCAGAAGATGCCCACGGCTGGTATCCCCCGGACAAATTCCCGGAAACCACAAAATACTATTATTACTTTCAAGACATGTTCGATCCCAGTTTTGATCTGTGCGCGGAGTGGGTGCTTCCCACAGATGAATATGAAGCAGAAAAAGAGCGGGTCGCCTATTATTTCCCGGAGGGGGCAGCAGAGGAGGTCCGGTGGGGAGATTGGACCTGTCTGAATTTTGGAGAGGACCCCATGGCCAGAGCCTCCGAGTTGGGCTATTATTACTACCTTATCTTTGCCTATAACGACCGGACCCAAACCGTCCGCTATATTGCCGCCTATGCCATGGACCAGTATACTCCTCCGCATTTCGTCTCTCTTCCATGGTAAACGGTTGACTTCCAATTTGGCGATAAGATTTCCGTATCTCACCGTAGGGACGCCCGTGGACGGGCGTCCCTACGAACAAATACGATAGACAGCTCGATAAATCGAAATTTAAAGTATTTTTGAAAAATGGCAGGAACCGTTCTCGTGGATGGGATCGGCTCCTGTGATTTTGTTATTGGGGTTGGTAGGTCCAGCCCTGTTCGCCGTGGTAGATCATGAGGCGTGTCTGACCGCCGTCGATACAGATGTTTTCCCCGGTGATAAAGCCTGCCTTGTCCGAAGCGAGAAACAGAACCATATTTGCAATATCCATGGGATTGCCCACTCTGCCTACAGGCTGTTGAAGGGCATCGGGCCCCTCGTAGGCCGCGTCCCCGGTTTCGGTCCATCCGGGAGAAATGGAGTTGACTCGCACCTTCCCTGCAAGGCTGACAGCCAATGCATGGGTCAGCGCAGAGATCCCTCCCTTGGCAGCGGTATAGCTCTCACTCTGGGGCTGGCTCATGCGGTCACGGGAGGAAGAAAGATTGATCACAGAGGCTCCTTCTCCAAAACAAGGCAGAAACAGCTTGGTCAAATAATAGGGTGCCGTCACTCCCACGGACAATGCCTCTTGGAACTGTTCATAAGTGCATTCCTCGATACCGAGGAATGCAGGCGGTGCATTATTGACCAACACATCGACTCTCCCATAGGTTTGGATAACCCATTGGGCAAATTCCTCCAAGGTTTCCTTCTGCCCTATATCTCCTACAAAATGCTCTCCGGGACAGGTATCGATAACACAGACATGGGCACCGTTCTTGCGAAATTCCTCGGCAATACATTTGCCGATGCCTCTTGCACCGCCGGTAATTACAACAACCTTATTGCGAAACATTTCTGCGTACCTCACATACTGCGAACAAGGGTCCGGAGTCTGCCGTCCTTGTCACGAGCAATCGTGACCATCGTCCACTTGTCCGGGCAATCCTCCAACCGTTCACAGTTCTGCAAATCCGTAGGATTGAAGGATAGGATCTCCGTTACAGAGGGGACCTTCCCCCTTGCTACCGAGAATCGAGCAGCCTCCAGACGGCAAACATCTGCCGCTGCAGCTCCCTTCGGCAGGGCTGCGAACCGCTTGGGGAAGGTATCATCGGCAATAATAGCACAGGTTCTTTCGTAATCCGTCATGGGCTCCTCAGAATGAAGGATATCCTTATAATCCTCAACAAAGTCCAGGTACATCTGTAACAGCTTCTCACGAGGGTACTGCTGCGCATAATAGAGGTATGCAGGCTTGAGTGTCTGGAATACCCGCATAAAATAGGGGAAGAATGCCAATTTGGTTCTAAGCTCCGTAGGATATTCCCTGCACTGGAGGAACAGCCGAGGATGTGCCTGTACCAGATCAGCATTCTCCTCATATCCCACATCGCCCGCTTGATCCGATTGAACCAAAGCAGGTACCAGCCGGTCCCGATATTCCTCACCCAGAGCTGTACCGGGGAGGAATGCACACAGATGGTTCTGAACCTGTACATTCTTCATAGAAAGGAGGTCTGACATAAGGGCTATGGTTTGAGAAATATCCTCCTCAGTTTCCTCCGGGAAGCCGTAAATAAAGGATGTGACCACACGGACACCGCAGGTGGTAATATAGCGTACTAAAGGCAGGACCTTTTCCAGCTTGAGATTCTTGTTGACCAGCTTCTGCATACGTGGGGAGCCGGTCTCGATACCGAGATAGATCCAGCGCAGTCCGGAATCAGCCATGATCCGGATCAGCTCCTCATCGATACAATCGGAACGAGCACTGCAATTCCAGTAAACCTTGTAGGGAAGCTCCCGAATCAAGCGACAGATTTCAATCACCTGCTGCCGATTCATGGTGAACATATCGTGCTCAAACGCAAAATAATTGATCCCATACAGATCGTGGAAGTGCTGTAGCTCCTGCAAGATCCGTTTGGGGCTCTTGAGGCGGTACTTCCGTCCCCAGAAGGTCTTGGTACTGCAATAGGTACAGCCAAAGGGACAGCCTCTGCCCACATCAATAGAGAAGCAAGCCTGGGGATCCACCACCACCTCTCCCGGAACCACAGAGTAATCGGGAATCGGAAGCGTGTCCAGATCCGGGATCAGCTCCGGTCTGGGGTTCATGATGATCTCTCCATCCTTGCGGTATACCAAGCCGTCTACAGACAGATCCGGCGTGCCCTGCAACAAGGAAGAAAAGAAGGGATACACCGTAGTCTCTCCCTCTCCTCGACAGACAAAGTCTACCCAGGGTATCTCCTCAAGGGTCTCTGCGGCAGTAATGTCTGCCTGGGGGCCTGCAAAGACTACGTAACAGCCCAATTCTGCCTTGACCCGTTCTGCCAAACGGAGCATAATGTGATAGCAATCACAACGGGTGTACATGGACAGGATCCGAGGTCTCTTCTCCAGGATCACGGACACAGCCTTCTCAAAAAAGGCAGAATACTCCTTCGGATCTCCAATACGGGCAAAGGACAGGATCTCCGTGGTTATGCCCTCCTGGCGAAGAATGGTAGACAGGAGAACAGGTCCCAAGGATTCTTTCAGAACATTGGTGGTAGCGGTCGGAGTGATAAACAATACATCTAACATCGCAGAACTCTCCCAATCTTATGTATGGCGGACCTGCAGCTTAACAGTGCCCTTGTCATCCAGATAATAAGTGACCATATACCAGCCTACCTTACATTGATCCAAGGGTGTCCCTGCATCCAGCTCTATGGGGGACACGCAGCTAATCTCTGTAGCCGTGGGCATATCGCCACGAGCGACATCTGTCCTTGCCTTGCGCAAGCGGTAGGCATCCATGATCATCGGAGCACAAGGATCCTCGGAGAAGCTATAGGCGAAGAAGTCGTTGGATCGGATCAGCTCTACGATCTCATCACGAGACAGGTCCTCCCGTTCCAATACCTCACGATGCTTCTCTGCAAAGTCGAAATACATCCGGATCAAATGCTCACGGGGATACTTCTCTGCAAGGTAGAGGTACACAGAGCGCATAGACAGCAACGTATTGAGGAACACAGGGAAATGAAGCAGCTTGGTCCGCAGCTCTGTGGTATATTCATTGAAATAGGTAAACAGACCGGGATGATCCCGGAACAGATCCCCACATTCGGCTACACCTACACCACCCGTCATGTCAGAGAAGCCCACTGCAGGTCGGAGCTGATCCTTGTACTGATCGTACATTGCTGTCCCGGGCAGGAATGCACAGCGGTGCATCTGCACCCTTACCCGACCCAGGCGGAGCAGATCCAGCACCAGAGCAAAGGTCTGGGATACCTCCTCCTCCGTCTCCTCGGGGAAGCCGAAAATAAAGGAGGTAGTGACCTGTAAATTCTTGGATAGCAGGTAAGCAATCCGCTCCTGCACACCCTCCAGCTTGAGGTTCTTGTTGATCAGCTTCTGCATCCTGGGGGAACCTGTCTCGATCCCCAGATAAATGTGGTAAAGTCCTGCATCCGCCATAACATCGATCAGCTCCTCGTCAATGCAGTCCAACCGAGCACTGCAGTTCCAAGTAGCCTTAAAGGGCAGTTCCTTGATCCGTCTGCAGGTTTCCTTGACCAGAGCCTTGTTCATAGTGAACATATCATGTTGGAAGGTAAAGTGCCTTGCGCCGTACAGATCGTAGTATCGTTGCATCTCCTGTACGATCCGCGCAGGGCTCTTAAGGCGGTACTTCCGCCCCCAGAAGGTCTTGGTACTGCAATAGGTACAGCCGAAGGGACAGCCCCGTCCCACGTCAATGGGGAACCCGATTTGAGCATTTGCAGGTTCATCCTCCGGGCAAATGCTGTAATCCAGCAAGGGTATGGTATCTAAGTCCTCGATGAGCTTGGGTCTGGGATTCATGATGATGTCTCCATCCTTGCGGTACACCAATCCGTCTACGGACAGATCCGGCTCACCCCTCAGCAAAGATGAGAAGAAGGGATAGACGGTGTTCTCCCCTTCGCCACAGCAGATATAGTCCACAAAGGGGATCTCTGCCAAAGTCTCACGGGCAATGATATCTGCCTGGGGACCTGCAAATATAACGGGGCAGCCCAAGCGTGCCTTTACAAGCTGTGCCATTTTCAGCATAATATGATAGCAATCACTGCGGGTATAGAAGGAAACGATTCTGGGCTCCTTCTCACAGATCCGACGGACTCCCGTTTCCATAAACTCTGCAAAATTAGCAGGATTTCCAAAGGAAGCAAAGGACAAAATATGGGACTCGATCCCCTTGCTCCGCAGAATGGTGGCAAGGAGCAAAGGTCCTACGGATTCTCTGAAAATATTTCTCTCGTCAGTGGGTGTAACAAAAACAATTTCTCTCATTCTTGTGCCGACCTTTCTTTCTTATGAGATACCAACCATTCCAGGATGTCCGTATGCTCATAGACCCAATGCCAAATATCATGACCCACACCGTGGAGAAGGAGGCATTCCGGATTTCCGCCGGCCTTTCGTACCTCGGCTACCATGTTGAGGGTCTCGGACAGGGGTACTGTATCGTCTGCATCCCCGTGATAGGTACGAATGGGCATCTGCGCCAATCTCCATGCTCTCCAGGGAGTGCCGCCGCCGCAAACAGGTGCAATGGCGGTAAACTCTGCTGTATAGCTCATAGCCAGCTCCCAGGTCGCATAGCCACCCATGCTGACGCCATTCAGGCAGACATGATCCCTATCCACATTGGGTTCCCCGTCCCGAATGAGACGGATCAGCTCCATGACCTCGTGGATCACCGTATTCCAAATAATATCTCGGCTGAATAGCTGGGGGGCAAGCACAATGGCTCGAATAGGCAGACCCTTATCCAGATACTTAGGGATCCCCAATCGCTTGATATCTTGAATATCTGTTCCACGCTCCCCGGCACCGTGCATAAAAACCACTAAGGGAAGTTTTTCATCGGAGCGTAAGTCCCCCGGCTTTGCCAAAATGTACTGTAGGGAAAAGGAAGGCTTCTCCTTAGATTGGAAGGTCAAGACCTCCTGCTTGTATGTTGTCAGCATGATTGCGCCTCCTTGCATTGCTCTAAGATCCGGCGGAGCTCCGCCACATCCTCGGCTGTGGTTGCCCAGCTTGCGGCCAGGCGGATTACAATACGGTTCTCGTCCAATCTCTCCCAGAAGCTAAAGCGTAAATACTGTGACAGCACGCTCCGCTGTGTCTCTGTCAAGATCACGAAAACCTGGTTAGAGACCAGCGGCATATGGAAAGGATAGCCGTACTCCGCAAAGGCATCTCGGATCCCCTGTGCCATATCCATGGCATGGCGGCTGATGGCAAAATACAGATCATCCTTGAACAGGGTATCAAATTGGATCCCAATGAGTCGCCCCTTGGCAAGCATGGCACCATGCTGCTTTACCTTGGTAATAAACTGCCTGGGACTCTTCTTGGGGAACACCAGAGCCTCACCGCAGAGGGCTCCTACCTTGGTGCCGCCAATATAGAAGGCATCACAGAGCTCTGCCAGGATAGGCAGGGTCACATCGTTATAGGGAGAAGCCAGACCGTAGCCCATACGTGCACCGTCTATGTACAGCTTCAGATCATATTTATCGCAGAGTCTGCGAAGCTCCCGTAGCTCCTCGGCGGAATACAGTGTGCCGTACTCCGTGGGCTGGGACAGATAGACCATGCCTGGGAATACCAGGTGATCCCTGCTCTCGTCACCCAAGAAGGTCTGCATATAGTGTTCCAGATCCTTGGGATCGATTTTCCCATCCTTCTGGGGTAGCTCCAGGACCTTGTGCCCGGTAAACTCAATCGCCCCTGCCTCATGGCAGGCAACATGTCCCGTCTTGGCAGCCAACACGCCCTCATGGGAATCCAGCATAGTATCAATGGTCAACTGATTGGTCTGTGTGCCCCCGGAAATAAAATAGACCTCCGCCTCGGGACAACGGCAAGCCTCACGGATCCGCTCTGCCGCAGAACAGCTGAATCGATCCGCCCCATAGCCCGGTTCCTTATCATAATTGGTCTGTGCAAGAGCCTTTAGGATCTCCTCATGACAGCCCTGTATGTAATCACTCTCAAAGGACAGCATATCAATACCTCCCCTATCTTAATATCTCCCTTTATCATAGCACAGAGAGAAAGAAAATACAAGACAAGAATACCTGCGTTTCCGCAAAACAATTCAAAAACAAACTGTGACAGGGTCATTTTTGAGGATGCTGTAGCAAGGAGTATCCATTCTGCCATGCTCCGCGGAAAAATTCAATGATGCAATATCGGGCAGAAATCCACCGATGAAGTGGTTTTCTGCCCGATTTTTAAACTATGCAGATGCATGGGTCAAGAGAAATACCTTTTTGCACTGTCACTGTAGGCAAACAGGACCTTGCACAGCTCCAGGAGTGCTCCTGTTTTGTTGTTACCGTAGGTATCGGCACTGTATTGGAGCATACAAGAAACAGGGATGTTCCCTTCGAAAATCTGTACCGTAACCACAGTACGAAGCTCTGCTGCCAGAAGTCCGTCAAAGGCGAAAGCATAGAGTCCTCGGCTTGCATCATACAGCTCCGGGTTGGTGACGACGGCAGTCTTGGTCTGTCCTTGGATGTCCTCGTAACTGACACGGAGGCTCAGCCCTGCCACATCCCCTGTATACGCCGTGGGATCAAAGATAAACTTCAGTTCTACCTTAGAATCTAAGTTCAGCGCCTTGCCTGCCCATGTTACAGAAGACACTCCCATATCCGGCAGGATGACATTATGATTCTGGAAGGTCACTGCCTCCCTGTCGGACAGATACGCCTTGTGGGATTCTGTCATAGGCGCATCCACAAGACTGTCTGTTCGGTAGCCCTTGAAGATTTGAGCTTCTGCACCGTAACGGAGAAGGTCTGCACAGAGAGTCTTCAAACTGTGGGCTGTTTCATCTTGATTCAGTCGCCCATAGGCATAGGTAGCAATGCTGTACCGATCTGTGTGAGAATAATAGACCTGTCCGTTCTTCGTGCCGTAAAGCACGGAGGAGATGGAATCATTCATCTGCACCGCTGTTAGACCTTCCACGGTAAAGTAATAGTAATCTCCCCGAGCTTCAGGGCGAAGGATCACCTTGGAGGTGCCTGTTTGGGTGTTCCCCTCGTAAATCGGATATTCCGTTTCCATGTAAACCGTTTTCATATCAAAGCCCTCTAAGAGGCTCTTGGCTACCACAAGGTTTACAGAAATATCGCTTGCCAAATTCAAGGAATGATTGATTTTCAGGTTGCTGTCCTCTATGGGCTGAGGAGGACCGCTTGGCACCCCCTCTTCAGAGCCTATATACACATAATCCACAACAATGGACCCCTGTTCCCCGGCTTCCTTCACTGCGAAATGATGAAAGCCCAGTTCGATCCCGTTTACGATACCTGCCTGTGCCATAGTGGTTGCAGGCAGGCCGTCGGTTCCTGCTCCTGCGGCTATCTCATCCACTGCGTAAAGAGGCGCAGTCACAGTGATGTAATTCCCATCATAGCTCAGGTCTGCATCCAAGAAGTATTCCTTCTCATACACTCTCTCGACAGTAGTTCCATTCATCCGATCATACCCTAATCGGAAGGAAGGTGTATTGCCAACAGCCGCCTTCAGATTTTCTGTTTTAAAGCGGATCTGCACCACCTGTGCAGATTGGGGATCCCATTTCAGAGGAGTATCGGAGCCGGAATAGACCTGCGCAAGGTTCGCCTTGGATTCCGTCTCCGGGGTATCTACGGTAATGTGCAATGTGCCGTCCTCCCGGTTCACAGAGCCTGTACCGATAACCGTTTGAGAAGTAGCATAGTCGTAGCTCCGGAACACCCAACGGGTGCTTCCATCGAAATTCGTGCCACCGTACTTGGTTTGGTTATAGTATCGATCCCGATCTGCATCCGTATCCCCAAAGTCAAAGAACAGTTCCTGCTCTTCCGGTGCCTTGGCGGTAAGATGTACCGTAAAGGATCCCACATCCAGAGTGGTTCCCTTGGCGGTCTTGTAACGAATGATCACGCTGTAATCCCCGGGAACAGAGGCATTATAGTCGGGATCGAATACAAACCAAAAGGTTCCGGGCTTTTGATCGTCCCGAGAGCAATGGAAAATTTCTCCGCCTCCCGAAAAAGCATCAAAGGAATATTTTACACGAATATCTTCCAGAAGGAGAGATGTCAGATTCTTCTGAGAGAGTCCCGTTTCTAAATAATAGTCCCTGTGCCCTGTCCAGGACAGGTGCATGGTGGAGGGTGTTTCTTCGTACTGATAGAGTCTGAGCTTCACATAGTCCAGGGTGCTGTTCAGCTTGCTCTTGGTCATTTTGGCAATGCCCCAGCCATTTTCCTTGGCAAAGGTTCCGTCACGGTACATGGGGTAGTAGCTTCCATCCAGATACCGATAGATCACAAAAGTACCGTCAGCCAGCTTATCCATCCACACAGCCCACGTATTCTCCTCCAGTTGCTGACTCATAGGCGCCCATGAGCCGTACAGACCGGTAGCAGAGAAGCTGTCACCCTCTGCAAAGGTCATGGCATGTCCCTTGGTGGCAGTTCCCCAATAATCTCCCTCTCCCTTACGGATCTTGACCCTGTCATAGTAGGTAGTCGTGGCAGAGGGTACAGCGGCATCTGCCTGCTTCCCTGCTCCCTGGGCTTTTATGTTCCATTGTACCAGCCTTCTCTGGGAGTCCGAGAAGAAGTAATGGTCTCCGTCTGTAAAGGCAGGCAGTGCGCCGGACACCCCACCGTTTATGGCATCAAAGGACAGGACCTGCCCCACCTTGTTGTCCACGAAGATATAGGGAGCATAGGAAGTACCGATGGTGTCCGCCTCAGAATAGCGATAATAGTGCTCCGGATCTGCCACAGGATCTTCTCCATTTTGGGGATTCTCCTTTCCCAGGACCCGAATGCTGTCCGTCCATCCCAGGAAGTCGTAGCCTGTGAATGCCTTTTGGTAGAAAACGCCCTTTTCCCCACTGTAGCCTACGGTTTCGGAGCCGGCATAGTAAATCTTGCCGATATAAGGCGACCAGCCTAAATAATTATTGTAGTATCTCTGCTGATTCATGGTTGCTCCCCATGTCTGATTGCTGAAAGCCACAGAGGGAGCTACGATCTTTGCCAGTTCTGTATGATTGTCAATGCCGTGATGGGGGATTTGCATCACATCAGATTTCAGGACAGAGGGATCGTACATTGCCATGAGGGTTGCATCTGCCTTCTGCAGATCTCCTGTCAGAAGAACCTTCTTCCCATCCAGTTGGAACTGTAGCACCGTGGAAATGTTGTTCTCGTGGGTATATGCAATACAGGAGCTGTCATTCAGGAACAGTTTGTTGTTGCTGTTGGGCTGGTAACGATCCTCTGCAGTGTAGAGCACATCGAATTGGATCCCGGAAACCGTGAATCGATCCCCTGTGTGGGGCTTGTAATATTTCACATCGGGGAACATTTTTGCCACAGCCTGTATAAAATTGAAGGTATCGCATTCGATATCGAAATTATACAGAATTGTCTTGAGGTCGAAGGCATTTCTGTATTTCCGCAGGAAACGGGTAAATCCGGTAACATGATCGCTATGGGGATGGCTGATATGCCATGTGTTGATGATCATTCTCTGCCCTTCCGGAACCCCGGTAATAGACCGAAGGAAGCTGTACAGCTCCTCACAAGCACGGTCACCGTTTTGGTTTGAGCTGCCACCGTCTATGATAAACAGGCTGTTGTCCGACATCTTCATCACAAACATAGAGCCTGCGCCACTGCGGTATTGGGTGATCAAATCCTCCTCGGATGCCATAACATAGCCATCGTGAGATTGGGAGAGAGAATACATGTACAGCTCTGTGGGGCTGTTGCCCGTAGGGGTATAATGGTATGTTCCGAGAGTATCCTTGTGATTATCAACGATCACTCTCACCTGGTTTAAATATTGAAATAACGCAACATATACGCAGTGGGAACCATCCTTGGCTAAAAACTTGCCGAAAATATTTTCCTTGACTTTTCCCTGAAGCTTTCTGGAAAAAACCTTGGTATAACCGTTATCCAGGAGCTTGTTTATATATTCACCGAATTCCTGCTTGTTGGTATTGGAGATAATACACATTTTAGATTCTACAGAGGTATCCTCTAATGTTGCTCCCCGTCCGCAATCATAATACAGCCAATTTTTCGTAGCATTTCCCCCGTCATAGGAGGGGATATTAACATTGGCAATGGGGACAGCACGGCTCGCTCCCCCTACGGCTGTCACTGGGAAGGCAGACAGGACAACTGCAACCATCAGACAGAGCAGAAATCCGGTTCTCAGTAATTTTTTCATAGAAATACCTCCTTTTCAACTTGCACAGAATACTTACCGTAAGGCTTCATTCCTTCAGCCATGGAAAAGTACACCACTGTGATGATACCACTGATGGAAGATAAATGCAATAGGTTTTCCCATTCCGCAAGACTATTTGTCCGGGGGATTTTTATTTTGTTCGGAAAATAGTCTTGTCAACCCCATCCGTATAGATTATGATACAGATATAGCTGGGAAGCTCTGAAGAAAGTCCTCCCCTACTGTCACGGAGGAGAGTTCTATGACAACGACAACGGCTTTATTAAGGTAGCGGAATACCGCAACGGCGAACTCCTCCCTATAGGGGATCACCGCCCTCAATGGCTGTGTGATTTGATCGCATATTTGAAGTCCCAATGGTAATAACCCAAGGACGGAGCAGAAGTCTTCTGTAAGACCTCTGCTCCGTCCAAATTCTACTTTCATATTTCCTGAAAAGGTCACATTGGGGATATGCCTCTCATATGCGTAGCCCATATTTTGTGAAGTTTGGGCTACGCCCAAGTGAAGTTATACTTACGGCATAGTGAAGTACTGCGGTTTTGCCGCAAAGTGAAGTTAAGCGCGCCACAACACTTGCGAAACAAACTTCACTGTTGAGCAACTTCACGATGCGAAGCATCACTTCACGTGCCGACAGGCGCACTTAGTTCAAAAAATCTCTATTGTCTACCGACAAAAAGACTTTTTTATGGATTTTGTGGTAATTATGGATACAATTTGCGGCGGCAATTTGACAAATGCACCCATGTTGCGAAATTTGCACTCCAAGGTGCCTGGATGCACCCTAACACAAATTTTTGCACCTGGTACTGATAAATTGCACCCCAAGGAGTGATAATGCCCCTTGGGGTACCAGTTTGATAAATTGGAATTTATCGTACAGACTATCTAAAAGTCCTTGATTTTACAGGGTTTTTCGCTAATTGCATACTCTGATTTAATGCATTTTCCCTTGTTTTTGCCCTTGTGAGCTGAAACAAGGGAAACTTTTTTATTATGTCCCGCCTGCTACCTTGTCTAAGAGGCGGGCGGAGGAACGTTTTGCTTCCCTTGTTGCGTGGGCGTAGATGTTCATGGTGGTACTTACATCAGCGTGTCCGAGAAGTTCCTGCACATCCTTTGGGGCGGCCCCATTGGAGAGGAGATTGCTTGTAAAGGTGTGGCGGAGTTGGTCAAAATGGAAGCCTTGCAACCCCTCTATTTTCTCTCCGACCTTTCTACAGGTAGCTCCCAATGTACCGACGGGAACATAGGCTCCGTCGGGCTTAATGCAGACCAACGAGATTTCCTTGTAGTCCTGCGGTGCTTCTTCCGTTCTCGGCAGGCTGTATACCTCGTAGTAGCTACGGTCTTTCTCCTTTACTACCTTGTAGTAGTTCAGTTGGTAGAGTTCACCGTATTGAAAACGGTTCTTGTGTTGTTCCGTTTTTGCGGTTCGCAGAATCTCTGCCAAGGTATCGCAGAAGTCTACTGTGCGGATTTTATTCCTCTTGGTGGTGCCGATTTCGTTCTTATGCCTTGTTCCGTTGTATCGCATACTGCGGCGTACCGTAAGGTACTGTTCCTCTAAGTTAATGTCCTGCCAAGTCAGACCGCAGACCTCACCAATGCGGAGGCCGGTATAGTATGCAATTTGGATGGGCAACAGTACAGGATTTTTCTTTTCCTTCAGATAGTCAGTCAGTTTCAAGAACTGTTCGTGAGTAATTGTCGGAGCAGAATCCAGGTTGCCATCTTCGTCGGAGAACAGGTCTACCTCTTCCTTTCTTCCTCGCAGCTTCACATACTGCATAGGATTAAAGGAGATCAGCCGTTTGGGGAATACTGCATAGCGGAAGGCTCCTTGTAGTACTGCCGAGAATTGACGCATATACCCGGTACTCATAGGCTGGGAGGTTGTGCCATCAGGATTTCTCCCACCGTAACAGAGGAAGTCGATAAATCCTTGCAGATGATCCGGGGTAACGGTTTTCAGCTTGCGACTTCCTAATGGGTGTTCCTTGATCCGTTTTACAACTCCCATATATGCCATAACTGTTCCGTTGCTCAGCTTGCTCTGCTTTACATCTTCCTCGATCCACAGATCCAGCATTTCTCCTACGGTGATATGCTCCGGCTTTCCTACAAACTTGGTAGCTTCGTACTCTTCCATTGCCTTGCGGAGCAGGGCTTCCGTTTCGCTCTTGCTTTCTGTACCGGCGAACTCTCGCTGTACCATCTTGCCGCTTTCATCTTCTACATAGAAGCGGTAATACCACTTTTTGCCTTTCTTTCTTACAGAACCTTTTGCCATAGATAAATATTCTCCTTTCTATCCGTGGCAATCGGGACTGTGACAGTTTGTGTGTATAGAAGTAGTGTCACTTCTGCCGATTGGGTTCAATCGGCATTATTTATTGTCAAGGTGCCACGGAATTCTTCTTGGAAACCCTCTTTTCGGCTTCCGTTACGATTCCCATATGTTTACTTACTTTGTTTCCGTCAAAGTCCTCATCAAAGAGGTGCAACATACCGTCAAGGTATCTCTTCATATCGTCAATGGGCAATGCCATTTCCTTGCGGTAGACTCTCTCTGTAATGGCTCCGGATTCCACTGCATAACGCAACAAGGATTGCTTCAAGCCCTCGTCCTCTGCGATACGGTCAGCCTCTGCCATTGCTGCTGCGAAGTGGTGGCAAAGAACACCGTACAGATCAATCAATCCGCCAAGATAGGTGGTCATATACTGCTGGTGGGGATCACCCTTTACCACGGTGGTTACAGTATCAAGATATTTCTTAATGTGCTCTTCCAGTGCCTTTTGACAGAGAACATAGGACGAGTATTCCTTTTCATCGGATAGTCCCGACAGCCATTCGGGGGTGGTGAGAAGGGCTTCTGCAAGTCCGTTAATAATCATCGTCCGCCTAGGATCCACGCCGTCAGCCTCGTATCTCTGAACGGTGGATTTGTTCACGCCGATCCGTCTGCCAAGCTCCGGCATGGTAATGCCAATCTCAATTCTTCTTTCCTTGATTCTCTCCCCGACCTGTTTTGGGGAGAATGTTGTTTCTTTTTTCAAGGCAGTCACCTCCTGTATGAGTATAGTATACCACAATAACGCTTATTTTGCAACCACTAAATGTAAATAAACTGAAAACAAATCATAATAAGTTGCAAAACAGGTTGACAAGCGATAGCAAAATAAGTATAATGATAAAACCAAAGTTGCATTATGAGCATATGAGAAAGGAGAATATCAGTATGAGTGCAATCAAAATGGGTATGACCATCGAAGAAGCGGCGGAAACAAGCGGTATCGGAAGGAACACCATGCGGAAGTTGGTGGACTGGGGAAAGCTACCTGTGCTGAAGGTAGGACGGAAAACCATTATCCGCAGGGATACCTTGGAGCGTTTCATGACCGTCAATCAGGGGCGAAACCTGCTGTGCAAGGACGATGTACGGAAGGTGGAGTAAGCCCGGTCTCGGAAGCCCTCGGCGTTTGAGAGCGAAATACACCCCTCGCACAAATCCAGGGGGATTTATGCAAGGGGGATTTCGCCCCTGCGGGGAGCCCGTATCATAGCTTTAGTTGGCACCGTAGCTATGATACGGAGAAAATTGCGGTGCAATTTTCATTCGCTGTTCCATCGGCTCTTGCCTTCGGAACAGCCACTAACCACGAATGGGTTGCAAAAAGTAACCGTCTAAATAAAGAACGAAAGGGGCTGATGTGCCACGCCATAGTTTTATTCAGATGTCGAAGTTACCCAATGTAAAAGGAAGAATCTCATATATCACAAGCCACGCAAGACAAGAAAATCTCTACGCTACCTACCGTACCGCAGAGAATTCTTTCTGGAATGATCTTGCAAAGGAATGCCAACAGGAGTTCAAACGAAGCGGCACAGAAGGCTCTTGTATTGAAGCCAGGGAGTTGATTATAGCTCTCCCGGAAGTCTATACCACCTACGATCCGCAAGAAGTATTGACCAAATTTACGGAAGAATTCCGTAGACGGTATGAAGTGGAGTGCGTTTCCGCCCTCCACCATAACAAAAGAAAAACCAACTACCACATCCACCTCATATTCAGTGAACGGAGGCTCCTTACCCAGCCGGATATTAAAATCGCCTCCCGAAGTGTTTTCTATGACAAAACCGGGAAGCGAGTACGAACCAAAAAGGAGATCACCGACGAGAACGGAAAGATCCGTGAAGGCTGTACCGTGATCCCAAAGGGAGAGATTTACGAACAGCATTTGTTCACTGTAAAGGATGACCAATTCAAAAGCGAACCTTTCTTGCAGGAAGTAAAGGAAATCTACACAGCCCTAATCAACAAGAACATATCCGATCCCAATCAACATCTTAAGGTCTTTAATCCCGACAGTATCTATCTAGCCACAAAGAAGATTGGCAAGAACAATCCCAAAGCTGCCGAGATCCAAGCAGACAATGCCGCAAGACAGGAATGGAACAGAACCGCAGATATGGCTCTTGTATCCGGGATCGAGGAATCGAAGATTCTGGAAATCAAGAAGGAAGAAATCCATGAGAAAACAAAGAAGTCCATAAAATCAAAGGGCTGGCTTCCTAACCTGTTCCGCAGTATTGTGAACAAGGCAAGAGAGCTCTTGCAGAACCTCATACGCCAAACCACACTACCGCCCAAGCCGGAACTTGAGATAAACTTTGAAGAGTTCAAGGAAATGCAAGTAACAGATTTCTTTCTCCGCAGGACAGTCCAAGAAGTCCGGGAGATGGAGGAAGTGACCCTGCCAAGATTGGAAGCAAGGCGTGCTGAAATCAAGGGTCTATTCAAAGGCAAGGAACGAAAAGCTTTAGA
>JAZRGR010000156.1:0-8339 GCA_045644345.1 Faecousia sp. | reverse complement strand
GAGCTGTTTATCGTATAACACCGTAGGGGCGACCTGTGGTCGCCCGGTCATTGTCGTTAAACGACAATGACGAAATTACGGGATTATCACGAGATTTCCGACAAAATCGAAACATTTTGCGGGCGACCACAGGTCGCCCCTACGAACAAATTCGGAAATCAACAGAACGATAAACAGGAATTTGCAGGTTCGGTCAAGGGGTTAAGTCGGCGTAGGTCAGGGGGACGAGCTGTTCCAGGGTGGCAGGGGAGGCTTGGATCTGCAGGCCGATCCTGCCGCCGCTGAAGAAGATGGTCTCACAGTCTGCGGCAGTGTGGTGGATGGCTGTGGGAAAGAGCTTCTTCATCCCTACGGGACTGCAGCCCCCGTGGACATAGCCTGTAAGGGGGAGCAGATCCCTCTGGGGAAGCATAGCAATGGACTTTTCTCCTACTGCCTTGGCGGCCTTCTTAAGGTCCAGCTCTTGGTCAACGGGGATCATAAAGACATAGTGCAATCCGCTTTTCCCCGTAGTTACCAGAGTCTTAAAGACCTCTGCAGGGTCCTGCCCCATATAGGCGGCAACATGGGTACCGCTGATGACACCCTCATAGGTGTGGAGGGTGTAAGGGAGCTTCTTGCGGTCAAATTGGCGGATGGCATTGGTCTTTTCCACAGGGATCAACCTTTCTGAGCTTATTTCTTGCCCTCGAGTAAGCGATGATGTGATCGCAAAAGATCCAATCTCGTCCGAAGCTGATTGCAGCAGCGGTTACTTGAGGAAGTCTCGCAGGGGTTTCTGCAGCAGGGCGATGGCAACAACGGCGATGATGGTGTTGGGCAGCATATAGGAGCCGTTATACAGGATGGAGTAGATGGTGGCAGAGCTACCCTCCCAGCCGAAGATGGGGCTGACATACTCTGCATAAATGGTGACACCGCTGATAAAGTGGATGGCAAACCGTCCCACACAGCCCATGAGGGCTGCCAGCCATGCGAGGCTGCTACGGCCCTTGAGCACACCTGCCAGACCTACCATCATGTAGGCAAGGCTGTAGTCTAAGAGCATGGACTCCCAGGAGATGGCAGAGCCACCGGCGAAGAAGAACTTAAGGGTACCGAATACCAGACCGGAGCCCAGACCCCAGCCTACACCCCAGCGGAGCGCACACAGGATCAGGGGGATCATGACCAGATCCACAGAACCGCCGAAGCCACCGAAGGCTAAGCCGGTAGGGATCTTGAGATAGCTCAGAGCCAGAGCCAAGGCTGTGAATACCGCACATTCACACAGGGCACGAAGGGTTTTTCTCTGTTTCATATGGAAACCTCCAAAAAAATTCCGCATTGCATACCTATCTCGGAAAGCAAAGCGGAAGTGCCATCTTTTCCTACGACGGTATTGACCGTATCAGGTTCGCGGGTCAGAGAGTCTGTCTCTCAATCTCAGCCGGTGCACCGGCCCCCCGAAGAAGGTAACATATGCGGTTAATAAGCCGAGGCGGTCGGGGTCCGACTCCCCTCGACTTCATCACTATAACACAGAAGAAAATGTTTGTCAAGATGATAATTTTGTGATATAATCAATAAAAGATACGCAAAAGGAAGGATGCTCTATGGATTACTTACACGAATATTGCAAGGGGATCCTTGTGTTGGACACAGAGACCAGCGGTCTCAGCTTTACGGGGGACGAGATCATCGAGTTCTCCGCAGTCCGTCTGGAATGGGACAACGGCTGGAAGCCGGTTGCAGAGGTAGACGAATTCGTCCGCATGACCAACAATCGGAAATTAGACCCCAAGATCACGGCTCTTACAGGGATCACAGACGAGATGCTCCTGCAAGACGGGATCTCCAAGGAGGCCCTGTGCGGTCTGTTGGGTCAGCTCTTGACCCCCGGGACCATGATCACGGCATACAATGCCCAGTTTGATCTGCTGTTCCTGTTCTACCTGCTGAACAAATACGGAGATGCAGGGATCCTCAGAGACCAGCCCAAGTTAGACCTGCTCACGGTCTATCGGGATCGCAAGCCCTACCCCCACAAGCTGTGCAACGCCATCGAGGTCTACGGTCTGCAGGACAAGGTTCGCAATTCCCACCGTGCCATTGACGATGTACGGGCAACGGTAGAGGTTATGAAGGCCATGAGTGCCGAGGAGCCGGACCTGCATCGGTACATCAATCTCTTCGGCTATTCCCCCAAGTACGGGGTCAGCGGAACCCGGATCTCCTCTGTGAAGTATGTACCCCAGGGCTATCAGCTCACAGGCAAGCTCTATAACAGGGGCTGAGATTCCTTCTGCTTGGGCAGGTGAATGGTCAGGATGATCTCGCTTTCTGTTTCCTCCCGATGGGAGTGGGCTTGGAAGCCTGCATCCCGTATGGTATGGATGGAGCGGTCTACGGTATTGAGAAACAGTCGCAGATCCCGTAGGATCAGCCTCCGCTTGCCCTCCTTGGGGAGGGAACGCCCTTCCAAGCAGGCGGTGATATATTCCTCGGTCTTGGCTACGGAGAGCTGTCTGTCCACGATGACATCGATGGCTCTGAGCCGTTCCTCCTGTGGCAGACGCAGGAGGGCGCGGGCATGACGCTCGGACAGCCCGCTACGCTGCAGCTTCTGCAGAACGGTGGGACTGTGGCTCAGCAGACGGAGCTTGTTGGCGACGGTGCTCTGACTTTTCCCCAGCTTTTGGGCAAGCTGCTCCTGGCTCAGGCGGAAGCGGCTGATCAGCAGGGCCATGGCGCGGGCTTCTTCTAAGTAGTCCAGATCCCTGCGCTGGAGATTCTCGATCATGGTCAGCATGGCGGCATGCTCCTCGTCTGCATCCAGCAGGATACAGGGAACCTCCTTGAGCCCTGCCAGTCTGGCGGCACGGAGCCGCCGTTCCCCTGCAATGAGCTCGTAGCCCTGCGGCACATGCCGCACGGTCAGCGGTTGCAGGATCCCATATTGGACAATACTGCTCGACAGCTCCCGCAGAGCTTCGGGATCAAAGACCCGTCGGGGCTGTGAAGGGCAGGGAAGAATTTGCAGAACAGGGATGTACAGAATCTGTATGGAATCTAAGGTTCCTCGGAAGCATTCCACGGCAGTGATCTCCTTTGCGGTGAGTTTCCTGTATTGTACGGCTTGTTTCCTGCAAAATTGCACGAATGAGTACCCTATCTATCATTTTATTCGGGAGTGAAGCACAATGATCATAAAGGTGCTGGCCGTAGGCGATGTTGTGGCATCCAACGGCTTGGATTTCTTACAATCGAATCTACCTGCCTTAAAGAAGGACTACGCTGTGGATTTCTGCGTGGTCAACGGGGAGAATACGGCAGTACTGGGCATTACCCCCGGTCAGGCAGAGGCGATTTTTGACGCAGGTGCCGATGTGATCACCATGGGCAATCACACCTGGGGCAGACGGGAGATCGTCCCCTATATGCAACGCAATGCTCGGATTCTCCGTCCTGCCAATCTGCCCTCCCTCCAACCGGGTAAGGGCTGGGGTGTTTATGACACCTCCTTCGGTGCTGTTGCGGTGATCGATCTGATCGGTCGGTGCAATATGGACTACAATGCAGACAATCCCTTTGCCGAGGTAGAGCGGATCCTTAAGAAGGTGCAGACCAAGGTGATCCTGGTGGAATTCCATGCAGAGGCTACCTCGGAGAAGCTGGCTATGGGCTGGATGCTCGATGGCAAGGTCAGCGCCCTATGGGGGACCCACACCCATGTGCAGACGGCAGATGATCGGGTCCTGCCCTCCGGCACGGGATATATTACGGATCTGGGTATGACGGGGCCCCGTAACAGTGTCTTGGGGATCAGACCGGATCTGTCCATCCGCCGTTTCAGAGGGGAGATCCCCCAACGGTATGAGCCTGCGGCAGGGAGCTGCAAGTTAGAGGGCTGTGTGTTCCATATCGATACGGACAGCGGCCGGTGTAAAAAAACAGAAAGGATCCTGATCTATGATTAAATTCGTTCATGGGGCGGACTTTCATTTAGATGCCCCCTTTGCATCCCTGCCCGTGGAGCTGGCAAAACAGCGCAGAGAGGAGCAACGGGAGCTGCTCAAGGAATTTGCCGCAGCCTGCGAGGGCTGTGATCTGGTGCTTTTGGCAGGGGATCTTTTTGACGGGGAGACGGTATATCTGGACACCATCGAGGCACTCAAGGCATGCTTCGCCTCTATTGATGCCCCCATCTATATTGCACCCGGCAACCACGATCCCTATAGGGAGGACAGCCCCTATGCCCGTGAGGATTGGGGGGAGAATGTCCATATCTTTACCAAGCAGGAGCTGGAGCGGATCGAGCTGCCCCAATGCGATCTCTACGGCGCAGCCTATACGGAGGGCAACTGGGAGCCTCTTAAGGACTTCCGCGTCGCAGACAAGACCCGTATGAACCTGCTCCTGCTCCATACGGGCAATCAATATAACCCCATTACCACGGATCAGATCGCAGACTCCGGCTTGGATTATCTGGCACTGGGTCATGTCCATTCCATGCAGATCCAGCGGTTGGAGTATACGACCTACGGGTATTCCGGCTGTCTCATGGGCAGGGGCTTTGACGAATGCGGACGCAAGGGTCTGCTCCGTGTCCGTCTGTCCAAGGTCTGCTGTGACCCGGAGTTCGTCCCCTTGGAGGGACGCCGATATGAGATCGTCGAGGTAGAGCCGGGGGAGGCTCCTGTAGAGGCTGTTCTGAGTGCTCTCCCCGAGAGAGCGGAGATGCATTGCCTGCGTGTGATCCTTAAGGGACCCTGTGAGGATCCCAAGCCGGCTGAGATTCTTGAGGCACTTGAGGGGCGTTGCTTCAGCCTGGAGCTGGAGGACAGGACCTATGCCCGGGGACCTCGCTGGGAGGGGATCGAGGAGGATACCCTCCGAGGAGAGATTATGAAGGAACTGAAACACCGTTATGACACAGGATCGGAGGAGGAACAGTCTCGGATCCTGGCTGCCGCAGATATTCTGACAGATCTTATGGACGGCAGAGAAGTCAGCCTGTAAAGAAAGGAGGACGGTATGAAGATACTGAAAATGCGAGCATCCTTCGGCAAGCTCAAGGGCGAGCTTGACTTGCAGGACGGGATGAATCTTTTGACCCTCCCCAATGAGGAGGGGAAATCCACATGGACCGCCTTTATCATTGCCATGCTCTACGGCATCGATACCAAGGAGCGGAGCAATCAGCTCAACGCAGGACTCCCTGCCAAGGAGCGATACCGCCCATGGAACGGCAGTCCCATGGAGGGATCCATGGACCTGGAATGGAAGGGTCGTCGGATCACCATTGAGCGCAAGTCCACCCCCAAGGCTCCCATGAGCCTCTTCCGTGCTTACGAGACCGACAGTGGCAGGGAGCTGGGCGCCCTGTCCGGGGATAACTGCGGACGGATGCTCTGCGGTGTGGAGCGGAGCGTGTTTGAACGTACTGCTTTCATCCGCCAGTTAGGGGTCTGTGTCAACGGGGACGATGCTCTGGAGAAACGGCTGGGTGCCTTGGTCAGCACCGGCGAGGAGCAGGGCAAGTCCGCTCCCCAGCTTGAGAAGGAGCTGACCGCCCTTAGGAACCGCCTCAACGGTCGCAGCGGGCGGATCTCCAGACTCCGCACAGAGCTTACCGAGGCAGAACAGCATTGGAACGCTTTAGAGACCCTACACAACGAAGTCACTGCTCTGGAGGAAGAGAAGCAGACTCTGGAGCGGGACTATCAGCGGCTGGACATCCTTGTAAACCGCATTGACGGGGCAAAACGTGCCCAGGGTCAGATCGCCATGGAGGAGCTGGGAGCCAAGCTGAAGGATCAGGAACAGCTCTGTCAGCGGTTGGAGGATATGATCAACCGCCTGCCCTCGGATGAGGAGCTGCGGACCTATCAGAAACAGCTTGATCGGGCGCAGAGCAACTTAGAGACAGCTCACATGGAGACAGCCTTCATGGATCCCCGGACTCCCAGACCCCAGCCTCCCGGATATTTTGCGGATCTGACTGTGGAGCAGGCAGAGGAGCGGATCCGACAGGATATGGCAGACTACGCTGTTAAGATGAAGGAAAAGCCTAAGAAGAAGCTCCTGCCCCTGCTGCTGTGCTTCCTGCTCTTTGCAGGTGCGGCGGCTCTGGGGGTGCTGAGCTATTATGAGCTGCTGCCCTTTGCAGTTCCTCTGCCCATTGCGGCAGGGGTAGCCGCATCCGCACTGACACTGATGCTGGTGCTGTGGATCGTCCTGCAGCGTAAGAACCTGCGTAAATACCGCAGTCTCTTAGAGGCACAGCAGATCCTCAGCCGTTATAAGGCAGATTCCGTAGAGGAGCTTCCTCAGCTCTTAGATGCCTACCGTGAGGCACAGCAGAACTATGAGCGTGTGGCTGAGGCAGAGGAAGAAGAGGTCCGTCAGCTTACGAGCCGTATGAACAGCGCACGCAAGGAATGCGACGAGCTGATCAAGGAGATCGCTGCTTTCGCCCCGGAATGCGCCAACATTGCCCAGGCAAGACAGATCCTGGCAGAGGCAGTGGAGGCTGTCAACACCCTGTCTGCAGAGAAGCGGATCTTAGAGAATCAGCGGACCCAGTATGCCAATATGCGCAAGCTCTTTGGGGACAGCGACCTTAAGATCGACTACGAGGCACTTACCATGGATGAGAGTAAGCTCCGCTATGAGCACCGTGTTGCCGGACAGAAGCTCCGCAATGTCAGTGACCGTCTTGCCGCCCTCAGGGGTCGTATGGAGGCAACAGGGAAACGGGAGGCCATGGAGGAGCGCAAGACCGTCCTCCACGGACAGCTCGTAGAGGCTAAGGAGAAGCTGCAGGCTCTGGATCTTGCACAGCAGGTTCTGGAGCTGGCAGACGGACGGGTTCGCTCCCGTTTCTCCCCCAAGATCACCGCAGAGGCGGGGCGGATCCTGGGTCAGCTTACACGGGGCAAGTATCCGGCTGTGAGCCTGTCCCCGGATATGCAGCTCTCTGTTCGCGACGGTGCGCTCCAGAGACCTGCGGCGGCTATGAGCTGCGGAACAGCGGATCAGATGTATCTGGCACTCCGTCTGGCAATGTGCCGGATGCTCCTGCCGGAGGATGCACCCCTGATCCTGGACGATGCGCTGGTCAACTTCGACGATGACCGCTGTGAGGCGGCTGTAGAGGTACTGCGGCAGGAGGCACAGAACCGTCAGGTGATCCTCTTTACCTGCCGTACCCTGTAAGCCGAGGGAGGATAGACCATGTATTTTGATTCCCATGCCCACTTGGATGCCAAGAGATTTGACGAGGATCGTCATGAGATCTTAGAGGATCTTAAGAACCACGGTGTCAGCCGCATTATGAATGTCGGCTGTGACATAGCAAGCTCCGAGAGGTCTGTTGCCCTTGCAGAGGCATATGATTTCGTCTATGCCTCTGTAGGCTCCCATCCCGATGATGCAGATCATGTAGATGGCAGACTTCTGGAACAGTACAGACAGCTTGCCGCCCACCCCAAGGTTCGTGCCATTGGGGAGATCGGCTTGGATTACCACTACGAGGATGTGCCACGGGCTCAGCAGATCATTGCCTTCGAGGAACAGATCGAGCTTGCCGAGGCACTGAAGCTCCCTGTGATCGTCCATATGCGTGAGGCAACAGAGGATGCTATGGCGATTGTTAAGCGGCACCCGGATCTGCGTGGAGTATTCCACTGCTTCTCCGGCAGTGCGGATCTGGCTCGATGGCTGGTAGACCGTGGCTGGTATCTGGGCTTTACGGGGGTTGTCACCTTTAAGAATGCCCGTCGTGCCTTGGAGGCAGTGGATGCCATCCCTGTTGATCGGATCCTTATCGAGACGGACTGCCCCTACATGGCTCCCGAGCCCTATCGGGGCAGACGGAATGACAGCCGTTTTGTCCCCCTGGTAGCTCACAAGATCGCAGAGCTCAAGGGTCTTACATCCGAAGAAATGGGCATCCAAACCGCCCATAACGCCAACACCCTCTTCGGTATCCCCGAATAAAAACCGGCATCAAACCGCAAAGCAGGAGACCCCCAAAAACGAGGAGGTCTCCTGCTTTTATCCATAGCAAACACGACCAAATTCCAATTTATCGAGCAAGTCGATTTCCGAATTTGTTCGTAGGGGCGCCCTGTGGTCGCCCGCAAAATTTTTCGATTTTGTCGGAAAACTCGTGATAATCCCGTAATTTCGTCATTGTCGTTTAACGACAATGCCCGGGCGACCACAGGTCGCCCCTACGGTGTTATACGATAAACAGCTCCATAAATCGGAATTTGCGTCTGTGGGGTGTTGCGCAAATGGTGGGATCAATCGGCTCCTGTGATGTAGGGAACCAGGGCAGATGGCACCACCCG
>JAZRGR010000155.1:0-36384 GCA_045644345.1 Faecousia sp. | reverse complement strand
GGAAAATGGAAAATGTATAATGTAAAATGTCGGTATCCCTTCGGGATGGATTTAAAATAGAGCAACATATTGTCGATACAATCTCTGGTATTTCCAAAATTTTCTACGAAAATGAAAATATTTTATGATTAGAATTTCCAGGTAGGATCATTTTCCATTTTCCATTTTCAATTTTCCATTTGCGACAGCATGAGGGAGCGATAAATCGGAATATGGCGAGCTGTATAAACACGAAACGGAGGGCATCTGAGGATGCCTTCCGTTTCGTGTATCATGGATCAAGTTGTGGACAGAATCCGCTCACTGCGGAACAGGGCGGTCAGTCCCCATATGCCCAAACCGGTGTAGGCTAAATTAGATACTGCGGTAATAAGGGTGGGCATGGAGGCATTGCTAAAGGTGAAGATCCTTACCATAGTCTGCACAGAATTATACAGGGGGATCATGAATTGGAAATAGCCTGTACTCTGCGAGGGACCGTTCATAGCTAACACACCCATGAACATGACCAGGATCATAAGGGGAGTGGTCAGTGTGGTTGCTTCCTTTACAGACTTAGCAAGGGAGGAAATCAGAGAGATCAGTGTCACTATGAGAAGGACTGTAGACAGAAGGACGCCTGCCAACAGCAGATAATCTCCCATGCCGTAGATATTGCCTCCTATATCTGTACCCATGAGCTTGGGCAGGGACAGGATGGTACCCAAGGCACTGGCAGAGGCAGAGAGTATAGCAATGATGGACAGTGCCATGATCTTGCCCAGTGCAATATGACTCCGCTGGACGGGGGTGATCAGGAGGGTTGCAATGGTGCCTCGTTCTTTCTCACCGGCGATGGATTCCGGTGCTACGGCTGCACAGCCGGAGTAGAGGAAGGTCATCAGCAGCATAGGGAGCATCATAGAGAAGATCTGGGCCGTTGCTGCTTCTTCCGGAGCTACATCATATTCTGCGATATCGAACTTGTTGACCAGGGAAGCCTCATAGCCATCCAACATAGAAAGCAGAGCTAAGTATGCAGGCTGAGAATCTGCGGAGGAAGTGTTCATGAACAGCTCTACTACGGGGGCATCTCCATCGCCGGATCTGTAGGTAGCTACAGCGGCGTCGAAGTCTGAGGGGAACAGGATGGCAGCGTGAGCTGCTTCCTGTGCGACAAGGGTTTCTGCTTCCTGCCGATCCTCTGCGGATATCAGATCAAATTGGATGAGTGCAGGGCTCAGAGAGTCCGGTACAGTGTTCACCGCAATAACAGGGATCAAGTTCTCCGGTGCTTCCGTAGAGCCGGTAAGGCTGCTGCCCATAAAGCTGTAGATAAAGTAGATCAGCAGACCCGGCATCAGAATGGTGATCAGAGTACGACGGTCCCCGAAGAAACGGGCAAGCTCCTTCTTGAAAATGGTCAGCATACCTTTCATACCATGGTCCCTCCTTTTACAGCGCTGTACAGATGGAAGAACCGATCCTCCAGGCTTAATCCGTTGCAGATAGCCTCCAAACTGTCACAAGCTACCATTTGCCCATCGATCAGGATACCTACACGGTCGCATAGTTTCTCTATTAGGCTGAAAATATGTGTGGAGACCACTATGGTCTTGCCCCGTGCCTTTAGCTCCAGGAGGAAGTCCGTTACAGTTTTGGCAGTAATGACATCCAGTCCGTTGGTGGGCTCATCAAAGATGATCACATCGGGATCATGGACCAGAGATACCACAATAGACACCTTCTGACGCATGCCCTGGGACAGCTCTGCCACCTTGGTCTGGGCAAAGCCAATTATGCCGAACCGTTCAAACAGTGCCTTCTTCCGTCGCTCCCGAACCTCCGGCTCCACACCGTGGAGATCGGAGAAAAAGTCGAACAGGTAATCCGGGGTGAAAAATTGCTCTAATTTAAGGTCACCTGTCAAGAAGCCCAGACGGGAGCGGACCTCATTTGCCTCTGTCGTCACATTGGCTCCGTTGATCCATGCTTCACCGCTGTCGGAGCGGATCAGGGTAGACAGGATCCGCATGGTAGTGGTCTTGCCGGCACCATTAGGGCCCAAGAGACCGAAGATCTCGCCTCTGTAGGCACTGAAGGAAACATTTTTGACCGCTTCCTTGTATTTGTCTGTGGTCTTGTTCAGATTTCGTTGCTTGGCAGAGAGCTTAAAACTCTTGCACAGGCCACAGACCCGCAGGATCTCATTTCCTGTGTTCATGGAATCACTCCTTATCGTTCAATAATAGAGACTTGGGAGGAGGCAATGATCAGCTCCTCCAGAGCCTCCAGGGAAACCTCGGTCAAGCCTGTAAGGACAATGGCATTGGGATCCATCAGATCATAGGTGGCATACCCGATAGCCGGTACGTAAAGATCGCTGGTTCCGCGGTCGCTACGCTCTGCACTTAGGGGGACGGATTGCAGGGCTAAGGTCTCACCATTGCCCTTAAAGACCACATAGGCACCCTTGCTGGAATCGTGAGCGGAAACGGGAGTCTGGGATGCGGTGTAGATCCCCAGAAATTCAAAGTCGGAATACTGCATGGAGATACCGATGATCATAGCAGATGCAAGCCAGTTCTCATAGGGATCCTCGTCACCTAATGTGGGCATGGGTGTGGTATTGATCTGGGTATTCTCGGTAGTTACGGCCTGTCCGTCGGTAATGGAGGGGGAGGGGTCGGTCATGCCGGTGGTTCCGTCGGGGCTGTGGTCGTCTACGGGGAGATCGGTGTAGGTGGGATCCTGTGCCATAGTGGTCTCACCGGGGATCACGGGGACCCAGTCGTCATTCTTGGGACCTCCTCTGTTAATTAGGATCATGACCACCGCCAGAACCAGGGCTACGGCAATACCTCCTATGGTCAGCCACTGCTTAAGGGTAGGCTTATGCTTAGGTTGTGTGTTCATCGTTATGCTCCTTTAAGTAAGTTTGGATTCGCTCCGTGGTGGCTCTTGCCAGATCACAGAGGTAGGGAACTCGTCCATCGGTCTTGCCACTCTCGGTGTAGACTGTGGCTGCGCAGGGCTTGCAGACAGTCCGCATCTCGCAGCCTGCACAGGCACTTAATACGGGATAGGTCCGTACAGCCTCAGTCAGCTCCTTCCAGTGCTCTATGATATCCCCATCAAAGGCACAGAAGGTCTTGGGGAAGGGCATCAGACCGCAGGCACACATGGTTCCGTCCCAAGAGATCCAGAAGCTGCAGCGGCCTGCTCGGCACTTCATGTGCTCGTCTTGCCGGTCGCCCCAGGTGCCTTCTTCATCGGGGCTTATGGGGCAGACCTGGGAGCGGAAATAGTCCAGCCTCTGCTTCATATCTGTTGCGAAAATCACCTTCCGCATGAACATATCCGCAGACTCCTCCGGGGTGAAACGGGAGTCACTGTCCTCGGCCGCGCGTCTGACAGGGGGGAACATATAGGTGCTGACACGGGTGTTGAGTTGTAACTCACGGCCTACGGACATGATCGACTCCAGATCACAGGCATTCTCGGGGATCATGCTGGCATTGATCACCGTTGCGATCCCCAGCTCCTTAAGAGAGCGTAGGGCGAACATCGCTTTGTCATAGCCTCCGGGGTTGCCGCAGATCCTGCCATAGGTCTCTCGGCTGCCACCGTAGAGGGTGAGATTGATGCGGTAGGGGGCCATGTCTTTGAGCCATTGCAGGGTATCCTCGTCAATAAGGGTGCCGTTGGTGTTGATCATGATCAGGAAGCCCATACGGTGCAGCTCTGTGTACAATTCTCTAAAATGGGGGTACAGGAAGGGCTCTCCTCCTGTGAGCAAGAGGTATAGGGTCCCGGCTTGACGGAGCTGCTTTGCCAGCTCCAACCATTGGGTCCAGTCTATGAGAGACTTGCCCTCCTTGCGGAGCTGTGCCTCGGTTTTGCGGACATAGCACATTTTGCATTGGAAATTGCATACCGGGGACAGCTCCATCGTCACATTGAGGGGGATCCTGTTACGGGATGCCTTTTGGAATAGGAAATCGGATATCAGCATAGGTGATCTGCCTCCAAACAGTGTTGCAAGGTGCGGACTGCATCCTCATCCGGCCTACAGCTTAGGTGGTAAACGGGAGCTTGTGCGGCGATCTGCCCTGCCAGAGCCAGGGCAAGGTCTAAGTCCTCCGTGCTCCAGTGGAAGAAGTCCATGGCAGTAAAGAGAGCGTGGATGCGCTCCTTTGGCGTGGCGGGACGGATGACATTTTGGGGACCTTGAGCCAATATTACGATAGCTCCCAGAGGAAGGCATCTGTTCTTGCAGACCCCGGAGGAACCGCAGGCAATATACCCCCCTGTGTGCCACTTGCCATGGATCGGAAGGAGCAGGGCACGGTCTCCGTTTAGGATCTGCGCACCATTGTGGAACCGCCACAGCTCTGCCTGGGTAGACTTGCCCGTCTGGGAGGGGGCAGTGAACACGATGCCCTTTCCGTTGTAGTCGATATATGAGGCATGGATCACGGCGCAATCCTTGCCCAGGAGCCTGTGGTGGATGGCTGCTGCGCCCATGAAATGGGCGGTAGTAAGACGGATCGGTTCCGGGAGTCTGTTACAATACAACCGAATGTCTCCTTGTCCGAACAGCTCATCCAGATACAGCCCAAAGGCAAAACGGTACGTCATCCAATGGTGCAGGAGGAATCGCCTGTCCCCCTTCTTGCGGATCTCGTAGCTACCGGTGTATAATTCGATTTCCCAGTCCTTTAGGAAGGATAGGTCACACTCTGTAGCCTGAATATGGAGAGTTTGCTGTGTAGGATCTCCCCACTGTGCAAACTCTACGGTCAGCAGATCATCCCACAGCTCTATAGGACCCGAATTTATGACGATGTCCAACGCTCCGATTCTGTAATACTGCATGGTTACCTCGACTAAGATACAATACTTTAGAGTATCATATCATATTCCGACCCGATATGCAAGTTTTTTCGGCTATGGCATTTGGCTTGTGGGCACATTTTGTTCTGTACTTTTTCTCATTCCTATAGTATAATAAAACAGATGTGGTATTTTTACCCAAATTTCTCGATTCGGGAGGTAGCTATGACCCGTTTTCTCCTAAAACTGTTTGTGAAAGACTATAACAATACAGCCGAGCCCAGGGTTCGTTCTGCTTATGGCAAGTTGGCGGGGATCGTAGGGATCTTGTGCAATGTTTTGCTATTCGCCGGCAAGCTGTTGGTGGGCATCCTGTCCGGGGCGGTTTCTGTTACTGCGGATGCGGTGAATAATCTGACGGATGCATCTTCTTCTGTTGTGACGCTCCTGGGCTTTAAGCTGGCAGAGCGACCTGCAGATGAGGAGCACCCCTATGGTCATGCACGGATCGAATATCTGTCTGCACTCGGTGTGGCCGCCATGATATTGGTGATCGGTGTTGAGCTTGCCAAGAGTGCATGGCATAAGATCCTACAGCCTACCGCAGTGACCATGTCCCCGGTGGTAGCAGGTGTTCTTATTGCATCTGTCCTCCTCAAGCTGTGGATGAGCTTCTTCTGCAAGAGCTTAGGGAAGAAGATCGGATCCAAGGCATTGGAGGCAACTGCTACCGACAGCCGCAACGATGTGATCTCTACCGTTGCTGTCCTGTGCAGCCTGCTCATCAGCCATTTCCTCCACTGGAATATTGACGGCTATATCGGCATGGCGGTGGCATTGTTTATCCTCTGGTCCGGCTGCTCCCTGGGCAAGGAGACTATCAGCCCGCTTCTGGGTGAGAGTGCGGATGAGGAACTGGTTTCTTCCATCCGTGATCTGATCCTGTCTCATGATGGAGTTCTGGGGATCCACGACCTGCTGGTCCATGATTACGGTCCGGGGCAGTGCTTTGCCAGCGTCCATGCAGAAATGGATGCCCAGGCAGATCCTCTCCTGTGTCATGATATTCTGGATGACATTGAACGTCATGCCAAGGAGAGTTTACGGGTACACTTAGTGGTTCACTATGATCCCGTAGTAACGGATGACGGCGAGCTGAACCGTATGAAGGCATTGGTGGAACAGGAGATCAAGACCATCGAGCCTACCCTCAGCATCCATGATTTCCGCATGGTACGAGGGGTCAAGCATACCAATTTGATCTTTGATCTGGTGGTTCCCTTTCAGCACAAGGGGCGAGAGGCAGAGTTTAAGGCTCGGATCGACGAAAGGGTCCAATTTGAGGATAGGAAGTACTATACCGTTATTACATTTGAGTCGCCCTATGTGTCGATGCCGTAATTTTGAATTTTTTGTTAGGAATGCAGATTTCTCTTTTTTTGTTGTCCGTTTTATGATATAATATCATGTACGATGCATAATAGCAAACTATAACGACGAAAGGTCAGGAATACCATGGGACTGATCACTAAACTATTCGGCACCCGTTCTGAACGGGAGGTCAAGAAGCTTATCCCCATTGTGGAGCAGATCGAAGCACTTGGGGAAGATATGAAGAGGCTCTCCGACGAAGCCCTTCGGGACAAGACGGCAGAGTTCCAAACAAGATACCAAAACGGGGAGACTCTGGAACAGCTCCTCCCCGAGGCATTTGCAGTCTGCCGTGAAGCAGCAGACCGTGTTCTGGGGATGCGCCCCTATCGGGTACAGCTGATCGGCGGCATTATCCTCCACCAGGGCAGAATTGCCGAGATGAAGACAGGCGAAGGCAAAACCCTGGTTGCGATCCTGCCTGCCTACCTCAATGCGCTGTCCGGACAGGGCGTCCACATTGTTACCGTCAACGACTATCTTGCCAAGCGTGACTCTGAGTGGATGGGCAAGGTCTACCGTTTCTTAGGCTTAAAGGTCGGTCTGATCATTCATGGTCTTAGCTCCAATCAGCGCAGGGAGGCATATCTTGCGGATATTACCTACTGTACCAACAACGAACTGGGCTTTGACTATCTCCGTGATAACATGGCTCTGTATAAGCATGAGATGGTACAGCGGGGACACAACTTTGCCGTAGTGGATGAGGTGGACTCCATCCTCATTGACGAGGCACGTACCCCTCTGATCATTTCCGGTCAGGGAGAAGAATCTACCAAGCTCTACGAAATGGCGGACATGTTTGTCTCCGGGCTTAAGAAACGGGTGTTTGCCACCACGGACGAGAAGCAGGAGCAGGACGATCTGGACTGTGACTACTACGTAGAGGAGAAGTCTCGTACTGCCAATCTGACCGCCAGCGGTATTGCCAAGGCAGAGCGGTACTTCGGTGTAGAGAATCTGGGCGATATCGAGAACACCACCCTCATGCACCACGTCAACCAGGCTATGAAGGCACGTGGTGTTATGAAACGGGACATCGACTATGTGGTCAAGGATGACCAGGTCATCATTGTTGATGAATTTACCGGCAGACTCATGTACGGCAGACGGTATAACGAGGGACTCCACCAGGCAATCGAGGCCAAGGAGGGAGTCAGCGTTGCCCATGAGAGCCGCACACTTGCAACCATTACCTTCCAGAACTTCTTCCGCCTGTATACCAAGCTCTCCGGCATGACCGGTACGGCTCTGACAGAGCAGGAGGAATTTAATGCCATCTATAAGCTGGATATCGTAGAGATTCCCACCAACAAGCCTATTGCCCGTATTGACCACAACGATACGGTTTACAAGACCGAGGTAGGCAAGTTCCGTGCTGTGATCGAGCAGATCAAGGAATGCAACGCTAAGGGGCAGCCTGTGCTGGTGGGCACGGTCTCCATCGAGAAGTCCGAGCTCCTGTCCAAGCTCCTTAAGCGTGAGGGTGTCAAGCACACGGTCTTGAACGCCAAGCACCACGAGAAGGAAGCGGAGATCGTTGCCCAGGCAGGTAAATTCGGTGCCGTTACCATTTCTACCAACATGGCAGGCCGTGGTACGGATATTATGCTGGGCGGCAATGCAGAATACATGGCACTGTCCGACCTGCGGAAGAAGGGACTGCCCGATGAGCTGATTGCAGAGGCTAACTCCTATGCAGAAACCGAGAACCCCGAGATCCTTGCGGTTCGCAGTGAGTTCAAGGAGAATCTTGCCCGTCACAAGGAAGACACCGATGCAGAGGCACAACGTGTCCGTGAGGTAGGCGGTCTGTTCATTATCGGCACGGAGCGGCATGAATCCCGACGGATCGACAACCAGCTCCGCGGTCGTGCAGGCCGTCAGGGTGATCCCGGTGCTACCCGATTCTTCCTGTCTCTGGAGGACGATGTCATGCGTCTCTTCGGCTCAGAGCGAGTCATGAATATGATGAATGCCATGGGTGTGGATGAGGATACCCCCATTGATGCCAAGATGCTCAGCGGTGCTATTGAGAATGCACAGAAGACCGTTGAGAGCCGTAATTTCCAATCCCGTAAGAATGTTCTGGAATATGACGATGTTATGAATACCCAGAGAACCGTCATTTACGAGCAGCGGCAGAAGGTCCTGGATGGCGAGGATCTGACTGCTACCATCGATACTATGCTCCACCATGTGATTGATTCCGAGGTAGATGATATCTACGGCAACCCCGATCATGATACCGAGGACAAGCGTACAGTTGCCATCAACGAGAAGTTCGGGGGGATCTACATTGCACCCGGCTCCTTTACCGGTGCGAAGAACCCTCAGGAGGCAAAGGATCGGCTCTACGAGCTGTTCCGCGAGACCTATGCGGCACGGGAGTCTATGTTCGGCTCCGAGCTTATGCGTGAGGTGGAGCGGATCATCCTCCTACAGGTAGTAGATGAATACTGGATGGACAATATCGATGCTATGGATGATCTTAAGCAGGGGATCCGTCTCCGTGCCTACGGTCAGACAGACCCTGTTGTTGCCTACAAGCGTGAGGGCTTTGCTATGTTCGACGGTATGATCAATGCTATCCGCGAGGAGACGGTTCGCCGTCTGTATATGGTCCGCCCCAAGACCAACGAGGAGGTCCGCCGCAAGAAGGTAGCCAAGATCACCGGCACAGGCGGTGCTTCCGACAAGACAGTAAAGAAGCAGCCTGTTAAGAAGATCAAGATCGGTGCCAACGACCCCTGTCCCTGTGGCAGCGGTAAGAAGTACAAGCAGTGCTGCCGTGACAAGGACGAGGCAAAGCAATGATTACCGTACAGAAGGATGATCTGCAATATTTGACCAGCCCTTTGCTGGAGGCAGTACCGCACTGCTTCTCTACCCGCTTCGGCGGAGTCAGTGAGGGATACCTTGCCTCCCTTAATTTAGGGACTCATCGAGGGGACCTCCCGGAGAATGTCAGAGAGAATTATCGCATTTTAGGCGAGGCTGTAGGATTTGCACCGGAGAACACGGTGTTTACCAAGCAGATCCACTCTGACATCGTGGAGCGGGTGGGGCCTTCCCATCGGGGCAGGGGACTTAAGTGGGAGGCAACCGAGGGCTGTGACGGTCTGGTTACCAACGACCTCGGCGTGGTCCTTACGGTGTTCTCCGCAGATTGTACCCCTATTCTTTTCTATGATCCTGTGGCAGGCGCAGTGGGAGCCTGTCACGCCGGCTGGCGTGGCACTGCAGCCGGGATTGCCTCACGAGTTGTAGAGAAAATGACTGCAGAGTTCGGCTCTGCTCCCGGGAATATTCGGGCAGCCATTGGTCCTTGCATCAGCCAATGCTGCTTCGAGACCCATGCAGACGTTCCGGATGCTATGATCCGTTCCATGGGAGATGAGGCAAGGTCTTGTATTCTCCCTAAGGGGGATAAATTCCTGGTGGATCTTAAGGGGCTCAATGCTCTATGGCTCCGTCGGGCAGGCGTAGAGCAGATCTGCATTGCAGAGGAATGCACTGCTTGCCAACCGGATCGTTTCTGGTCTCACCGTCGGGTGGGGGACCTTCGGGGATCTCTGGCAGCTATGATCACACTGGGAGGTGAAGCCCTGTGAAGAAGCTTCTTGCACTGAGTCTTGTACTATGTATTTTCTTGACCGCATGCACAACTGTGGATAACCCCGAGCCTTCTGCAACCGTTCCTCTCCTGCCGGAGTTGGAGGAGATTACGGAGGGGGTACAGGAGCAGGAGCCCACAGTTGAGGGCGATACCTCCTTTGGCTTGTCCTATTTACCCCAATACGGGATGAACCCTTATACCTGTACGGCGACGGTTAACCGTGCGTTGTTCTCCTTAATGTATGAGCCCCTATTTGTGGTGACGCATGATTTCACACCGGCACCTGTCCTGTGTGAGAGTTTGGAATCTTCTTCTAACGGCACGTTCTACCGATTCCGCCTGTTAAAGGATGCTCGTTTCTCCGACGGTACTGCCCTTACAGGGGAGGATGTCCGGGCATCTCTGCTGGCAGCTAAGAAGAGCTCCATGTATTCCGAGCGATTGGAGCACATTTCTTCCATTTATGTAGCCGAAGACGGAGCTATAGAGATCAGCCTCAATACTGCATACGAGAATCTTGCCCTTATGCTGGATGTTCCTATTGTTAAGGCATCGACTGTAGAGGCAGACTTTCCGCTCGGAACAGGGGCCTACTTCTTCCGTGGGCAGAATCTGATCCGTAATCCTCACTGGTGGAAGGAGTCCCATGGTGTACTGAGCTGTGACCGCATTGCTATGTCTCCGGCTACGGAGGCTAACGATCTGCGCAATCAGTTTGAATTTGGCAGTACAGACTTGGTCTACTGCGACCCCAACAGTACTGCCGCAGTGGGGTACCGCTGTGACTACGAGGTGTGGGAGTCTCCTACCACGATCCTCCATTATTTGGGATTTAATCTCTACAGTGGCTGGTTCATTGAGGAGGAATTCCGCTCTGCAGTAACCTATGCCATTGACCGTGACCTTTTCGTCAATGAGATCTACGGAGGGTTTGCCCAGGGAACACCTCTGCCGTGTTCTCCTTCATCACCCTTCCACGATGGCCAGCTTGCCGAGGAGTACGACTATGCCCCTGCCAAGTTTAACGAAGCCCTGCGGAACTCCGGCATTTTGACAGATCCGGAGTATGAGGGACACGAGGGCAAGTTTCTGGTCTGTCTGGATGATCCTGCACGGGTCAAGCTGGCAGATCGAATCTGCAAGGTTTTCACAGATGCAGGACTTCGTATAACGGTTTCTGCGCTGGAGCGCAAGCAGTATGAGCAGGCTCTGAGGGATCAGAACTTTGATGTCTATTTAGGTGAGGTTCGGTTGACTGCCAACTTTGATCTGTCGGAATTCTTTATGAAGTACGGCAATCTTCAGTATGGTTCTATTAGCAACACCGGTCTTGTAACCCTGTGTACCGAGGCTCTGGCAAATTCCGGCAGCTACTCTGAGCTCCATAGACAGATTATGGAATGGGCACCTATTTGCCCCGTGGCGTTTAAGAGCTATGCTATTTATGTTTCCCGTGGCAAGATCACCAATAACGAACCCGGTGTGGACTTTGTGTTCCACGATGGCTTGCAGGCACGGAGCCTAAGCGATGCTTATGCAGAATACAGAGAGGAGCAACCGGCACAATGACGATACTGGATCTGTTAGTGACTGCCATAGCACTGTCCATGGATGCTTTTGCAGTAGCCGTGGGCAAGGGACTCTCCGTTGGTCGGATCCGCCCCAAACACTGGCTGATCACGGGAGCCTACTTCGGTGGCTTCCAGGCACTTATGCCCCTAATCGGATTTGCACTGGCGAGCACCTTTGCCCGATACATACAGCGTTTTGATCATTGGATCGCGTTCCTGCTGATGGGCTTGATTGGCTTCAATATGTTACGTGAGGCATTTGATGGGGACGGAGAGGATTCGCTCAATGACTCCTTTTCATTCAGAACCATGCTTCCTCTGGCAATTGCGACCAGCATCGATGCATTGGCAGCGGGTGTGTCCTTTGCAGTTACGGGAGCAAATATTTGGTTCGCAATTTTATTCATCGGTATTACCACCTTCCTGTTCTCCGCTGTGGGCGTCAAGATCGGGAATGTGTTCGGCACAAAGTATAAGAGCAAAGCTGAAGCTGTAGGTGGCTTGATCCTGATCTTAATGGGTCTTAAGGTTTTGATCGAGCATCTTTGCGGCAAGGCATAGGAGGAAACATGGAACTTTGGGATGTATATGATACCAATCGACAGCCCCTTCATCGGAAGCACCCTCGGGGGACACCCATGCGGAGCGGAGAGTATCACCTCACCGCCTTTGTCTGGATCTTTAATCGAAAAGGGGAGCTTCTTCTGACCAAACGTTCACCGGAGAAAATGGCGTTCCCTAACTTCTGGGCGCTTACGGGTGGAGCTGTCCTGGCAGGGGAGAATAGTCTCAGTGCTGCCTGCCGGGAAGTACGTGAGGAAACCGGGATCCATGCCCGTGAGGAGGAGTTTATCCCTGTAGATACCTATAGGCGTAAGAACTGCTTCTGTGATCTGTACTTCCTGGAGAAGGATGTTCCACTTGAGGACTTGGTTCTCCAACCGGGAGAGACCTGTGATGCTCGTTGGGTCTGCCGCAAGGAGTTCGAGGAAATGATAGCACGTAAAGAAATTGCAGATCCCGATGTCCAGTGTTACCGTCAGTTAGGAGATAGGACTGTCCCATACTTCCGCTGAGTTGAGGGGAGGACCATATGATCTATACCGAACAGACTTGCAAAGCACTGAAGCTTTGTTTCCGTGCCCATAAGGACCAGGTTGACAAGGTTGGGATCCCCTATGTGTTCCATCCTTTCCATTTGGCTGAGCAGATGGAGGACGAAGCGTCTACCGTTGCGGCTCTTCTCCACGATGTGGTAGAGGATACGGACTATACTCTGGAGGATCTGCGTCAAATGGGGTTTGCTTCTGAGGTTATAGAGGCAGTTGCCCTTTTGACCCATGATCCGGCTGTCCCCTACGAGGAATATTTGATTCCGATTAAGGCAAATCCCATTGCATGCCGGGTCAAGCTGGCGGATCTGACCCATAATTCCGACCCAACTCGTGTCAGCGAGGTCACTCCTCGGATGCAGGCACGGTGGGAGAAGTACAGGAAAGCAATGGCATTCCTTATGAGTCCGTGACCGCTTTTCTGGAGTTATCTTAAATTCCAATTATGATTTGAGGACCTCTACCCGGAGGTCCTCTTTTCCATCGCAGGCATGAAACAGCCATATTCCGATTTATCGCTCCCTTCGGTCGCGCAAATCGGAATAATGGAAAATGGAAAATGTATAATGTAAAATGTCGGTATCCCCTTCGGGATGGATTTAAAATAGAGCAACATATTGTCGATACAATCTGTGGTATTTCCAAAATTTTCTGCGAAAATGAAAATATTTTATGATTAGAATTTCCAGTTAGGAACATTTTCCATTTTCCATTTTCAATTTTCCATTTGCGACAGCATAACAGCTCGACAAACCGGAATTTGCACATATGGAAAATATGTTTGGAATCCTTTGCAACTTTATGAATTTTTTTTCGTGATTATAGGCAGAAGGGCACAGAAAGGAGGCTTAAAATGGATGATAAGGAAATTATAGCCCTCTTTTGGCTGCGGCAGGAGGAAGCCATAGAGCAAACGGGGAGGAAGTACGGCACGGAGCTGGAACGATTCGCCGCATCCTTCCTGGGGAGTGCCGCAGACGGGGCAGAGTGTGTCAATGATGCATACTACCGTGCCTGGAATTCCATACCGCCACATGAGCCTGCTTCCCTCAGAGCGTACCTCTATAAGCTCCTGCGGTCTGCCTGTATAGACCGATATCGGAAAGAGGGGGCAGAGAAACGGGGTGGCGGTAGCTATACAGCATCCTTGGCGGAGCTGGAGGGCTGCCTATCCGGAGGTACCGAGCCGGAGAAAGCCTTGGACTTAAAGCTTTTGAGTGCGTCTATTGAGAGCTACCTTCGGAAGCAAACTCCGGATAAACGGCAGATTTTCCTACGACGGTATTATTTTGCGGATCCCTTGGAGAACATTGCCGCAGATTACGGCTATTCTGTCAGTCGCGTGAAAAGTCTGCTCCACCGCTTGCGGTCGGGTCTAAAGGATCATTTACAGAAGGAGGAATTTTTATGAGACCGGAACAAATCGGTGACGCTTTAACCAACCTGTCAGAAGACTTGGTAACAGAAGCTCTTCAGAACAGGGGAAAACAGAAGAAAAGTCGTATTCCTCGCATCTTAGGGATAGGTGTGGCAGCGAGCTTGATTCTTGTAACGGGCTTGCTCCTGTGGGGGAGCAAGGTCAGATCCTTGCCGGATCATATGGAGGGGGAACAGCACTTTTTATACCGCTCGGATAAGTATTTACCTACAGGGCTCGATAGTGTGCCTCCCGTCTCTACACCGGCTCTCGACGAGGAACCGCAGCCTGCGGTAAGTGAAGATTCGCCTACCGTCCCTACATCGGTCTTCAGTGAGGAACCGCCTGCCGTTTTAAGCCCTCCCGCAGATATAGAGGGGGATAGTGCACCGGAGGATGTGAGCGTAACACCGACTCCTACCGGACACTTGCTGTTCGCACCTCAATATCCCAAGATGAGCCCTTATCCCACAGCAGAAAGTGGGGAAGAGACCCGGAAACAATGGATGGAGGACAAGGAACAGTTTTATGCATCGGTGAAGGATTTTGAGATCCCGGAAGGCTTTATGGACTTTTATCACAACACAGCACAGATCTTCTTAGCAGAGAGACAGGGCGAGAACGCTACCTATTCTCCTCTCAACCTTTACCTTGCTCTGTCTATGCTGGCAGAAATCACGGGAGGTTCTACGAGACAGGAGCTCTTAGCCCTCTTGGGGACGGAAACCATCGAGGAAGTGCGGGAGAATACAGCCGCCTTCTGGCTGTCTAACTACTGTGATGACGGTGTTCTAACTTGCAAGCTGGGGAATTCTATTTGGCTCCGGGACGATATGTTATACAAGGAGAAGACCCTGTCAACCTTGGCAGAGATCTATCGTGCCGCCTCCTACAGTGGCAACATGGGAAGTGCAGAGTTTACGCAGGATCTTCGCCATTGGATCAATGAGCACACAGGCGGTCTCCTGAAGAACCAAGCAGAGCAGGTGGTGCTTGATGAGAGGATGGTCGTGGCGTTGGTGTCTGCAATCCATTTCAAGGCGAGATGGACAGCACCGTTCTTACCTCAGAATACAAAAGACAGAGAATTTTACGGGGCAAACCGGACGATTACTATGGATTTTATGCACAGAGTATGCACGCATGCCATTTATAACGGAGAGAATTTTACAGCCGTGAAGCTACCTATGTCCGACGGAACGGCTATGTGGTTCTTCCTTCCCCATGAAGGAACCTCACCCCAAGACCTGCTGGAGCAGGATGCCATCTATCACCTGCCTGCCTATGGTAGAGGGGCAAATAAGCAGACGGTGAAACTGAGTCTGTATCTGCCTAAGTTTGATATCACTGCGGAAACAGAACTTGTACAGGGGTTAGCAGAGCTGGGGCTTACCGAGGTGTTTCATCCTATGGTGTCTGATTTTTCACCGCTGACGGAGGATGCACAGGAAATTGTGCTTACCAAGGCAGAGCACTGTGCTCGGGTCAAGATCGATGAGGAAGGCAGTGAGGCAGTGGCATTTACTGTTATTTCAATGTATGCAGGGATACCTGCTGATAAGAAGGAGGAGGTAGAGCTGGTATTTGACCGCCCCTTTGTCTTCGTCATCACCGGAAGAACGGGCGACCCTCTTTTCACCGGTATCGTAGACCAACCCTAAGCAATATGATAAAAACCATGGAACCGTCAAAAGACCGTTCCATGGTTTTTGATGTTTTAGCACGCTTACTTCATGAACAGCCGGGTAAGGAAGGCACCGAACCCGCCGATTGCAATGCAGATACCGAGGGTGATAAGGGCATCCTTCCAGGGTTTGCCCCATACAGCGCCTACCATGATCATAGCAATATCTACGATCAATATGGGGATGGCAATTTTGTTAGGGATCCGCCATACAAAACGGTTGCAGATGGAATAGGCGCACATGATGCACACACCGATCATCATCAAATATTTTCCCATGATAGCACTTCAATACTTTCTGCTGTAGTACAGCTTACATAGCATTCCGATTACGGCATGAATCGTCACGCAGGACAGGATGGTAATGCTGACAGCCACATTGAAATAGCCGAGGACAATTCCTGCTACGATCCCGAACGTCAGGAAAATTTGCATGGACAGAGCTCTGGCAGAGGTCCAGATCTGATGCTGTCTTTCGTCATTTTCTTCAATATAGAGCTGTTTTAACTTTTTCTCGTTACTGAGAGCCTTAGAAATGCGGACCAAGCCAATGATAATGTAGCCGGCAATTCCTACAGATGCACCGCAGATAAAGCCTCTCCACCGGCTGTGCCAATGTCCGTCTCCTGCAACGGGTGCAAAGTCGATCACACCGCACTCGCACAGTACCGCAAGAATGCTAAATGCGATCAGAATCACTGCGGCAATGGTAAAAATGACTCTTGTGACCTTTAATTTTTCTTTATACTCTTTCATTGTCAATCCTCCAACTCTGAGAAGTCAAACACTTCTTCAATGGTGAGCCCGAAGTGGTGGGCGATCTTGTATGCTAAGGGTAGGGATGCAATGTACTTTCCGACTTCAATGGAGGTGATGGTCTGCCGTGTAGTCCCTACGGCTTCGGCCAATTCCTCTTGGGAGAGCTTATGCATTTTACGCAGTTCTTTGATCTTGGTTTTCATGGAACACTCCTTTTCATTCCTCGGTGCGTCCACAGAGGAATAACGCTAAGTTAACTTTGCAAAAATAGTATAGCACGCTTTGCATAATTTGTCAAGCGTGCTTTGCATTTTTGAAAAAATTTTTTTATGAGGATCGTGAAAGCCTGCAAATGGCTGTAAGAATAATTTCGGAACCCACAGAGGGAAGGAGCCTGCACAGAAAGAAGGAGCCACCCTGTTGGGTAGCTCCCTGTATAGGTATATTAGGATATCAGCGAGGATTACGCTTGCGGCGCATGACCTCACGCCAATCCAAATCACCACGCTGGAGACCCAGGATCAGCATTTCGGCAGAAGCAAGATTGGTGGCGACAGGAACATTGTAGGTGTCACACAGATGGATGGTTTGGACGATCTGACGATCTTCCCAGGGATCGGAGTTGTTGGGATCGGTGAACATGAGTACCAGATCGATCTCGTTATAGGCGATGCGAGCATCTACCTGCTGATGACCGCCCTGATTGTGGGATAAGAACAGGGAAATGGGCAGACCCGTAGCATCTGCAACCAATCTACCTGTAGTAGCAGTGGCAGACAGGGAATGCTTGGCAAGGATGCTCTTGTATGCAGTACAGAACTGCACCATCAATTCTTTTTTCTTATCATGAGCCATAAGTGTAATATTCATAGCTGCACCTCGTATTATAATATCAAGTATTCTGAATGTTTATTGCTTTACTATCCGCTGTATTAGGGGTTATCCCATCATTAGGGGGATGGTGGGATCTTGCCACAGACGTTTGGAAATGCGCAAACAGGCTTCGGCAGCTCCTTTGCCCGTGGTATAGATCAAGGGAACACCGTGAATGGCTGACATCAGCACATTCTTATCCTCCGGGATCAAGCCTATGAGCCCTAAACCGGTTTCGTCCATCATGTAGTCGATTGTCCATGCAGTTTTCTTGAACATCTTTTTGTCTATTCGATTGACGATCAGATGCTGCTCACCCATGCCGGACAGCTTTGCAATACTTGCGGCACGCTCTGCGTCTCGCAGAGAGGCAGGATCCGGTGTGGCAACCACCAACCCATGATCCGAGAAGGCGGTAGCAAGTTGGAATCCCTTGCCGATCCCGGCTGGGGAGTCGATGAGGCAGAAATCATATTCTCGTCGTACTTGCTTGATCAACCGACCGAAGGCAGTGGAGTCAATATCTTCTTCTCTGTCACGGTAAGGGGAGGACAGGAGCCGTAGCTCAGGCAGCTTGGGATGTGCTGCCGCATCTGCCAGGGAATACTGTCCACGGATCACGTCCATGAAAGAGATGTAGGATTGCTCCGCATCCATCCCCAGTGCAATATCCAGATTCCGCAGGCCGATGTCTGCATCAATGCAGAGCACGCGCTTTCTCTCAGCAGCCAGACATGTAGCAAGTGCGGCACAGATCGTAGTCTTCCCGGTGCCACCCTTGCCGGAAATTATGGTGATAACTTCGCCCATGATCGGACTCCACCCCCATGACAGAACTCAACACATATAGTATAACGGATTTTAGCAATAATTTCAACATCGAATTTATATATTTCCGAATACTTCTTGACATATTTTTAATTTGGTGTTAAAATAGCATAGCAAAATCCAATATGCGGGCGTGGTGGAATTGGCAGACACGTTGGATTTAGGTTCCAATGGTTACCCCGTGCAGGTTCGAGTCCTGTCGCCCGCACCATATCGAGTGTTCATAACGGACTTGAGTTATGAACACTCGATTTTTTCCTTGTTGCATTATTATTCCTATGGTCAGCGGTTGCAAGTAGCCACATACAAAAACCATAAGGCACCCTACTCGAAAAAGCAGGGTGCCTCGGCATTTATGTATTATTTGAAGTTTGCAAAATGAAATATGTGTTGAGAATCGTTGTTACTCTTCCAAAGCGCGATACAGGAAGGTGACGATCTGTCCACGAGTGCAGTCGCTATCAGGAGAGAACTTTCCTCTGCCGGTTCCTTGGGTAACTTGATTTTCCACAGCCCACAAAATGGCATTGTAGTAGTATTGATTGTCCTCTATATCGGAGAAGGGATTAGTACTATTAACGGGCGCTGGCTTTCCCTGGGAACGCCAAAGGAAGGTTGCTACCTGTCCACGAGTGCAGGTTTTATCAGGTGCAAATTTCGTCGCACTGACACCTGTTGTAATTCCCTGTTCCACTGCCCAAAGAACAGCCTTGTAGTAATAGGCATTTTCTTCTACATCATCAAAAGGATTCTTCACTTCCTTGGGTTCGGGGCTTCCGCAGGCACGCCACAGGAAGGTAACGATCTGTCCACGAGTGCAGGGGCTTTCCGGTGAGAATCTCGTTGCACTCGTACCATTGGTTATACCATTATGAACAGCCCACAGAACCGGATCATAGAAATAATCTGTCGTATGGATATCACCAAAGGGGTTCAGGGACGGCAGCACCTCCGTTTTTACTTCTCCGCAACGGATGCAAGTATAGGTTATGATTCCCTGAGCCGTGGTGGTAGGTGCGGTTGTAACAACGCCCTCATTCCACTCATGCCCCAAAGCAGCAGAGGAATCTGCAACGCTGTAAACTTCTCCACAATCATTGCAAGTATAGGTTAAGCCTATACAGCTTGACTCCGAACCGTAATTCCACGGAACACAATTATAACGATATGTAATGTAGCTGTCTTCATCCCAGCCCTGGGTGCCCTCTATATAACAAAGAGTCAAATCCTCATTGCACCATTGGAATGGTGGAATGCCTTTGCTTGGGTCATTTTTCAAAATAGGCACATTTCCCAAGAAATGGACATGTTTCAGACTGGAACAAGAGTAGAACGCAAGAGGTTCGATGGTGGTCACACTTGCAGGGATAGTCACAGATGTTAGCCCCGTACATTCACTGAAGGCTGCTTCACCAATAGTCGTTACACTGTTCGGAATGTACACTGATTTCAGATTACTATAATTCCAAAAAGCCAGAGCTCCGATCGTTGTCACACCTTCCGGAATGATAATGTCCGTTGCTAATTCGCCATTAATATATAGATTATCTGCATAGATCCACGGCGTTGAATACTCATATCCATCATATCGAGTGTCACCAAATGTAATGCCACACCAGGCTGCAAGATCTGAAATGTAGATATCTGTAAGACTACTACACCCGTAAAAAACCATCATGCCAACATTCGTCAAGCTACCCGGAATAGTCAGGGAAGTTAGACTCCTACAATCCCCAAATGCACTTTCTCCAATGGCCGTCACTCCGTCTGGAATTTCGTAGGATAATTCCGCTTTTCCAGCCGGGTACGAAATCAGCAAGGTCTTGGGCTTAGTAAATAGCGCTCCGTCTTCAGAACAATAAGCGATGTTTTCCCCCGATACTTCTATTGCTTTCAAGCCGGTGCAGCCGGAGAAAACACGTTCTCCTATAGCAGTTACACTTTCCGGAATAAATATGTTTTTCAGTTCGGAACATCCAAAGAATGCACCCTCACCAAGTTCTATCACTCCATTCGGAATGATCACTGAAGTCAGATTGCGGCAATAATAGAATGCATTTTCTCCTATCGTAGTCACTTTATCCGGTATATCCACACTTTCCAAACCGGAACATCTATAAAACGCATTTTTTCCAATCGTGGTAACACTATTCGGAATGTTTACCGATACCATTTTCTCACAGTTATAGAACGCGCCTTCACCGATATCAGTCACGCTATCCGGAATCATTATGTTCACCAAAATATTCATATTAGCAAATGCATAACTTCCGATATTCAATACTCCATCTGGTATTCTGCTAAGTTCTACGGTTAATTCTCCGTCAATATACAGATTCTTTCCATAACAGAACGGATTTGCCTCAGCATTTTCGAAATTAATTGAACTCCATGTAGCAAGATCTGCAATATAGATATTTTCTAGGCCACCACAGCTGAATGCATCCTCTCCAACAGAAGCTACGCTATTGGGAATGGTTAAATTTTTCATACCGCCAAAAGAAGCGAATGCATAGTCGCAAATAGTAGTCACGCCATCCGGTATCATAATATCCGTTGTCAGTTCGCCGTTAATATACAGATTATCGCCGTAATAGAGAGGGTTCGCTGTAGCACTTTCGAAATTGATCTCACACCATGTGGAAAGATCCATAATATGGATGTCTGTCAATTTGTTACAGCCTCGAAATGCATCATCTCCAATAGCTGTTACGCTGTCCGGAACAGTTACAGAGGTCAAACTATCACAACCGGAGAACGAAGTTTTTCCGATCACGGTAACGCTGTTAGGGATAATTACACGTTCTATGCTGCCACAACCATAGAATGCATAGTCTCCGATGGTGGACACACTATTGGGAATGCTTATTTCATCCGCCAGATCTCCATTGATATATAAAGAAGCACGATAAATTAAAGGATTGGCAGAGGCATCTTCAAAACTAATTCGGCACCACGCCAGAAGGTCTGTAATAAAGACCCAATGCAAAGCGGTGTCTTCGCAAAATGCCTCTTTACCTATACTTTTCACACTACTCGGAATAGATACAGCTGTGATATACCAGCAATAGCTAAACGCATCTTTACCAATGTGGGTTACACCTTCTTCAACATTGACTTCTTTGATGCTGCTCCGGTAATCTTTCCAAGGTGCGATTAAAGAATCATAGTCCTCCATTGCACCTGTGCCTGAGATAGTCAGCACACCGGTATCGGTATCGAGGAGCCATGTGAGGTTGTCACCGCAGATGCCGGAGTAGGTTGTCTCTGAGGCTGTCACAATGCTGTGGGGCAGTAGGCTACAAAGCATACATGCAATGAGTAGCCAGGACAGAATGCGCTGTTTCATTTTGATTCCTCCTAAAAATAAAAAGTGCGCAGCCGAAGCTACGCACCGAAAAATGCAAAGCCCCGATTGCTGCCACACAAATCCGTTCCTCCGACAGGTATGCCAAAGTAGAGCTTGCACTTTTACTAAATTAAATGCAAACCCATCAGATGGAACAATATTGATTTGTGTGGCAGGATTACTATACCACAGTAGAAAGGAAAATGCAAGTCTAATTGCGTGTTTATTCATGTCAAATTATTTTGAATTACAAAATAATCAATTGAAATTGCCGCAGTTATAAGCTATAATATATGTATTCCACAGTCAAGAGGTGAATCAAGTGCCGGATATCGTCAAATATAATAACGATTTTGAAAATATTATTGCAATCATCGAATGCTCAAAGAAACGAGCGATAAAGGCGGTAAATGCTGAAATGATAGAGATGTATTGGCAGATAGGCAAATACATCAGTGAGAAAACTGCCAACGAAGGCTGGGGGAAAAGCGTTGTTCAAGATTTCTCCAATTTTCTTAAACAGACATATCCCTCTGCCAGCGGATTCTCCTCTCAGAACATCTGGAGAATGAAGCAGTTTTATGAAACCTACAAGGACAACGAAAAACTCTCACCACTGGTGAGAGAAATTACATGGTCGAACAATTTGCTTATCATGTCCGGGTGCAAAACAGATGAAGCAAAAGAATTCTATTTGCGACTCTGCATTGCTAACGGATACGGAAAGCGTGAGCTTGAACGGCAAATCGACAGTATGCTTTATGAAAGAACTATGCTTTCTACATCCAAGCATCACGACCTTATTGAGAAACATCCTGCAGTTGGTTCTCTGAGAGATTCCTATGTGCTCGAATTCTTGGATGTTCCGGAAAACTATAAAGAAAAGGACCTCCGAAAATCCATTATTTCCAATTTGAAGCAGTTTATTTTGGAGTTTGGCAAAGACTTCACCTTTATGGGAGAAGAGTATCGTGTACAGGTCGGAAATACGGATTTCTTCATTGACTTGCTATTCTATAACCGTGCACTGTCCTGCCTTGTAGCTATTGAACTGAAAGTCGGCAAATTCAAACCGGAGCATCTTGGCCAGTTAAACTTCTATTTGGAAGCTCTAAACAGAGATGTAAAGAAGCCTAACGAAAATCCAAGTGTTGGTTTGATCCTTTGCACTTACAAGGACGATACCGTTGTTGAATACGCGTTGAGCAGCAATCTGTCTCCTGCAATGGTGGCTGATTATACCCTGCAGCTACCGGACAAAAAGTTGCTTGAAGCAAAGCTTCGCGAGATTGCTATGCTTACAGAAGGATCCGATAACGAATAACTTTCACCGCCGGTGATATAAAACATTGCCCCCGGTGCATCCGTTCTCTTATTTCCGGAAAATATGTGTTCCGTCGACATTCTTATGCATTGGTCAAGTCCATTATGAACACTCATGCCATAAATCCCTCTGAGCTGTAGGCTCAGAGGGATTCAATGATATCCGTTCCCTGCGGTCACGGATGATATACCCTATAGGTATGATATCTGCTGCGCAGATGATATACGCTTACGCGTATGGAGGGAACGGATATTCTATCATATTTGCCCTGCAAATATATCATACGGCTTTAGCCGTGTATCATATCGCCTTGGCGATATATCATTTCCACGCTACAGATTTGGATATGCGTGTCCTGTCGGAGTATTCTGCATCCGGTCAAGAACCTTATAGCTATTTTTATCAGGTACAGTACTAACATCCGCACTCCTGTCCAAGTTGCTTTTTAACAATCAATGAGATCGATGACCAACGTCAGCAACTTCCGGAATTTGTCATGGACCAGAGCTGCGGTTTCAACAACTTCCTGATGATTCAGTTTCTGGGGCAGAATACCTGCAGCCATATTGGTAATGCAGGAGATACCAACGACATCCATGCCACAGTGAGCTGCCACAATTGCCTCCGGTACGGTGGACATGCCTACTGCATCTGCACCCATCATCCGGAACATACGAATTTCTGCAGGTGTCTCATAGTTGGGACCGGAGTACATAACATAGACACCCTGACGCAGAGCGATGCCGTTTTCCTCCGCAGCCTTCATAATCTTCGTGCGCAGCTGCTTGGTATATACATTGGACAGATCGGGGAAGCGAGGTCCAAATTGATCCAGATTTTGACCGATCAAGGGGTTTGCACCGGAAGAATTGATGTGGTCGGAAATCAGCATCAAATCACCGGGTGCAAAGTTTAAGTTAATGCCGCCGCAGGCATTGGTCAAAACAATCTGTTTTACACCCAGCAATGCCATGACACGGACAGGAATCGTGATGACCTGCTGAGGATGACCCTCGTAATAGTGGAGTCTGCCCTGAAGCGCAACGACCGTCTTGCCGCGGCACGAACCAATTACAAATGCGCCTACATGACCTTCAACAGTAGGCTGGGGAAAATTGGGAATTTCGGAAAAAGGGATAACAATGCGATTTTCAAGACCATCGACAAAATCACCGAGGCCGCTGCCTAAGATCAAGCCAATGGAGGGGGCGGCAGTGATCCGGTCTTTCATGTATTGTGCTGCTTCATTGATAATTTGATTTAGATTCATTTTACGCTCTCCTTATTCGTAAATATTGGGATGATTGCATCTGCTATGTGTTGCATTATACCATATTGTATGATATAGTGACTATGAGATTTCTCACATTGTATGCAGGAGAGAGCGATGGATTACTTTGACTTAAACACTTATTTTGAATTTGATATTCGCCCCTTTGCCTCGGAGGTGACATTCGAGAGCGGAAGTCATATTCTACAGGAAGGATCGACACCGAATGCTCTTTACTATCTTGTGGAAGGCAGAGCAAAGATATATCTATCTCATGAGAACGGTCGCAGATCACTGATTAGCTTTTTAGATGCACCATGCTTCATTGGCGAAATCGAGTTACTGGGCACCCAAGCTGCATCTCGTGGGGTAATTGCAATCACTTGCTGTAAATGCTACGCTATTCGCACAGACAGATGTAGAGATCAGCTTCTGAAAGATACAACTTTTCTGCGGTATCTCTGTCTGTTCTTAAGCAAAAAATCTATTGATAATACACGCAATTTTTCAATGAACCTTTGCTATTCATTGGAAACACGTCTGGCAAACTTTATTCTCACAACCTCCCATAATAACATATACCGAGAGATGCATACAGAGGTTGCTGAATATCTGGGAGTTACTTATCGACATTTGCTGTACGTGATTGCCAAGTTCGTAAAGCAAGGGGTCTTAGAGAAGTCGAAGAGCGGGTATCTCATAAAAGACGAAAGTTCTCTCCGAAAAATCGCAACGATACATAATGTGTACTGAACAATGCAATCGTTCTTATACAGTTATGGAATTTGCAACCGTCGGAGGAGGAGCTTTCCGCATCTTCTCTTTGTATTGCAGCAAGCAGTCCTTTATGATATAATGTAATAAAAGGGTGGTGAACACAGGTGAAAAAGCTACGTGGAAAAAAGTTAGCTGTTCTGATTTCTTTACTCGTAGTTCTTCAGATCATACTCTGTGCAAGTATTACTGCGGTCAGTATTGCACAATACGGCAAATTGGATGAGAAAGTGCGTTGTGATGCTGTGATCGTTTTGGGAGCGGCAACATCAGGCGGTGAAGTATCTCCTGTGTATCGCGAAAGAATCAATCACGGTATTTGGCTTTATGAGAACGGATATGTTGACTACTTGATTCTGACCGGCGGAACAGGGGCAGGGAACGCCATATCGGATGCCCGTGCCGCAAAACAATATGCTACAGAAAAGGGTGTTCCGGAACAAGTAATACTGATGGAAGAAAAATCCACGATCACTGAGGAAAATCTTGAATATGCAAAAGAGATTATGGATGAACATTCGTTAGATACAGCGATGATTGTTAGTGATCCGCTACATATGAAGCGTGCTATGTTAATGGCAAGGGACTACGGCATCAACGCCTGTTCTTCTCCAACACCGACGACTATGTATAAGAGTGCAAAAACGCAGATTCCATTCCTGACAAGGGAAGTGTTCTTCTATATCGGATATTCGATTGTCAGAGTATTCCGGTGATTTAACGAATGAAACGCTTACCTGCTTAGTGTCTTGGGGGTATGGGCGACTTTCGTAGATATTGCAGTCAGTGAGCATGAGTTTGTTAATTCACTTTGAACAAGGAGAAAACATAAATGAGAAAGTACTACGCGGCTTATGAGGAACGTTACAAGACGGCTCACGCGCATGGTGTCAGTTGGGCAAGTGATGTAAGCACCCCCATTGTAATGGAGATGCTGGAGAAATATAAAATCAACCAAAAACATCTTTTGCTTGAAATTGGATGCGGAGAGGGCAGAGATTCCAAGACGGTGCTTGAACACGGGTTTCAGTTGATGGCAACCGATATTTCCGAAGAAGCGATTGCATATTGTAAAAAAATCATGCCGGAATATCAAAGCAGTTTCGGTGTTCTGGATTGTCTTTCCGACGAAGTAGATACAAGGTATGATTTTATCTTTGCCGTTGCTGTCATCCATATGCTTGTATTAGACGAGGATAGAGACGGTTTTTATCGGTTTGTTCGTAAGCATCTTACATCAAACGGAGTTGCACTGATCTGCACAATGGGCGACGGTGAGGTTGAAAGGCAGAGCGACATATCAACAGCCTTTACTCTCCGGGAAAGAAATCACGAGTCGGGTAAAATGATGGTTGCGGGAACATCCTGCAGAATGGTATCGTGGAACACATTGGAAGAGGAGCTTGCACGAAATGACTTAACGATTGTGGAAAAAGGCATTACAAGCTCGCAACCGGAATTTGACAGTTTGATGTACGTTGTGGTTACCAAATAAGATACACATGATCGTTTTATGAACCGAACACCTGTATGCAGAAATCCCGAGGTTTGTGCCTCGGGATTTCTGCATACTATTTGCCCGGAGGAGGGGGGGGGACCATATAATGTGTACTGAACAACGCAATCGTCCTTGCAAGCCAATGCTTTCAGGATCGTTATGCGTTGTTCAAGTGCAAGGATTTTGCGGTTTTGCTGCAAAATCCTTGCACCTTTCCACCGAGTAGAAAGATACTCGGTGGAAAAACACAGTGTATAATATTTATAGGTCCCCACAGCATGGCTGTGGGGATAAGTCGCAAGGGCGACTTATTCAGCAGACATTATATAGGAGGGCAATACTTTGCGAGAGCTTCTTTGTTAATATCTGAGTCGGTAGTAGAAAAAAACGCCTTCTATCCGTTCTATCTCCACTTCATTATCTCCGCCTTCTCGGCTGGAACTGAAACGGTCCGGATCAGACAGTCGATATAAGTCGGAGGGCAAAAAGGGAATGTCCGACAGTTTACCTGTGGCAGAATAGAAGACCCCGGAATATGCCGTATTGGGTCCAAAGCCTGCACCACTGCATTGAAAGTCAATTCCATCCTTATCCATATGGATTCCGTGCACAGCTATTTTGCTAAGGAGCCGGGTGAGATTTTCACTCTCAAATTCCAGCGATGTTTTTTGCAAATGATACCCATCTTCGGCAAAATGATATACAGTTGCACGAACCTTCGTATGCACAAGAGAAATGGAGAGACTATGGGGCAAATGGCTCTTCCACAGAGTTTGCAATTCCTCAACAGCTTTATAAAATAGATCGCTCTGCTGACGGAATGAATCTATGGTCTCTTCTTTTAATGGCAAGTCGTTAACCGTAGACAGTGTGCAGCCGCCTAAGCTCTGTATGAGCAGGAATATGCATAGAAGGAAGCTCCATTTTTTCATACTTGTTGATCCTTTCTGAATTTCGTATATTTGTAATACCACATCCATAAAGTTAGATGAAATAAATCCGAAAATGTTACAAGCTTAGGTATTTTTTTCACACAATGGAAAGTTGACATTTCAACTTGTTTGTGGTACAATAGAGAAGTTGAAATTACAACTTATTTGAGAAAGGAGAACAGAGACGATGTTAGACAGATTTGAACGGTTTTCATATGCTATATCCGAGATCTCCCGTTGTTGGCGGAAGTTAGCTTCCGAAGAGCTTGCAAAATACGGTCTGAACAGTCCCCACGCTACATATCTGACTACGATGTACAGATACCCGGATGGGATCACTGTGCCCCAATTCTGCGAGGTGAGTGGCAAGGATAAATCAGACGCATCTCGAATGATCGCTATTTTGGAGAAAAAAGGACTTGTTGAAAAACGAGAGGTCAACGGCAGTCTTTATCGCGGTGTTTGGATCCTTACCCGTGAAGGAAAAACGGCGGCAGAGCAGGTGAGTCAACGCGCAAGCCGTGCTGTTGAATTGGCAGGTAAAGATCTAACCGATGAAACCAGAGATATCTTCTATCAAGCACTTGAGTCCATCACTGCCAATTTACACGAGTTAAGCAAGGAAGGAATACCCCAACAATGAAAGGATTTGAATAGAATGAAAACAAGAATTATTGTGGATTCTACAGCAGATTTAATGCCTGAATTTAAAAACCGCGTGCATGTCGTTCCCCTTACCGTTCACTTCGGTCAGGATGAGTACATCGATGGTGTCACCATTGATCACAAGACCTTTTATGAAAAGCTCATAGAAAGCGATGTGCTTCCCACTACAAGTCAAGCAACACCGGATGCCTTCATGAAAGAGTTTGAAAAAACCAAAGAAGCCGGAGAGAGTGCCGTTGTAATCACCCTTGCGTCTAAATTCTCCGGCACATTCCAGAGTGCAAAGATCGCTGCAGAGGAGTTTGACAACATTTATGTTGTGGATAGTGCCAGTGCAGCTATGGGGAGCGGTATCTTAGTAGAGTTGGCATTTAGACTCCTGGACGAAGGAAAAAATGCCGAGGAAATTGCGGCAATCCTTGAGGCAGAAAAGAAAAAGATCGTGATCGTTGCCTTGGTAGATACCCTTGAGTATCTCAAGAAGGGCGGACGAATTTCTAAGGCTGTGGCATTTGCCGGTGGGATACTCAATATTAAACCCGTGCTTTCCGTGATTGACGGAGAAATCGGGATACTCGGTAAAGCACGAGGCTCTAAGATGGGCAATAATCTGCTGGTGCAGGAGATCGATAAGGCAGGGGGAATTGATTTCAGCAGACCTGTTTTGCTGGGATATAGCGGAATTTCCGATGCACTGCTGTTAAAATATATCGAGGACAGCCGCCATATTTGGGAAGGCAAGCTGGATGAAGTGCGTTATACCACTGTTGGCAGCGTGATCGGGACACATGCAGGCCCCGGTGCTGTTGTAGTGGCATTTTTCAAAAACTAAGCTTTATATATGATCGAGAAAGCAACAAGCCCCCTTAGGTGGGTTCCCCTTGACAATGCGGCGAAGATCTACCCTGCGGCAAGACGGAAAAATTGGAGCAATGTTTTCAGGCAATCCGTGACTCTGGTGGATGATGTGGATACGGGTGTATTAAGGTCAGCCTTGGAGATGACTGTTAAGCGGTTTCCGTCCATTGCGGCCCGTCTGCGTAAGGGTGTATTTTGGTACTATTTGCAACAGGTGGAGTCTGCCCCGGAGATTAGGGAAGAATACAGCTATCCCCTCACCTATATGAGCAAGGGGGAAATGCGTAGATGTGCCTTCCGAATCATTGTTTTCCGTAATCGGATCGCGGCAGAGTTCTTCCATTCGCTGACCGATGGCACAGGGGCGCTGATATTCTTAAAAAGCTTAGTCGCAGAGTACCTTGAACAGAGATATAATGTCGAAATTCCTTTCGAAAACGGAATCCTGGACCGCAGGGCACTGCCGTCGGAAGAAGAATTGGAAGATTGCTTCCCAAAGTATGCCGGAAGGGTTTCTGCAAGCCGTAAGGATACAAATGCATGGCACATGTACGGTGAGCCGCAAAGAGACGGCTTTCTACATTTGACCTGCTTCCATATGCCGGTCAAGGAAGCCTTGGATATGGCCCATAGGTATAAGGTGACCTTGACGGTATTTATGAGTGCTGTTATTATGAAGGCCCTTCTCAATCTCCAGAAGGAAAAGAATCCCGATTTAAGGCGACAAAAACGAATCAAGCTGCTGATACCTGTTAATTTGCGTCAGCTATTTCCCAGCCGTACACTCAGAAATTTTGCCATGTACACCATACCGGAAATTGATCCCCGCCTTGGTGATTACACCTTGGATGAAATTTGCAAGGTGGTTCATCACAAAATGGGAGCAGAATTTACGGCAAAGCACATGAGCTGTGTGATTGCAACCAATGTGAATGATGAGAAGAATCCATTGGTCCGTCTTATCCCGTTGCCCATAAAGAACGCTGTTATGAAAGCGATCTTTGACAGTGTCGGTGAGAAGAAATCCTGCCTAACCTTGTCCAATATCGGTCAAGTAAAGGTGCCCGAAGCTATGGCAAGATATATTGAACGCTTCGATTTTATTCTCGGTGTACAGGCGGCGGCACCGTATAACTGCGGTATGCTGTCCTTTGGCGATACCATTTATATGAATTTTATTCGAAATACGAAGGAAGCGGAGCTGGAACGACATTTTTATGCGGTTCTGCGGGAATTGGGCCTTTCTGCTACGGTGGAAAGCAATGGGAATGAGAGGTGAATCGATTATGTACTGTATAAACTGCGGTGTAAAGCTTGGGGACAGCGAAAAGAAATGTCCTCTCTGCAATACCATCGTTTTCCATCCTGATTTGGAGCTATCAGCAGAGCGGCCCTTATATCCAAGGGACAAGATGCCACCCAGCAACTCGGGTACTCAAGTGGTAAACGGTGCGATTGTGATTCTGTTCTTTATACCATTGCTTGTTTGCTTCTTTGCAGATCTGTCCTTTGATGGGAAGGTGGAATGGTTCGGCTATGTTGCCGGTGCGCTGTTAGTCTCTTATGTTGCATTTGCGTTGCCCTTATGGTTTAGGGAGCCGAACCCTGTGATATTCGTACCCTGCGATTTTGCCGCCATAGCGCTTTATCTGCTGTATATCAATACAGCTACAGGGGGAAGCTGGTTTTTGCCCTTTGCACTTCCAATCGTTGGGGGACTGTGCCTCATTACCTCTACGGTCATTACCCTGGTGCATTACCTGCACAGAGGGAGGCTGTATATCTTCGGAGGCACGTTTATGGCGCTGGGCGCTTTTATGCTGCTCGTTGAGGTGTTGATGAAGACAGCATTTGGTCTGCACTTTATGGGATGGTCGATCTATCCGTTGACTGTGCTGGTTATATTCGGCAGCTTGCTGATTTACCTTGCTATAAACAGGACAGCCCGTGAGATGATAGAGAGAAAGCTGTTCTTCTGACGAGAGTGAAGGGCGAAGTCCTAATTGTTTGAATCATGCTGAGGCTGTCTCAAGAATGGTATGCACCATTTTTGAGACAGCCTCACCTTTTTGTTTTTATTTAAAAATTCCAATTTATCGAGCTGTTTGAAATTTGCAGGCACCAAAGCCTCCCTATGACGAGGGAGGTGCCCCGAAGGGGCGGAGGGAGAGAAAATCGCACCCTCGTCACCCGCAAAAATTCCGTTATAACGAATGCATCACCGATCCTGTTCGTAGGGAACGACCCTGTGTCGTTCCGCGGCATTATCGTAACCCGTATGCATCAATTATGTTAGGAAAATTCGGATAATAATCGATAATATAGGAAATTTGCAGCATTTTTCCTTTGAAATTTACGTCGCCGAATATTGCAACCCAGCGGAACGACACAGGGTCGTTCCCTACGAACAAATTTGATAATTTGTACGTGAAGCGGAAATGCCTACGGGTGTCGATGATGCACTTTTCTCTCCCTCAGTCGCTTCGCGCCAGCTCCCTCGTCAGAGGGAGCCGAAGCCCCTACCACGGCTTCTGTCTGTTCGTTAAATCAGTGCTGGCACTGAAATTTCCCCAAAAAAGTTCGTAAAATAAAAAAATCATCAACTACTTATTGCTTTCTTCCTGGTCATTGTACTGTCTGTCGCTTACGAGACCCGGCAAGCTGAGGTCAGCTTGCCCTACGGAAGGTACGGTGGTTCTATTATGCCTCATTACGGAAATCGAACTGCCATGGGCGGACAGAGTCGTCCGCCCCTACAAATCATAGTCGATAACTGCTCGCTAAATTAGAATTTGGAGACGAATGTATATAGGCTCTGTCTCACCTTGTTTGTGAGACAGCCCCAGCATTGTGATTCTGCAAGGGGCTTGTAATAAAGCTTGATTTTTGGAATCTTTGCATTTTGGATAAAAGCAAAGTGCCCCTCTCCCGTGAGGGAGAGGGGCGGGGTTAGGTTTTGCTCAAAAGATCAAGATCTCTGTGGGATCAGTTGCCCTTTGCCAGGATGTCTGCAAAGATGCTCAGGACCTTGGCGGCCTGTGCACGGGTAGCCAGACCCTGAGGAGCCAGCTTGTTCTTGCCTACGCCGTTAACAACACCGGTGTTGATAGCCCATACCATGGGCTCTACTGCGTAGCCGCTGATAGCATCCTTGTCAACGAAGGAATCCAGTACATCGTAGCCTTCGGTGACGGTGATCTGAGCCACACGGTGGAGCATGGTGACCATCTGCTCACGGGTGATGTTGTTCTGGGGAGAGAACTTGTTGTTGCCGGTGCCGTTGACTACGCCGATGCTGGTCATGTAGAGGATGGCATCCTTGTACCAATCGGCATCCAAATCAACATAGGGATTCTCCAGACCCTCGGCAGAGGGGGAGCCCAGGAGACGGTACAGCATGACAGCGAACTGAGCACGGGTCAGATTTGCATCGGGCTTGAAGGTACCGTCGTTGAAGCCGTTGACCAGACCCTTCTGGGATGCTTCCATAACATAGTCATAGTACCATGCATCCTCAGTAACGTCGGTGTAGGGGTTAACGAAGGGAACTTCCTCTTCCTTGCCACAGCCGGTGCAGGTGCCATTCTCGAAGGTGTGCTCGCCGGTAGCGGGAACAGCCTCGGTCTTGGTCTCACCGCAGAGAGTACAGGTGAAGGTCTTAACGCCTTCTGCTACGCAGGTGGGTTCAGTAGTGACCTTGCCCTCGTCCCAAGTGTGAGTGCATTCGGGCTGGGTTTCGATGATGGCAATACGGCCTTCACCGTAGATGTTGCTGTAGTTTGCACCCAAGGGGCTGTTGTCAGCCTTGATGGTTGCCTCGGGGAAGGACTTTGCGTAGTTGGCAAGTACCATGTAGTCTTCCATGACATAGTCCTTGACGTTGACAGCACCGTCGAACATTGCGAAGCCGTCGCCCAGGTCACGGAGAGTGTAGTTGTAGCCTGCCATCTTGTAGGTCTTGGTTACGTCCAGAGGCTCGCCGCCGATCATGACGTTCTTGACGCGGTATTCGCCGGTGGGAGCACCTGCCCATACGCCCTTGTCGTCCGCCTGGACGGTGGAGTCGATGTAGCTGTGGATCTCATAGGTCATGCCGGAAACGTGGAGGAAGCCGCCGTTTTCGCCGATACCGACGTTCTTAGCACCCCATTCCAGAGCATCCAGAATCTGCTGGCCGGTAACCTCGATGAGGCAAGCAACGTTGCCGAAGGTGTGTACGGTCTTGGTAGTCTTGTAGGAAACGTCGCCTACGGGCATGTTGGCACGGATGCCACCGCCGTTCATAATGGCAACGTCAACACCCAGGGTCTCGGTGACGTCGAACAGATAGTACAGAGCGTCTGCTGCGAAGTCGCCCAGGTTGGTCTCCTGCTTGCGGATCAGACGACCGGTCTCGTCGTTGATGCGGAAGTCAACTTCGTTCTTTGCGATAACTTCGCCAAGGAGAGTGTCAACCTCTGCTACCCATGCATCTTCGATAGCCTTGACTTCTTCGTCAACACCTGCGTATTCGGTGATCAGCTCAATGGAGACTTCTCCTTCAGTGGTAATGGTCATCTTGCCGATTGCATTCAGATATTCACCGGTCTGGGATAGCAGGACGGGGTTGCCGTCCTTGTCAGCAACTTCCTTGCCAACAACGGTGCTGTGGCTGTGACCGTCGATGAATGCGTCCAATCCGGTTACATTGGCGATCAGCTCTTCACTGGTCCAGGGCTTGGAAGCGGGATCATCACCCAGGTGACCCAGAGCAATGATGTAGTCAGCGTGCAACTGGTCCTTGGCAAAGTCGATGCTCTCCTGTACGGAGTCGTACAACTCCTGACCGTCTGTGCCGCCGTAGATGCCGTAGATGTAGTTGCCATTCTCATCCATGAAGTAGGAGGGAGTGGACTTGGTAAAGGACTCGGGAGTGGTGATGCCTACGAAGGCAACGCTGAGGCCCTTTGCATTATGGAACATCATAACGGGGCTCAGAACGTGAGAGGCATATTTGCCGTCAGACAGCTTGTGGAAGTTAGCAGACAGGTAGTCGTACTCTGCCATGTCTACCAGTTCCAGCATACGCTCCATGCCGTAGTCGAACTCGTGATTGCCCAGAGTTGCGGCATCGTAGCCTGCTGCATTCATGAGCTTGATGATGGTCTCGCCTCTATCCATGGAGCCGTATGCGGTACCCTGGATATGGTCGCCGGCGTCAACCAGCAGGACCTTGTTGCCCTGAGCTTCCAGCTCGTCCTTCAGAGCGGCGATGTTGGAATACTTCAGACCCTCTTCGTTGTTAATGTAGGTGTGGATGTCGTTGGTGAAGAGGATGACAGAGGTCTGATCGGGCTTTTCGGTTACGATCATAATACGGTTTTCACCGTAGATGGAAGAGTAGTTTGCACCCAGGGGGCTGTTGTAATAATCAATGGTTGCCTCGGGGAAGGACTTAGCGTAGTTGGCAAGTACCATGTAGTCTTCCATGACATAGTCCTTGACGTTGACTGCACCGTCGAACATTGCGAAGCCGTCGCCCAGGTCGCGGAGAGTGTAATTGTAGCCAGCCATCTTGTAGGTCTTGGTCAGATCCAGAGGCTCGCCGCCGATCTTGACGTTCTTGACACGGTATTCGCCGGTGGGAGCACCTGCCCAAACACCCTTGTCGTCAGCCTGGACAGTGGAGGGGATATAGCTGTGGATCTCGTAAGTCACGCCGGAAACGTGGAGGAAACCGCCGTTTTCGCCTACGCCGACATTCTTGGCGCCCCATTCCAGAGCGTCCAGGATCTGCTGACCGCTAACCTCAATGAGGCAAGCAACGTTGCCGAAGGTGTGTACGGTCTTGGTGGTCTTGTAGGAGATGTCGCCTGCAGGCATATCGGCACGGATGCCACCGCCGTTCATAATGGCAACGTCAACATCCAGACCCTCGGTAACATCGAACAGATAGTACAGAGCATCTGCGCAGAAGTCGCCCAGGTTGGTCTCTTGCTTGCGGATCATGCGGGAACCGTCGAGGTCGTTGATGCGGAAGTCAACCTTGTTCTTAGCGATGACTTCGCCAAGGAGAGTGTCAACCTCTGCTGCCCATGCATCTTCGATAGCCTTGACTTCTTCGTCAACACCTGCGTAAGCGGTGATGAGCTCGGTGGTGATGCCATCTTCGCCAATGGTCATCTTGCCGATAGCCTTGAGGTATTCGCCGGTCTGGGTCAGGAGAACGGAGTAACCATCCTTGTCGGTAACATACTTGCCCTCAACGGTGCTGTGGCTGTGACCGTCGATGAATGCGTGGAGACCGGAAACATTAGCGATCACATCCTCGGAGTTCCAAGGATCGGAAGCGGGGTCGTCGCCCAGGTGGCCCAGAGCGATAACATAGGTAGCACCATCGGCATAAGCTGCATCGATAGCAGCCTGCACATCTGCGTACAGAGCAGCGCCGTCATCGCCTGCGGAAATGCCGTAGATGTAGTTGCCATTCTCGTCCATGAAGTAGGCGGGAGTGGACTTGGTGAAGGTCTCGGGAGTGGTGATACCGACCAGAGCGATCTTTACACCGTCTACCTCGAAGATCTGATATGCATCCAGGACAGTCTCGCCCTTGACGCCGTCCTTCTCATTGTAGAAGTTAGCGGATACATAGGGGAAGTCAGCCTTGCCGACCAATTCCAGAGCGCGAGCCATGCCGTAGTCGAACTCGTGGTTACCCAGAGTTGCCAGGTCGTAGCCGGCAGCGTTCATGAGGTCGATGATGGTCTCGCCCTTGTCCATGGAGCCATAAGCGGTACCCTGAACATGGTCGCCTGCGTCAACCAGAATAACGGTCTTGCCTTCTGCTTCCAGTTCAGCCTTCAGAGCGGCTACGTTGGAGTACTTCAGACCCTTGTCTGCTGCGTTGTTGATGTAGGTATGAACGTCGTTGGTATAGAGGATGACGACATCCTGTACCTCGGGCTTGGGCTGTGCTTCCTTCTTGTAGAAGCTCATAGCCATGAGGGTGTCATCCAGCTTGAAGTATGCACTCCAGTAATTCTTTGCCTCATACCACTGCATGTAATATGCCTGGCTGGGATCGCGGTCCAGGTTTGCTACATAGAAGGTGCCCTCGTTCTGTGCGGGGGTAACCTGCCACTTGTAGTTGACTTCGCCAAGGGGCATGCTGGTGTAGCCGGTGCCCATAGCGATCTTCTTTCCGTTGTAGGAGAAGGTGTAGAAGTCGCCTTCCTTGCCGACGGTCCATACGATAGTGGAGTCGTCGGTGACGATCTTGTCATCAACGGGATTGACAGCAACACCGGGGTTGTAGAAGCTGCCACCGTATTCGCCGCCCAGAGCGATGTTCTTTGCATGGCATACGATGATGATCTCGTCGCCTTCCTGCAGCTCGTTTGCACGAACATAGGTATCACCGGTAACGGGGACGGAGGGATCGGGAGCACCGCAATGGATGCAGGCACCGTCTTCGTAGGTGTGGTTGCCGGTGGCCATAATGGGCTCGGTCTTGGTAGTACCGCACAGGGTGCAGGTAAAGGTGGTTTCACCGAAGTCGGAGGCCAAGCGGTCTTAGGAAGACAACAGGTCAATCCAACTCCTTGGCTCACAGAACGACATGGCTA
>JAZRGR010000154.1:0-2036 GCA_045644345.1 Faecousia sp. | reverse complement strand
ATTGAGATTTGGAAAACGCAGGAATACTTTGTGTATTTCAAGTTTTTCAAACCGAAAAGTTGGGACAAAAGATTCGCTGAGTGCCGACGGCTATTTATTCAGAGTTTCCTTAGAATTTGACTGACTACTATGGGGAGGAATGAACATGATCCGAGAGGCTATGGCAGCAGACGTAGAGGGTATGCTTGCCATTTATGAGTATTATGTGCGAGAAACGGCGGTGAGCTTTGAATACGAGGTTCCCACCGTAGAGGACTTTACCCGCCGCTTAGAGGAGCACAAGGAGATGTACCCCTGGCTGGTATGGGAGGAGGACGGGCAGATCCTGGGCTATGCCTATGCAGGGCGTGCCTTTGAACGGGCGGCTTATAGCTGGAATGCAGAGATCTCCTGCTATCTGAAGGTCAAGGGGAAGGGAATGGGCAGGAAGCTCTACGGCATGATCGAGGACATCCTTCTTAAGCAGGGGGTGCGTAAGGTCTATGCCGTCGTTACCTCTGCCAATGCCCCCTCCGTAGCCTTCCATAAGGCAATCGGATATAGGCAGGTCCTGACCTACAAGGATGTTGGCTTTAAGCATGGGCAGTGGTATGATGTGATCTGGCTGGAGAAACAGCTATGCTCCTTGGGAGAACCAAAAAATTTCCCGATTTCCTGGAGAAATTTAAAAACAATGCTTGACAAATAAACAAAAGTGTAGTAATATAAACACGTGCTTAGTAAACAAATGCTGAGGGGGCGAGCAAATGACAGAACGCGAAGAACAGATCCTCCACTGGATCCAAGAAGACCCCATGATCTCCCAGGAGAAGCTTGCTGAGAAGGCAGGCATCACCCGATCCTCTGTTGCGGTACATATCTCCAACCTCATGAAGAAGGGCTACATTGCCGGCAAGGGCTATGTCATCCGTGACCGCGCCTATGCTGTGGTCATCGGCGGTGTCAATATGGACATCGGCGGCAGATCCTTCAAGCCCTTGGTTCCCGGAGATTCCAACCCCGGCAAGGTGATCACCGCTCTGGGTGGGGTAGGACGGAACATTGCCCACAACATGAGTCTGTTGGGGATGGATGTGCGGATGCTTACCGCCTTCGGTGACGATCTCCACGGACAGCGGATCGCTGAGTCCTGCAAGGAGCTGGGGATCGATATTTCCAATGCATTGCAGATTCCCGGTGGGACCACGCCGACCTATCTCTTCCTTAACGATGCTGACGGAGATATGGCATTGGCACTGTCGGATATGGAGATCTGCCAGCGGATCACACCGGCTTACCTGAATCAGCACCTGACCATGATCAACAATGCAAGGGTGGTTGTGATAGATACCAACATCCCCAAGGAGAGTATCGAGTTCCTGGCAGAGTGCTGTAGCGCCCCTATTTTTGCGGATCCTGTTTCCACAGCCAAGGCGGTAAAGCTATTGCCTGTCTTAGGTAAGCTCCACACCCTCAAGCCCAACCGCATCGAGGCAGAGCTTCTCTCAGGAGTCAAGATCACCGACGATGCCTCTCTGGAGGCGGCTGCACAGGCCCTTCTGGACAAGGGTATGGAGCGGGTGTTCCTCTCCCTGGGTACCGATGGCGTCCTTGCAGCAGACCGTGAGCAGATGCTACGGGTACCTTGCTACAAGGCAACCATGCGCAACGCTACCGGCGCGGGAGATTCCTTTATGGCGGCGTTGGCTTGGTCCTTTATAGAGGGGACCGACCTGGAGACTGCCGCAAGAGCCGCCGCAGCCGTGGCAGCCATGACCATCGAATCCGAGGAGACCATTAACCCCGCTATCAGCCCCTTGGCAGTACGTACCCGTATGGGTGAATCCATTTAAAAATAAAAATTTATTATCATAAAATTTGGAGGAAATCATCATGCTGAACAAGTACCTGGACATCAAGCCCGAAGTCGCCGAAGCCCTTGCCGCAGGCAAGCCCGTAGTTGCCCTGGAATCCACCATCATTTCCCACGGCATGCCCTATCCCCAGAATGTTGAGACTGCTCTGGCAGTTGAGAAGATCGTCCGTGAGAACGGTGC
>JAZRGR010000153.1:0-29068 GCA_045644345.1 Faecousia sp. | reverse complement strand
GACATTCAGCACTTGACGGAGCAGAACACCATCCTTCATATATTGGTTGGCATCAGCAAAGGTAGTCTGAACGATTGCCTTCTTGATGGGGGTTGCGGCAGTAACTTTGACACCCTCGATCAGCACATTGCCATCGGTGTCTTTGATATCCTTGCCTTTCAGCACAGGGAACAAAGTGTTGTTGACAAAATCCAGCAGTTTGTCGCCAGTCATAGCGGAGCCGGACTTATCATCATAGGCCCAGTTCTGCCAACGGCACTGCTCCGGAATGATGGAGACATAGTCTTCCTCATTGAATTCCCAATCCTGTTCCTTGGCATCATATACCTTTAAGAAAAGCATCCAAGCCATCTGTTCAATGCGCTGTGCATCACCGTTGATACCAGCGTCGTTACGCATAATGTCACGGATTCTTTTTACAAATCCAGATAGATTACTCATAGGTTTTAACCTGCCTTATAAATTTCTTCTTGCAATTCTTTCAGTGCTTGGAAATATCCGGCTTTTCCACCAAAATAGCTGGCAATCTTTGCGGGCATTCCAAACCGTTTGAACTCACTCAGCTTCAGAACTTCCGCTTTTTCAAGCTCATAAATGCCGGTGTTCATATACCGATCCAGGAGTGCTTCCAGAACTTCTCGTGCAACACCCTTGTACTTATTCAGGAAGTCGCGCTTTTTTACATTGTTTGCCCGTTCACGACGGGTCAAAGGCTTTTGATCAAAGGCAACATGGCAGATGAAATCAAAATCATCCACATCCTCAAGGCCTTGGGATTTCTTCATAGATTCCAGGTCGATGCCTCGTTCCAGCAGTAAATCTCGGATACTTTCCTTTTTTTCTTTTGCAGACCATTGACGGATGAAATTATCTAGTGATGCATATTCTCCAAGAATGTTGCTCTTTGTATAGTCAACAATGCTTTCCTGGCGCAGTAACTTACCATTCGCATCGTAAATGGATACTGTTTTTCCAATAATACTAACCGAGCATCCGTTGCCATCTACAATAGGCTTGATTTTGGGATCAACAGGAGGATCGGCAGGAGGCTTTGGGGAATTGGGACCTCCCTCGCTATTAGGATCAAACCCATCATCCTGTTTAATAGGACCATCCCACTCCGGATCAGCAAACAGATGGCTCACATTACGAAAGTCCATGACAACAAAATGCGTCTTACCCTCTTTCTCACGCAGACGAGTTCCGCGACCAATGATTTGCTTAAATTCAGTCATCGAACCAATCATCTGATCCAGTACAATCAATTTTGTCATCTTACAATCAGTACCGGTAGAAAGCAATTTTGATGTGGTTGCAATTACAGGATAGGGCGAATAAACAGAAATGAAATAGTCCAGTTTCTCTTTCCCGTAAGTATCACTACCTGTAATCCGGACAATATAATCGGGGTTTTGCTTCATCATATCTGCATTCAGCACAGCAAGCGCATTGCGCATACGGTCAGCGTGCTCTTCGGTTGCGCAGAAGACAATCGTTTTCTGCATCCGGTTTGTGCTCTTCAAGTATTCGGTAATTTCCCGTGCAACCTCGTATGTTCTTTCCTCCAAAATGATATTATAGTCGTAATCGCTGTTTGTATAGATTCTATCCTCAATCTTATGCCCGTACTTATCAAGCTGGTCTTTGTACGGACGCCACCCCTCACCAATATTGGTACGAATATTGATAACCTTAAATGGAGCCAGGAAGCCGTCTTCGATACCTTCACGTAAGCTGTAGGTATAAATCGGTTTACCAAAGTAATCAATGTTGGAGATGTACTTGGTTTCCTTAGGCGTTGCCGTTAAGCCAATCTGGGTAGCAGAATCAAAGTATTCAAGTATCTTTCTCCAGTTGCTATCCTTCTTTGCAGAGCCACGGTGGCACTCGTCTACTATAATCAAATCAAAGAAATCTTTCTGGAAAAGTGCAGCAAAACGAGCTACCGACTCCTCTCCTGCATCAGTTTCGTCTTCATTTCCGGAAAGTTGCTGATAAAGTGAGAAGTAAACTTCATGTGAAGTGATGGTTATCGGATCATCCTTAGCAAAGTTGATTTTGTGAATGGTTTTTTGCAGAGGAGCAAAATCTTGAGAAATGGACTGATCCACAAGGTTGTTTCGATCAGCCAAATATAGGACTTTCTTCTTAAGGCCAGACTTCAACAAACGGTATACAATTTGGAAAGCAGTGTAGGTTTTGCCTGTTCCAGTTGCCATAACCAACAGAATACGCTTCTGCCCATGCGCAATTGCTTCCACAGTTCGATTTATTGCATTTCTCTGATAATAGCGAGGTGAATAGGTAGTTTGGCTGGTATAGTAAGGCTGATTGATCACCTTCACCTCATCAGTGGTCACACCTCTTTCGTTCTTGTACCTGTTAAGCAGTTCATCGGGTGAAGGAAAATCCTCCAATGATATCTGTCGTTCCCGACCAGTTAAAAAGTCATGCTCATAAAACGCATCACCATTACTACTATATGCAAAAGGTACATCCAGCATTTGGGCATAGATCATAGCCTGCTGAATACCATACGAAACTGCATGCTTATTATCCTTTGCCTCTACAACGGCAATAGGTTTTTCATCTTGTAAGTAGAGAACATAATCAGCTTTCTTTGGTCTTTCGCGAACAACTACATTCCCCTTAAGATTTATCTTACCATCTGTAATCTGCGTTTCCATGGTAATCCTTCGAATATCCCATTTAGACACAATAGCTGGAGTTATATACTGTAGCTTAATATCTTCTTCGGTCATTTGATGTTTCTTCAGGATAGTACTCATGTCTGCACCTCTATAGCATTAATTGTCTTATAATAAATCACCAATAATTTAAAATGCAAAAATTAGATTTCAATTATTATCTTAATTTAAATTATACAGTAAATCCCTCATAATTTCAACGCATATAGTGAATATTAGTCTTTAGAAGCAAAATTTTTTATATCTCTGATATTTAATAATACGCCACACCATTCTCGCCACATTAGAATAATAAACGCAAATATAGAATGGCAGTCAACAAAACAAAACTGCCTATATTCTAAAAAACTGTAATATATAAGATAAATAACCCATCTTCGAGACAAAAATACAGTAGCCTTCCAATCATACCAATATGACCGGAAGGCTACGAATCTTTATGGAATTATTTTTCCATTTTCCTCAAAGTGAATACCATAGTATAGCTCAAATGTATCGAAATCCTGCATGATATCAAATGCAGATCCCATACCTGTCATTTCAGTTCCCTGAGCTGCAAGTTCGCTGAAGTTCGCCATAACAGTCCTTCTGCTCTCGTCAGTAGATTGCTCCAGGGTTTTTGCCATAGAGAACGCCATGTTAATACTGTGATAGGCATTTGCAATGCAACAAGCCGCTGTGAGCTGCATAATTGAACATTTCGAAAGCCATGTCATAACTTCCTCTTTTCGTATGGACTCCATTCCAAATACTCGATTCCAACTCTCGTTATTTGGTACGAATGTCCAATCCTTCTTCGTCAGGAAGCTTTGTTCCAGCACTTGGATAACACGTACTTTCCCCATTTGCGCAAAGTTGTCAATCATAGTATAGTGCCACGGAAGAATGGAATATGAACCCATGTCATCCAATCCATAAGAAACAATATCCTCAAATATTCTATTTGCCAACTTGCGATAAATCGTTGAAATAGCATGACCACCCGGCGTACAAATTACTTTGCCATCTTCATCAAGGAAATAATACTTATCTTCTCTAAACACACAAGAATATCCTTCATCTTCGTCGTAGCAGATTACTTCTTCTTTCGTTGTAAGCGGTGCACCAAAGGTTTTCTGTGACAGCCCTGCAACAGCAACACCTCGTATCTCATCACAGCGATGATCATCGGCCAGTTTATCGTATAGATCACACCACCGAATGCATTCTTCATACATTTTCAAATCCCGAGAGGATAATGCCAACCCAAAAACCGGCTGTAACTTTTCAGGTTTCAAGTCATGCGCTTTAAGGTAACAATCACGAGCCTTTTGATAGCTACCATACTGCCCATGAATAGTGCCCATATTACACCATGCGTCGTAGAAATCCGGAGCAATTTTAACTATCTCCTCCATTACTTCCAACGCTTTAGCCGCAGCACCTCTCTTCATCATCTCTGCAGCGATCGTCTGTTTCCAAATGGGACATGAATCATCACATTTCTTTTGGGGACAATTGTCGCCCAAGCATCGAATTGTACCATTCTTATCACGCCAAACCGGAGACTTGTCTGCTTTCAAAATATTTGAGAAAAATCCCATATTAACCTCCTATTCAAATTCAATAACTGTTATCTGCCTAGTATTCACATGCTTGTGTGAACACATCTCTATATATTATCTCAATTCACCATCCAGCTTTAGAATAACTCTTAATCATGATCACATTATACAGTAAAGCAATAAAAATTACAAGCCAAATTACTTTATTTTTACGCGTCTATACATTTGACAGTCAAATTAGTAAAGCTTTTTAAATATAACATACAAAATCAATGCTATTTCCCTCGCAAAAAGATCTCACATACATGAAAATCTAAGGTCAGGGATTTCCTGATCTCTGATTTTGGTTTAGAGGTATTTAGGATTCGTCTGTATTATTTGCGTTAATGCCTCGGAGTTTGGCGAGGGTGCTGGCGGTTTGGAGGCGAGATTCGGAATATGGGGCGGTGAGACGGATGCTGAGGCGGTGTTTGTCGATCTCGAAGCGGAGACCGCCGTGGCCGTTGTCATCGGTTAGGCGGCAGAGATCGGGGTATTGGTCTGCGTAGTTTCGTAGGCGCTTCTTTAGGTTTGTGTCGTGGGTGTAGATCTCTGCGGTGGAGTCTTTTGCATTGTAGTAGAGTTCTGTGACCTTCTGTTTCTTGGTGAGTCCTGTTTTCATAAAATCCTCCTGTTTTTCTTGAATTTTTCTCAGGTCTTGACTCGGGAAAATGGGGTGATTTTCCTGTAGAAGGGGCTCGGATGATGGTCGGATCGTTTGGGGAGGTTCTACGGGATTTTTGCCCTTTTTCCCGGGTCTTGACATTGTTTTGTGTGGCCCTGTTTTTTGTGTTATCGTGCCTGATTTTGGGTAGTTCTTTGGATGGGCTTGGGCTGTCTCTGTAGCTTGGCTCGCTGTGCGGTTTGCTCTTCTTTGAACTCGTCTAAGAGTCCGTTGATGTCGCTTTCACAGTCACAGAGCAAAAGTGAATCATAGTCGCCATAGAAGGCTGACTTTGCGTATTGGATCATATCCTGCCTATGGGCAGGACGGATGGAAAGTCTTTCTTGCATGATCGCTACTGTATCCATATCTGCAGATTGGGATTTGAGGGCTTTGTATTCCTGCAATGCCTTGTCAAGCTCGGATGCGTATTTGGCTTCTTGTGCTTGGAGCTTATCCAGTTGGCTTTCCATTACGGCAATATCCTTTTGCACGGAAGAGATACCGCTGTCTTCGGTGCAGTTCAGCTTTTGCAGGATCAATTCCTTCTCGGACTTGAATTCCTCTAAGTCCTCTGTCAGCTCTGCGATCCTGCGGGAGAGGTCTCGGAGGGTTGCAATTTTGTAGATTGGGGTGTCCTTCTTCTCTTTGAGAAGGTTCTTGCGTTCCTTGGTTTTCTCTTTGATTTGGTCTGCCAGCTCTGTGTAGCTGTGTAGCTCGGGTTTGAGGGTTTCTATGTCTGTATTCAGGCGGTGTTTCTCAATGCGGATACTGCGAAAGCGATAACGGAACAAGATCAGCTTTTCTCGCAGACTTTCCAAAGCATTGGCAATGCCACTGACGGAATGCATAACGGTTTCTACGATTTTTTCGTAAGCGGCACGAAGTTCCCGGAGGATCTTGTTGTCTGCCTTGATTTGGCGGTTGAATGCACAGCGGTCTGCCACAATTCCTCGTTGCTCCATGGCACGAGCTTTGACACCCTCGTGGATCGTCGGTTGCTCTGCTAATCCCCTGTCTTTATGGCTACGGTGGTCGATACGCTCTTGGGAGCCGTTTTGCTCCAAGTGTCGGTTCGTAATTGTCGCCCAAGCTTCTCTCCAACGGAGGATTTGCTCTTCGCTGTTCCAACGAGCAGAGATAGGATTCTGCCTGCCGAAGCGAGTGCTTTTCGGCGTTTTGGAGATTCGTTCGTAGCCCTCTGCGGCAGAGGGAGGCAGGTATACCTTCTTGGCACCTACCTTGTAGCGGTACTGCTTTTCCCAGCCATCCTGTTGGGCTTGTTTGAATTCTGCTCCTGTGAAGCCCTGCTCTACTCCGTCCCGGATACACAGATATTCTTTTTCCGTTTTGTACTGCCACTGCCCATGCTCATCCAATGGTCTGACAGTGATCATGATGTGAGCATGGGGATTATGTCCGTCTGTATCGTGAATACAAGCATGGGCACACATACCGTCATCAATCAGCTGTTCCCCTATAAAATCTGACAGAATCATGATCCACTGCTCCCTGTTCAGATCAACAGGTAATGCCACAACGAATTCCCGTGCCAAACGGCTGTCCTTGGTTTTCTCGTTCTCCTCTACTGCATTCCACAGCATGCTTCGATCCTGCCAGCTTTCCGGAGCATTGTGTGGGAGAAAAATCTGCTCCCATACAAGCCCTTGCTTCCGGGTGTAATCGTGTCTGACTCCGTCGTACTCGTTCAGAATGGACGAGCAACTCATATAGGCTGCTGCCGCTACTGCGGATCGTCCTGAACCTCTACTGATCACCTTGGCTTCTAAATGGTAAATTGCATCGTTCTTCCTCCTTTCGTGTTTTGATTCTTTTTTGAAAAGAATGGGGAGCAACGCTCCCCAAGGGATGAAGTCGCACAGAGGCTTCATCCGCCAGCTACGGAGCGTTTGTGAAAACGCATATGTAGCTGTGATAAGGGGTTACACTGTAGCCCCTTATGGGGCTGTCGCAACAGCCCTAAACTCCCTCGTGGAGCGCACGACTTGCTATAGACAAGTACTACCTCGACCTTGGGGCCCCCGCAAAGGCATATAGCCTTTGTGGGGAGAGGAGGAACAACGTAACGGATGAGCTCTGCCTCTGTGAGGCGGAGCGAAGGATGTGGAGTTTGTTCCGACGAGGTGAGTAAGTGCGCCCTTCGGGAGGCCTACGAACTCGCTCAGCCCATCATCCAAGGATTCTTGTCGCTGAGCTCTCGTTCCAAAAACGCTTGAAGCTCTTCCAGCTCCATAAACTCCGCATCGGGAAATACGCTCTCTAAGATTGCTCCTTCCTGGATCAATCGTCTGGTTCTGGCACTGCGTTCCTTCTTACGGTTTCTTGCTTGAGCCTCTTCCACACGGTGCTTCGCCTGTTGGATTTTCTTCTCCTCCTCGGTCATTACTTAGATACCTCCTGAAGAAGAGCCTTCATCTGTGCCAAGTGAGCCGATGCATTCTTGTCACGGATATTCTGATCGTTCACCAATACAGGAACACAGCGTTCCAGTACCCGATCATGGATTCTTCTCTGTGCCACGTCCGGCTGGTTCTTCATATACTCCGGGGTAAGATTGGTCGTAATGATCATTGGCCGTTGGCTACGGTAGCGACTGTCGATAATATTGAACACCTGCTCACGGGAGAATTCCGAATTTCGTTCAATGCCCAAATCGTCAATGATCAGAAGCGGATAGGCATTCAGACTGTCGATGTAGGCATTGCGATCACCGGAATACATATCTGTCAGCCGATTGAGGAGCCGTGTAAAGTTGGTCATCAATACCGGCACTGCTTTGTCGATGAGGCCGTTGGCAATACAGCCTGCGATGAAGGTTTTCCCGGTTCCCACATCGCCCCATAAGAGAAGCCCGGTTGAGCCTTTGGAAACGGTCTCCCACTGCTCTACAAACTTCTTTGCCATTGCCATCTGCTTGGGATTGTACCCCTTGTCATTGGCGAAGGTGTACTCCCATAGTACGGGATCCGCAAGGCCCACACTGCGATTCCGAGCAATTCTGTCCCGAAGCTCCTTTGCTCTCCACGACAGGTTCTCACGATCTCGACGCTCCTGCATACAGTGGCAGAGGGTACGAGGATAGCGGATCTCTCCGCCAACCTCTACTTTCATCTGTTTGGGTGTGTGGCAGTTCTTACAGTAGATGAGTCCTGAGGTTTCATCCCGGTACTCATCCTCACGAATGGTGGTATCAAATAAATGTTCGTTCATTGCTTCAGTAATTTGTGTCATAAACTTTCGTCCTCCTTGAAGTCATAATTTCTTAGGTATTGTTGTGTATATTTTCTCTTATTCTTATTACTTGGGGACAGTTTCCTGTCTGTGCATGTCCCGAATGCTGTCTGTCCGGATGTTTCAAATCCTGTCTGTCTTGAGGTTTCATTTTCTGTCCGCACCTTCACAAACAGCTTGTTGGGCAATCCGTAGCCCTGTCTTTTCCGCTCGATCAACCCTGCCCGCTCCAGAGCTGTCAGAGCGTTCTTTACGGTCATTTGACTCTTGCCGCAATCCTTTGCCAATTCTCCGATAGTGTAGTAGATGAACACATGACCTGCTTCGTTCACCCACCCTTCATTCTTCATAGACAGCCTTGTCCGATCCAACAGCAGAACATAGATCAGCTTTGCGGTTTCGCTGATTTCCATACGGAACAAAAACCGTGGAAATGCCGCATAGGACGATATGTAGCTGTCCTTCTTCAAGAAATATGTCATGTGCTCATCCTTGCTCATAATAACCACCTCCTTTCGATTCTGAGCTTCAGGTCTTGCAACCTGTGCTCTCATTTTACCGAAAAGAGGTGGTTTTTACATTGAACGGAAATTGAGCAAAAATTGAAGGAACGAAATCCATGATAGATCTCGTTCCTTTCCTACGCATTAAACATATCCGAATTCCCTGTACTTGTCTTCCAGTAACTCCGGTTCTTCCTCAAAGAGGGATTCAAATGCTTCCAAGGCTATTTGCCTGTGCTTCTGTGCTTGAATTAAGTCACCTTTCACAGTGGCAATGCTTGCCAGAACATCTTGTATCAGGGCATAATCCATACAGTGGGTAGAATTTATAATTGCCACTCTGTTCCCCAGTTCTACAAGTCCCTCATAGGCCCGGTCTGCTTCGCCAAGATCGGTTAGTACTGCAGCGTAGTTCCTGATTTGTGTGATACAATCATGATATCTTATTAAGTCGTAGGATTGTATCAGATCAGCACCCTTTTCCATATGTTCCTTGGCAAAGGTAAGATCTCCGTCCTGATAATATAGACCACCCAGATTTGCATGTAGGTTCGCACCTAAATGCGCTGTATCAGCGGTAATCTCTCCTAAAATCTCTATTGCCTGTTGCAGGAGAGCAATACTCTTCTTTCTATCCCTTTCCACCGCGGCACGGCAATCAAGATACAGCGCTTGCTGAGAAGGTGTTCCGTCAGTAGGTTCTGATAAGAGCTGTTCCATTGCTTCGATAACAGCATCCATTCCCTTTCGATGTTGATACTTCTCCATGAATTGAAATACATTCCCAAGATAAAGGAGGTATCGTGAAATATCATCTATCTCCATCATTTCTATGGTTTTGTCCATAGTAGAGAGTATGGGTCTATAGTTTCTGAACTCCATGCCATGAGCAAGGCTAATGGTTTCAAGACTCTTCAAAAGCATGGAGCACTTCTGCACAGAAGGTTTCAGCTCCACAGAGCTTACCTCACGAATCATGGGATGGATCAGAATCTCCATATGATTCTTGGGATGTAACAAACCTAAAGTTGTCAGGTCGTTCAGCTCATTCATATTCCTGTGACCTATCCAATGAGAAAAGGCTCTGCAGGATATACCTTTCTCAGGGATCATGGTCAGGTTCCTCAAGGCTTCCCTTTTCCTTTTAGAAAGCTTATACAAAGCAAACAAACTGTGGATGTGATCATAGTAGGTTGCCCGTTTGCTGTATCCGTCCTTCATAGTTCCAATGAGATCGGATGCATCCATGGATGCCTTTTCCTTCTCTAATTTGGAAAGCAGACCTCTGGGATAATGAATTCCCTTGGAAAGCAACCGTGCTGCCAGCTCAACAGCAAAGGTGTGTCTGTGGAGTAGTGTAATGATCCTTTGGAGCAGTTCTATCCGCTTCTCTCCCTTGGGAAAGAGCCTGATCATCAGCTCACACAGAGTATCCGAATTCAACTCGAAGAGTTCCATGGAGGGCTGGTTCTCATATCTGCTTCTGGTTGTAAACAGAACTCTGCATCGGTATTTCATTATCACATCAAGGACGGGATCCTGAGCTTCCACCGCATTGAAATTATCTACGATGATCAGTGTGTCTTCTCGGAGACTTCGTAGAAATCGGTTATGCCGTTTGAATCTCGCCTCATCGTCCTCATTGGGAAGGTCATCAGCAAAATCCAGATCGACGATATTTTGCTTTAAATCACCGAGATAATTCATGTAAATCACATTGGTGTATTCTTTGCCATGTTGTTTTGCATAGGCCTTTGCCAATTCGCTTTTGCCGATACCGGGGATTCCGTGAAGAAAGACCTTGCTGTTATCCACAAGCAGGCTGTGTAGCTGTTCAAGTTCTCGTTCTCTACCGAGAAACCACTGGCAAGGTCTTGGAATATCGGTATCGAAGATATAGTCCACAACCACCGGCGATAGGTTCCCCGATGTTGCAAGCAGCTTCTTCCGAATGTCTCTCTTTTCAAAACGCAACTCCATGGTAAAGCACAGAATCTCCATCATAAAAATGGCTTGCTCCTCATTTTCCTCGAAGCTAAATTCCTCTGTTAAGTCAGCTTTCTTTTGAGGAGAAACATTCGTTGCCTGCAGCACGAGATCGCATAGCTCCTGCGCTGCCATGGCACTGTCCGGCATCATTGTGAGAAGATCCTCTTGAATCCGTTGTGTAAGCTTCCGGCGGTTGGCATTTTTTCCGTAATATTCGGTCACAATGGGACTCAGCCTTGCAATACCGCTGAGCCAGCGACAGACCTGCCCATTGTCAAATTCCATATAGGAATCTCCATTCTCTGCAACATCCCGAAACAGCGTCCAAATCAAGTCCACCTGATTTGGACAGCGATCTTCGTTTATATTTCTGCGGATCACCGCCATAACCGATGCAAAACTCAATGGTTCCATATTCCATCCCTCTTTTCTCGTTCTTATTTGACTTCCTTTATTATACAACAACTCATACTTGAATGTGTGAATAATTTACGAACATATTTTCGATAGTAATCGACATATTTCGACACTGCATCTTTTTTGGTGGAGCATTCCCCTTCTGTCAATTCTCCGTCAATTTCCGTTCAATGTGTTTTCCGCCGCATTTTCGTAAAATAGAGTCACAATCGATTGTATGTACGAACACAAACCAGGAAACAATAGCCAATAGTACGGAGGTGTAACACATGGCAGAAGGAACGAAAAAGGAATTGACACAGGACGAAATCAACGAGGCTCGTCGCAGAACGGTAGTAGAGAGAATGTATCTGAATTACTTCAACGATACCTTCCTGAAAAACGGAACCATTACCCCGAGACAGCACAGAGAGATGAAGAACTGGATCACAACCCGAAAATCCTCATCCTTAGAGAGGTAAAATAGCGTACCAATTCGGAACAATGTCAATTCATTTTGATATTGTTCCGAAACTATTTGACATTATTCCGAAAATCGGGTATACTATTAGTATAAGATTCTGTAAGGAGGTATCCAAAATGGCTGACACGATGTATGTCAAGGATGCGGCAAGGCTGTGGAATTTATCGGAGCGGAGAGTCTCTACCCTCTGCAAGGAAGGAAAAATCAAGGGTGCGGTAAAGCAAGGGAAGTCCTGGCTCATCCCTGCTGATGCAGAGCGACCCGGTGATTGCCGCATTAAGGGCGGAGACTATATCAAGCCCAAGGATGTGCCCAAGCTGGCACTTCCTATCGGGATATCCAACTACCGCTTAGCTTCCTCAGAGTACTATTACATCGACAAGACCATGATGATCAAGGACTTCCTCGACGAGAGGCCTATGGTGTCTCTCTTCACCCGTCCCCGTCGCTTTGGAAAGACACTGAATATGGATATGCTCCGCACCTTCTTCGAAAAGACCGACGAGGACACCTCCGTCTATTTCAAGAATAAGAAGATTTGGGCTTGTGGCAAAAGATACCGTGACCATCAGGGCAAATATCCTGTGATCTTTGTCACCTTCAAGGATATTAAATTCAACACATGGGAAGAAACCTTCGAGGCCATCAAGGACATTTTTGCGAAGGAAGCCTACCGTCACCCGGAGCTACAGCAAAGCGACAAGTGCAACGACTACGAGAAAAGGAGCTTCGAAAAGCTCCTCGCAGGAGAAATGTCCGAAGTGGAGCTGTCCGCGGTTCTGCAGAACCTTTCTCAGATGCTTCATAAGCATCACGGTGTGGCTCCCATTATTATCATCGACGAATATGATATCCCCATCCAACAGGGGCATATGAAGGGGTTCTACGATTATGTTATTCTCTTCATGCGAAATCTCTTCTCCGGTGGCTTAAAGGATAATAGGCACTTGTCTTTTGGCTTCCTCACCGGCATTCTCCGTATTGCAAAGGAAAGCATTTTTAGTGGCCTTAATAATCTGACCATCAACTCTGTACTGGATCAGAAGTATAGCACATACTTCGGCTTCACCTCCGAGGAGGTAAAGGAAATGGCAAAATACTACGGTGTTTCCGAAAAGTATGAGGAAATCTGTCAGTGGTATGACGGCTACCGTTTCGGTACTACTGAGATCTTTAACCCTTGGTCTGTGATCAATTACTTCAATCACGGCTGTGAACCACGGGCCTTCTGGCAATCTACCGGAAGCAACGATATTATCGGAGAGATCATTGCGGGCGCTGATAAAGAGATTTACGAGAGATTGACATCTCTCGTAAACGGCGAGACCTTTACCACCTACATTGATACCGGGGTCATTTATCCCCAAATCAAGAGCAATCCCTCCACCATCTATAGCTTCCTTTTGGTTGCCGGCTATTTGAAGGTACTGAAAACAACACCCTCTTTCAACGGGGATTTCATGTGTCAAGTGGCTCTGCCCAATAAAGAAATTTCCCAAGTTTACCACAAAGAGATCCTGCAACAGCTCCATCCCATTATCCCTCAGCCCACCGCTATTTCCATCCAAGAAGCCATTTTCTCCGGGGATCATCTGCGGCTGAAAACCCTGATCCAAACCCTGCTCATGCAATCCGTCAGCTCTTATGACACCGCGGGAGAAAACTTCTACCACGGCTTTATGCTTGGCCTATGTGCCTTGCTGGGCGGTTCCTTCCTCACTTCTAACCGAGAATCCGGCGATGGAAGATACGATATCCAGCTCAAGCCCGTAAACAAGAACCTCCCCGGCATCCTCATCGAGCTGAAAGCTGAGAAAAACGCCACATCCGAGCAGCTAAAAGCTCTCTCTCAAACTGCCCTCAATCAGATTATGGTCAAGAAATATGACACCGAGTTAAAGGCCGCCGGAATCGAAACCATCTACAAATACGGCGTCGCCTTCAGTGGCAAGAATGTAGAAATCACCGTCGGATAATTCCATTACAGAATCGCTCTATTTAACCCTTAGCTTCCGATATCCCGTGATAAACCAAATCGCCCACTCTGAGAGAATATTCTCCCGGAGTGGGCGGTATTTTTTCTTATACGATTAGCAATACTTTAGCATAGCATGTCTGTTTTATCAGCCACCTCTGCAAAAATTGTATCTCAATGTTTCTCTTAGCTCCTCACTGAACTCCTCAAGATCAGGAGAGGTAATCACGCCCTCCATAAGAAGACACGCTAAATTCCTATATAGGACACTTCTGCGCATTTCTATAATCACACCGGGGCTTTTCTTATCATTGTTAATGCATTTCTCCAATTTCCAAAACTTATCCGAGGCTAACCCATCACCTTGTAGAATTTCTAAATATTCCTGAGTCAAGCGCTCCATATGCGCTTCCTGCCATGGGCCAATTTTGCTCCGAAACAGCTTCCAATCCTTCTCAGATACTTCCACGGTATGATCCCCCTTCTGCTTGATTTAGCGGTACATATTTATCATTTCTTTTCTTGCTTTAGAAAGCTGCTTTAGCTGAGGCTTGTATTCCACTCGGATTTTAATCTCTTTGCATAGCTCTCTAATATAGCACTCGATCTCTTTGTCACAAATCTGTATTGTCGACGGCTTTCCGTAAACGTCAAACAGGTCCAACAACTCATCCAATAGATCCTCGTGAGGCAGCTCCGAAGGCCGAAGCATGGTGCAACGCAGTATGCAACCCGACGAATTTTCTATGACCAAAAGAAGTCTTGGAACAATATCGATGCCCTCATCTCTTATAATAGTCGGAAGATAAGACCAGTCCATTGAAATTGTACCCTTTGAATGGGACTCTCGGAGGCTTGCTAACCATTCCTTGTCATTTAGAGTTATGACATTATAATCCGGTGTAAGAGGTCTGGTCAACTTGGTAGCATAGGAATAGAATGTGTCATCACCGGGATTATAACAGCGTGCCATAATCTCTCTGTTTTTAAAATCAACTGCAACTCTACCTTCCGCAATCATATAAACCATCATCCAAAGATTCCCCAAATCATCTTGGAGCATGTCTAGTTCATCCTCCGGAATGGGTTGCGGAGCATATCCTATGCTATATTTTTCAAAGAAAGGCCACGCCCCCTTCCCCCTGCATTTCAAACCAAGCTCCTTAATGATCCCGTAATTGTGCTTACTTACATCTTCACGGTCACCCAGTACAAAGATGACCGCATCCTGCAACATAAATATGGGCTCATGTTTGGTATTTCTGACATGTAATCTCTCCCGTGCCTTACAGTACGCCTGACCGCTCCTGTAAATTGCGATAGCACATCTCCCACAAGATTCCTCCAAGAAGGAATAGAAATGCTCCTCTTGCTTTTCTTTCGTTTTCAGAACAAAAATATCCTTTTCCTCAAATCTGCTCCACGGATCCAGCTCTACAATCAGTTTTGTATAATAATATATCTTTCGCCATTTTTCCAGCATACTCTGTTCCATAACGCACCTCCATCGCATATTCTACACATTATAAAAATCTCGCGTCAGTTTCTTTGATCTATATTCGCATTATACCATACTTTGCAAGAATAGTACAGCATAATCATCTATGATTGTTTGCAGAATTTTTTATGAATTCTCAATTCCTCCGCAAATATCATTGATGTTGCAAGATTTTTATGATATACTATAATAAAGAATCAACGAAGATTGGAGGTGCTGTGATGAATTACGAGCTAAAGCATTTTGATACAACCTTGCTCCGTTTTTCTGCTACGGAGGACAGCAATGTTCCCGAAATTGAAATTCTTTGGCAGAACGAGGATCAGAGAGCGTTATTTCCTTTGGATTTAGAAGTCAGCAATGAAGGAATCGCTAAGTGGCTAAAGCATCGCACGATCCCTAAGAACCGTGCTTATGTTCGGAATTTCCTCAGCAAGTGCGGTCTGAATCTAAACCGGCCTCTCCATATCATACAGGTCTCCAAGGGCTTATCCTTGAATGACTGCTATTGGGTCGTGGAAGAAGGCTTTGAGGGACAGTTCAGAGACTTCAATCTCTACGACAATCCCTTTAGCCGAATCCTTGCACTGATTGCCTTCACGGGATACGGCAGCAGCATTCGTACCTCTTTAGCCTCTTGCCCTGAATTTACTACAAACGGCATGCTACCCAAATGCTGGCGCCGTGAGCGTGGACAGATCCGCCTCTATAAAGGCGGTACTGTGGGGGCTTCTAACACAGGCTACGAACCCTATTCCGAGTTCTATGCCTATCAGGTTGCCCAGGCTATGGGCATCCAAGCCATTCCCTACAGCCTGTCTAAATGGCAAGGGCAGCTCTGCTCCGCCTGCGACCTGTTTACAAGCAAGGAGTATTCCTTCCTACCCGTAGGCAGACTTGTTCCTTCCGGCGGTATGAAGGCTGTGCGGGAATATTATGAAGCCTTGGGCTCCGAATTTATAAAAGCTCTTGACGATATGATCGTATTGGATGCTCTGATCTTCAATACAGACAGACACTTCGGGAACTTCGGATTCCTTGTGGATAACCGCACCAACAAAATTGTCGCCCCTGCGCCCTTATTTGATCATGGAAATGCACTCTTTAACTTCGCTGGAAAGGACGATCTTGAATCAGAGCAAACCTTAAAAGTCTACGCTGACACCCTTCTCCCCTGTGTCTATGACAGCTTTGTCACTGCCGCAAGGCAAGTCCTTACCCCCACACATAAAGAAGGTCTTCGCCACCTGCTGAACTTCAAATTCAAAAAGCACTCCCACTACAATCTCCCCAACCACCGCCTAAAGCTGATCGAAAAACAGATCCAACGCAGGGCAAAGGAATTGTTGGAGTAACTCTTATAAACACCGATAGCACACTTCAAAAAGCCGAAGTGTGCTATCATTTTTCTATATATCCGAAAATACAATTGTTTCTATATCTTGTTTTCTTGCATATTCAAGTGCGATTTTTGTGCCGCTCTTTCGTCCTGTGGGAGCATGGGTTTCATCGTAATACACCAAGCAAAATTGGCTGTTGTCTATCATCTCAAAGTTCCGTTCCACATAGACAGCCCTCCCTGCATGAAGGAGTTTTTCAGGGAAATAGGTATCTTCATACCGTTCTAAGAGATAGGCTCTGTAGCTTTCATCAATGATTGGAAATTCCCCCCGAACATAAATTCGTTTGATATGTGGGTATTTTACTTTCATCTCGGAAACAACCTCATAGCAGAGATCATTGAAACGACTTTTGCTTCCGAACAGAAATGTATCTACACCATTATCTACAATTAATTCTTCTATGGTTGTGAATAGCTGTGACCTAAGTTCTTTCGACTCGCAGATTTTCCTATGTCCAAAAATACAACATATATTCTTATTCAAACCACTCACCTCGTAATAATCAAGAAAGAAACGCAAATAATATTACCACACATCCCATTAGGATATGTGTGTTATTTTATCATATCCGATTAGGATTTACAATAATATTAAGAAATTTATTGAGGTGAATTCTATGACGATTGATTATATTTCCATAGGCAACAGAATTAAGGAACTTCGTTCTGCAAAAGGTTGGACACAAGCAAAGCTGGCAGAGAAATCCGGTGTAGAACCCTCCAACATCTCCCATATCGAGCGAGCTGCTACGAAACTCAGCTTGCCTACAATGGTGAATATTGCAAACGCTCTCGGTGTTACCCTTGATGAAATTGCTTACGGCAGTATAGAGAAAGGCACACATGTATCTATTAAGATCATTGATGAACTTCTCAGCGATTGCACTCCCGACGAAGTCCGTTCTATTACCGAGATCATTCGAACCACAAAATCTGTACTGAGAAACAAGGGCTGATATTCCATTTGCAAATTAACAGTTTTGAGGTAGCTATATGTCTGTTAAAAGTGTATCTATCCGAATTGACGAGGAAATGCTGAACAAGATTGCTTATATAGCCGACTACGAAGGCAGAAGTGTCAACAGCCAAGTTCTTGTCTTGATTCGAGAAAGCATCAAAGCCTTTGAGGATGCCAACGGTCCCATCGACGGTGATATTGCCCCCGGTTCCAATGTAAAGCCGACTCGTAAGTAAGAGAAATAGCAAGTCCGAAGCTCCATAATGGAATTTCTGACTTGTTTTTTCTTTGTTCATATGATATAATTATAATGATGATAGAGCGAACAAAGGAGTTGAGGCAATGGACATTCTTTCTGTGCGGGCTTGGATGAAAACGAAATCGATCTATGATATTCCCATGCGGGTGACTTACTATGCCCGTGTGTCCTCGGAGAGTGATGAGCAGCTCAACTCCTTGGGGAATCAGATCACCTATTATGAGGATCTGATCAAGAGGAACAAGAACTGGGCCTTTGTTCCCGGGTATATTGACGAGGGCTTGTCGGGCATCTCTACCAAGAAGCGTGAGAACTTTAATCGCATGATCGACGATGCCTCTCAGGGGAAATTCGATCTTGTGATTACAAAGGAGATCTCCCGTTTCGCCCGTAACACTTTAGACTCCATCCAATTTACCCGTCAGCTTTTGGGCTACGGGGTGGGTGTGTTCTTCCAGAACGATAATATCAACACCTTGGATGAGGACTCGGAGCTTCGGCTGTCCATTATGTCCTCCATTGCACAGGACGAATTACGCAAGCTCTCAAGCAGAGTCAAATTCGGGCACCAGCAAGCCATCAAGGATAAGGTCGTTCTGGGAAACAGTCGTATTTTCGGCTATGTAAAGGACGGTGGTCGGCTGGTCATTGACGAAGCAGAAGCGGCCATGGTGCGGGAACTGTTTGAGCTGTATGCTACAGACGAATACAGCATGAAGCAGATCGAAACCCTCTTTGGGGAAAAGGGCTACCGCAACCACAACGGCAAGAAGCTGGCACACACTACCATGTCAAACATGATCTCCAATCCCAAATACAAGGGCTACTATGTAGGCAACAAGGTGAAGGTTATCGATATGTTCACCAAGAAGCAAAAATTCCTTCCCCCTGAGGAATGGGTCATGTTCAAGGATGAGAGCGGCGAGATCGTTCCTGCCATTGTTTCCGAGGAGCTGTGGGATGCCGCCAACGCCATCCTGAAACGGCGGAGCGATGATGTGAAATCCCGTCAGGGCATTTGCAATCATGCCAATTTGCTCACAGGAAAGCTATTCTGCACGCACTGCGGTGCCGCCTACTACCGTCGGGAATCCAAGGACAAACAAGGCAACAAAAACAGCCGCTGGGTCTGCTCGGGAAAGATCAAGAACGGCGCAGACACCTGCCCCTCTGTTGCCATTTACGAGGACGAGATCAAGCCCATTCTTTTGGATATCGCACGAGATACCCGAGTCAGCACCCAAGCACTCATAGAGGAATATACCGCTCGGTTCCAGGCGATTGATCAAGACAATCTAATCCCGAAGCAGATTGAAGAGCAAAAGCAGCTCCGGGAGCTGGCAGAAAAGAAAAAGACTAAGCTCTTGGAATACAATGTGACCGGTGCTATCAGCGATGCTGACTTCATCGGCATGAACAGCCAGTGCACCCGTGAGATTGCCGCAGCAGAAGCAAGGATCCGCGAACTGGAGCAGGAGCTGTACTCCAAGGAAGAATTCCGCAAGCAGATTGACACTATGAGGGCTACCATGGATGCTATGGAGCTGGCTGCCGCTACCGGAGCCATTACCACGGAATTTGTCAACGAATTTATTGATAAAATCTTCGTAACACCGGAAGAAGGCGGAATTATGCGATTAGAAGTTCGGATTTTTACCGGTGAGACTACCCAAAGATACTTTGAAAAACTCGAAGGTCGTACGGGTCACATTTCTAAGAAAATGATCGAGGCTTACGAGCGCAACATGAAGTAAAGATTTCTAAAACAAGAACGCACTCCGGTTTTTATGCCGGGGTGCGTTCGTTTTTTTAGGAAGAGAAGTAAGCCTTTGCACTGTCGGAGTAGGCGAAGAGAGCTTTGCACAGGACTAAGAGGGTGCCGGTCTTGCCGTTGCCGTAGGTATCGGGACTATACTGCAGAGTGGCAGATACGGGTGTATCCCCTTCATAAATCTGCACGGAGACCACGGCTCTCAGCTCCGCGGCAAGGAGGCTGTCTACAGTGAATACATAGTATCCTAACTGGGCATTGTACAGTACAGGATCGGATGCGGTGGCTGTCTTGGTGTTCCCGTGTGCATCTGCGTAGGAGATCCGCAGGGTCAGTGCAGACAGATCTCCGGCATAATTGGCAGGGTTAAAAACAAACTTGAGAGCAACCTTAGACTCTAAGTTCAAGGACTTGCCTGCCCAGGTAACGAGAGCATTGTCCAGATCATTGAGGACCTTATTCGTATTGCCGAATGTCACCCCTTCAATGTCAGACAGATATGCCTCGTGGGCCTCTGTCATATTGGTATCTGCAAGGCAGTCTGTTCGATAGCCCTTGAAGATCTGTGCCTTAGACCCATAACGAAGCAAATCCGCACAGAGGATCTTCAAGCTTTCGGCTCTGTCAGGATTGTTCATCTGAGAATAAGCATAGGTAGCAATGCTATATTCATCCACAGGAGAATAATAGGGCTGTCCGTCCTTCGTTCCGTAGAGGACAGTAGAGATCCTATCATTCATCTGCACAGCAGTCAGTCCGTCCAAGGTGAAGTAATAGTAAGACCCATTGTCTACCGGAGCGATCCGGAAGGTGGTCGTTCCTGTCTTTTCATTCCCCTCGTAGGTATCTATGGTGCTCTCCACATAAACCGTAGCCATGTCAAAGCCCTCCAGCAGGGTCTTGAAAATCAGGAAATTCACAGAAATATCACTTGCCAGATTCAAGCTGTGATTCAGCCTTAAGCTAACATCCTCCACAGGCTCCATGATCAGCTCCTTTCCACAGATGCACATACCGTTTTCATAGCTATGTGCTTCCGCTGTAAAGGCAGGCTTTAAAATCAGATCCTCTGTAACAGAGCTTAAGTCCTGAAGTCTCCCGGAGGCATCTGCCCAGCCGGCGAAAAGGAAATGCTCCTCAGCGGTTGCAGGCATTTGAGGGATCTCACCCTCATATACAACCGGATCCCCCTCTAATACAGAGGTCTCTTGGAGCACGGCTCCGGCCTCATCTGTAAAGGTTACGGTGACGGTCTCACGGGGTGCATTCTTCTCAGGTCCGATGTAAAGATAGTCCACCGTAATAGAGCCGTTCTTGGTGGTATCCGCCAGCACAAATCCATGGAAGCCCAAGCGCAAGCCTGTGATCTTACCGGCCTTGGAGAAGGTTGTGTCCGGTTTGGAGCCACCTGCCGGAAGGTCAACGATCTCAGAGGCATCATACAGATCAAAGCGAAGGGTCACATATTCCCCGTCTGCCACGAAATTCTTCCCCATAAGCACATTCCTGTCATACTTCCGTAGGTTGTCACTACCCTTATAATACCACAGACGGAAGAAGGGATTCTGTCCATCACAGGCCTTCAGATTCTCCATCTTGAAGCGGATCTGCACCACCTGTGCATAAGTGGGGTTATAATTCAAGGGATTGAGGGAGATTGCATAGGGCTGAATATACAATGCCCGATTGGTAGTTTTCTTGTTGGTAATGGTAGCCGTCAAGGTTCCCTCTGCATTGTCAACCACAGGCTGGAAGTAGGTGCTTGTACTTAAGTCAGCATCATCCTCCGTCACCTTCCAGCGGTCGGAGCCATCGAAATTGACCTCGCAATACTGGCTGTTGAGCTCATAGCGGTCCCGATCTGCATCGGTGTCACCAAAGTCAAAATACAACTGCTGCAGTTCCGGCTCCTGTGCCAGACTCCGTGCGTACACATGGACCGTCAGTGTTCCAATGGTCAGGGTAGCGCCTGCGGCATTGGTATATCTGATCTCAACAGGGTAGTCACCCGTGGTATTGGGATCATAGGTCTTGGTAAATTCCAGCCAATAAGTCCCTCGGGTCTTGGATCCGCCGGATTCATAGTTTGCATCATAAGGCAGTTCCCCACCACCGTCGAACTTGGCAAAGGAGTAATTCACCCGAATATCCGAGGAAATATGACCCAGAAGATCCTTCAGAGGAACTCCCTTTTCCATATAGAAGTCCCCATGTCCCGTCCAAGACAGGTACATATCAGAGGCCGTCTCCTCGTACAGGTACATCCGCAGGCGCAGATTGTCGATCCTGCTGTTTACCTGTGCCTTAGTGAGCTTGGTACAGCCCCAGCCCTTTCCTGTGGCAACATCTCCGTCACGGTACAAGGGATAATAGGTGCCGTTCCCGTGGCGATAGATCAGGAAAGTGCCGTCTGCCATTGCGTCCACCCATGTGGCCTTACTTTCTGCATAAAGCTGATTGCTGAAGGAGGACCATGCATCATGGAGGCCCTCTGCACTATAGCTGCTTGCCATGCCCAGATAGATTCCGGAGTTCTTGGTGCCGGTTCCCCAATAGCCCCCGGTTCCCTTACGAATAGGAACACCGCCGTGGTAGGTAGTGGAGCCTGTAATAGCGGCATTTTCGTTGGCTATGGTAGAACGGGCACTAATGAGCCAGTTGACCAATCTACGACGAGACGAGGAGAAGTAAAAATGCTCTCCGTCATAGAGGGCAGGAACCACGCTGGCCACACCGCCGGTGCTGTTATCATAGGCAAGAACCTTGTTCAACTTGTCATCTACGATGATATAGGTCCGATCCGTGGTAGTAAGCTCCTTGATCTGTGTATAGCGGTAATAGGGTTCGGGATCCTTAACAGGGGTTGCATTTTCCTGGTAATTCTTATCCTCAATATGATAGACGATTGCAGACCAACCCAAGCTCTCAATGGGTTTACCGAAGGGTTGGCGGTAGAACACACCCTTATCCGCCCGATAGCCGACGATCTCCGTACCGCCGTAGTAAATTTCCTTGGCATAGGCTCGCCATCCGGCGTCATTGGTATACAACCGTTCCCGATTCAGAACTGCGGATTGGATCTGATTCAGGAAAATAATCTGAGGTGCTACGGTCTTTGCCAAGGTGGTGTGATTGTCAAAGCCGTGGTGAGGAATCTGAAGGATGTCAGCCTTCAATGCCGAAGCAGGATACATCTTCATGAGAACAGCATCTGCCTTAAAGATATCTCCCGTGAGAAGCATGACTTTCCCGTCAAATTTCATGCGGAACACCAGTGAAGTGTTATTGTAGTTGAGGTAATCAGCGGGAATGCAAGAAGAATCATGGGGGGTTAAGGTATTGGATGAGCTGGGAGTATAACGATCCTCCGTGGTGTAAAGCACATCAAAGGTCACTCCCGCAATCCGGAACTGCTCCCCTGTATGGGGCTTGTAATACCGCACATTGGGGAAATGTCTGGTGACACGTCTAAAGTGATAGGAGGTTCCATTATCGATCTCGAAGTTATAAATCACATTTTTTAGGTCAAAATCTTTGTGATATGCCTGAATAAAACGGGTAAAGCCCCGATAATGGTCTGTATCTCCGTGACTGATACACCATGCACTGATGATCATTCGCTCTCCCTCAGAAGTGCCTGTGATCTTTCGGCAGAATTGGTAAAGATCCTCCATAGCCCGTTCACTCATTTGGTGGGTACTGCCACCGTCCTGGAAGTACAAGCTGTTGTCGGGCATACGGATCACATACATGGATCCGGCATTGTCCAGATATTGTGTGCGGCGACTGTCCGTTAAGCCCCAACCGCTTTCCTCCGCAGAAAGAGAGTACATATAAATCTCTACAGGAAGTTTCCCTTCCCCTGCATAGGAGAATCCCTCTACAGTATGGTTCTGGGTATCCACAATGATCCGTGTCTGACTATAGGCCGCTGTAAAATAAGTATAAATGCTGTGGCTTCCGTCCTTATAAAGGAACTTCCCATACAGATTGTTGCCACTTTGGGCAGGAACTGTTTTCGTGTAAACACGGGAATAGCCGCTGTTGGTAAGCTTGGTGCAGTAGGTGTTGAACTGACTGGCAGAGGTTCCCGTAACGATCCGCATTTTAGAGGTTACTCCCGTATCATGGAAGGTCACCGTCTCACCGCAATCGTAGGTCATCCAACCGGAGGAGGTGCCTCCTGCGTAAGAAGGTACGCTAATACTGCCCGCAGAAATCCCTCTTACCACAGTATCCTCATCAATCACGGGCTCCATTCCTGTCCCGGCAGCGAAGCCGTACCGGGGCACCATAGAGACCACAAGGGCAATAAGCAGAAAAACACTAAGCAACCGCGTACAAAGTCTCATTTCATATCCTCCTTTGATTTGAGTTATTGATTTTGAAAGAACATCTTAGCACTATCGGAGTAAGCAAAGAGGGATTTGCAGAGGTCTAAGAGGGTGCCGGTTTTGCCGTTGCCGTAGGTGTCGGGGCTGTATTGCAGGGTGCAGGATACGGGAGTATCGCCTTCATATACCTGAGCGGAGACTACTGCTCTCAGTTCTGCGGCAAGGAGAGTATCTACCGTGAATACGTAGTAGCCTAACTGCTCGTTATACAGCTCGGGGTTGGAGACAGTAGCGGTCTTGGTAGTTCCCTGTGTGTCTGCGTAAGAGATCCGCAGAGTCAGTGCAGACAGGTCTCCTGTATAATTCACGGGATTAAAGACAAACTTCAGTGCCACCTTGGATTCCAAATTCAAGGACTTACCTGCCCAAGTGATAGGGGCATTTGCCAGATCGTTCAGAACCACATTGGTATTGCCGAAGGTCACAGCCTCCATGTCGGACAGATATGCCTTGTGTTCCTGGGTCATGGCACTGTCTGCCAGGGCATCCAAGCGGTAGGACTTAAAGATCTGTGCCTTGGTACCGTAGCGGAGCAGGTCTGCACACAGGATCTTCAGATTCTCAGCTCTGTCGGGATTGTTCATCTGAGAATAGGCATAGGTTGCAATGCTGTACTCATCTACGGGAGAGGTGTAGGGCTGTCCGTCCTTCACGCCGTAGAGGGTAGCGGAGATGGTATCATTCATCTGAATTGCTGTCAGCCCTGTCAGAGTGAAGTAATAATGGATTCCCTTGTCCACAGGCTCCAGTTTTACAGTCTCGGTCCCTGTCTTGGTATTACCCTCATAGGTATCCAGCACGCACTCGACGTAGATGGAATCGGGATCAAAGCCCTCTACATTCTGCTTCAGGATCACAAAGTTTACAGAAATATCGCTTGCCAGATTCAGCGTATGACCTAACTTGAGGGCAGCAAGCTCTACAGGCTCCTTGATTTCCTTCTCTCCGCAGATGCAGAGCCCGTCTGCATAGCTGTGGGGAGCTTTTTCTGCCAGGTTACAGTTTTTGCAGCCTACCATATGGAACATTGCATCCATCTTGGTATAAGTGTAGCTGTGTCCCTTGGCAGGAACAGTCTGCTGTCCAACCAGGACGGTATTACACACAGAGCAGTGCTTGCCCTCTGTCAAGCCTGTAGCAGTACAGGTAGGTGCAACTGCAGGATCCACTACCTCTGTATGTCCCAGAGCCTTGACCGTTGCAGTAAAGCTAAAGGTGCCGTAGGTAGTAGTCTTCCACTTATAAGTATCGGTACCGTTTGCAGTACAGGTGGGAGCCTTGGTAGTGGTCTTGGTGTAATCCGTGGTATTCAGCTTGGGCAGGGTCACGGTGGTCGTGCCGCCGCACTTAGAGCAGGTACCTGTCAGGGTGCCTGTTGCAGAGGTAGTAGGGTTCTTGGTAACCTTGTAGGAATAGTCATGTCCCGTAGCTTGGGTGTTCGTGTTGATGGCAACAGTACCGTAGGTCGTATTCTTCCATGTGTATTTGTCCGTGCCACCCTGGGTGCAGGTTGCCGCAACTACCACAGATACGGTATAATCTGCGGTACTCAGCTTAGGGAGGGATACATCGTGGGTTACAGAACACTTTGTGCAGGTTCCAGTCAGGGTTCCGGTAGATGCAACTGTGGGTCCGGATGTCACATAATAATTGGCGTAAGAATGGCTGAGTGCGTTGGTGTAAGCATCCTTGTAGCTATAGGCACAGGTCCTGCAGGTATGGGCTGTGTATCCCTTTGCAGAGCAGGTAGGATTGGTAACCTTGTGGTCGAAAACATGCTTGGTGGGCAGTGCGCTCTCCGGTCCTACATAAATATAGTCAATTGTTGCCGTTCCCCCGGAGGCGGAAGCAACATATTGGAATCTAACGCCGATTTGTGTGATCTTGTCCGCCTGGCGGAACAGATCACTGAGCGGCATGGTAAGAATCAGATACTGGCCGTCTGTATAGGAATATTCCTTTACATTTTCGTAGTTGTTGCCATCAAAGGTTCCGTTGTACATCCCGCCGTACATAAGCAGGATCCGAGGCTTTTTGCCACTGACAGTCTGACAGCCGTCCAGCTTAAAGCGGATCTGCATTACCTCGGCATGGTCCGGATCATAATTGAGGCAAGCACCGTTTGCATCCCAGCTATAGCTACCGGTGGTGGGAGCTGTTGCAAACACAGGGCCTAATTCGTTGGTATTCTTCACCTTTACAGCAACCGTTCCCGCTGAATTGCTGATGGTAAAGTCCTTGGTGGCACCGTAGCCGGCAGTAGTCCAGTTCCCTTTGTCAAATTGATAACCGCCGTAGGAGGTCCCGCTGTAACGGCTCTGATCCGCAGAGGTATTGGAATAATCGAAGAACAAACCGTAATTATGCGGTGAGTAATTATTCACACCCATATAAATATAAGCGATCTTGGCAGAGCCGTTCTTGATATTGTCGAAGGTAAGCTGGAGCGAATCCAGTCTGGAAAGTCCCCGTATAGTCTTGGTCAGGTCAAGATACAAGGTGATATAGCCGGAATTTGCCTGAGTGAATGTGAAGTTCTTTGCTATTGACGCAGTTTTCCCGGTAGAACGGTTGACAGCAGAGAGCGTCAAGGAAGGGGTCACACCCGTATTGATCAGTGCAGAATTGGTCAGACGGAAGCGAATATATGCGTGGGTGGCCCCTTGGGTATTAAAGTTCAAACCGTATGCGGACTTTAGCTCCGTGGCACTGTTAGTGTCTATAAAAACATAGGGATTGCCGCTCCCTGTGATATTGAACGAAAGTGTTCCGTCTGACTTGTTAATAGCAAGTCCTGTTACACGATTGCTGTCATGCTTCCAATATGCCGTATGATAGTCATAAGCATTGTAACGATAGGCTCCCTGCTTGTAATGGGCACGGGAATCGGCCGTATCCGTAAAGTCAAAATAGAGATTCGACGTCAGCTTCACATCCGCCACGGCAAAGGGATGATCAGAAATACCATAGGAACCGTTTGCCTCATAACAAATCGTGTGATAGGAGAAGCTTGCATCTGCCGTAGCGGTCACATGGTCAATCTTGTTAAGGTGATCCCCACGGGTAGCAGCACCGGTACGGCTGTCCACAGAGTTGGAGTTCACAAGGAAGCGACGGAATTCCTGGGTCTGATCGTTACAGTTAAAGTCACCGGTGCAGATGACAGTATCCCCATACACAAGGCGCAGATCATTGACCTTCTTTGCAAGCTGTTCCGCCTGAGCCAGACGCTCGTTTGCCTTGTCTGCCCCGGGAGTCCAGTGGGTGCTGATAAGGACGAACTGCTTGCCACTACTCTGGATGGTAAAGACACCCCATACGATACACTGGCCGTTACTGCGGCTGGTATAGGCCTCAGCCCCATGAGCATTGAGGGTCAAAAGATCCTTGCGGTAGAGGATACTGTTAAGAGCCAGACCCTTATTGGGGACGTAGTTATAGTAGGAATAGCCCGCAACGTCGGATTCCGTCAGCCAGCCCCATTTGGTGCTATCCAGCTTTCCGAAAGCGGTGTACCAAGAAGGGCTCATTTCCTGCGTACCCACCGCAATGGGATTATTCTCCTCCAGCATTTTGTTCAGCTTTACCACACGGGAGGAGGTTGCCTCGGGAGCAGTCCCCCCTGCCCAGCTTGCAAATTCTGCCAGAACATTGGCACTCATAATGCGCACATCGGACACAGCAGTGTCTTGGACCGCTGCCTTGGCATGGGGTTTCGCTGTAGGAAGGAGCACTGTAACCAGAGCTACCAGTAACAGCATGCAGAGCAGTGTTTTCTTCATAATCGACCATCCTTTCTAATGGCAAAATATAACAATCATATTTTACCATTAGAATTTCCAACTTGCAAGACCATTTTCTGCAAACCTCAATAATAATCCGATATTTAGGTAATCACCTTTCGTAAACAAACCACGATATATAATGGGCACTGAACAACGCAATCGTCCATGTAAGTCAAGGCTTTCAGGACTGTTTTGCATTGTTCAAGTGCAAGACGATTATGATTTGTAGTGGGCGGACGACTGTCCGTCCCTCGTCACCCGTAGGCATTTTCCGTGAAACGTACAAGTGACCAAATTTGTTCGTAGGGAACGACCCCGTGTCGTTCCGCTAAGGTAACAATATACGTTTGCATAAATTTAAACAGGAAAGCCAACAAATTCTCTATATTATCGTCTATTATCGGACTTTTCCTAACATAATGGATGCATACGGGTAACGATGGTGTGGCGGAACGACACAGGGTCGTTCCCTACGAACATGCTTGGCGATGCATTCGTTGTAACGAAATTTGTACGGGTGACGATGGTGCAATTTACCCCCTCCGTCGCTTCGCGACACCTCTCCCGGAGGGAGAGGCAAGGGGCGTGTGCAGACTTGATCAACTGCTCCATAAATCGGAATATCACAAATTGAGGCTCTGTGTGAGAAAGATCACACAGAGCCTCGAATGTATAGGTTTTACGGAGCAAAGTAAGCCTTTGCAGAATCAGAGTAGGCAAAGAGTGCTTTGCACAGCTCTAAGAGAGTGCCTGTCTTGCCGTTACCGTAGGTGTCGGGGCTGTACTGCAGAGTGGCAGATACAGGAGTATTCCCTGCATAGATCTGCACGGAGACAACAGCTCTCAGCTCCGCGGCAAGGAGGCTGTCTACAGTAAATACGTAGTAGCCTAACTGGGCATTGTACAGTACGGGATCGGCTGCGGTGGCTGTCTTGGAATTCCCATGTGCATCCGTATAGGAGATCCGCAGGGTCAGTGCAGACAGGTCTCCCGTATAATTAGCAGGGTTAAAGACGAACTTCAGAGCTACCTTGGACTCCAGATTCAAGGACTTACCTGCCCAGGTAATGGGGGCATTGGCTAGTTCGTTCAGAACCACATTGGTATTGCCGAAGGACACAGCTTCCAGTTCGGACAGATATGCCTTATGTGCTTCTGTCATAGCACTGTCTGCCAAGGCATCTAAGCGGTAGGACTTAAAGATCTGTGCCTTGGTTCCATAGCGGAGCAGGTCTGCACACAGGATCTTAAGGCTCTGCGCACGATCCGGGTTGTTCATCTGTGAGTAGGCATAGGTAGCAATGCTGTAGGTATCTACGGGTGAGATGTATACCTGCCCGTCCTTGACTCCGTACAGAGTGGTAGCAATGGAGTCATTCATCTGTACGGCAGTAAGACCTGTGAGGGTGAAGTAATAGTGGATCCCCTTGTCTACAGGCTCCAGCCT
>JAZRGR010000152.1:0-2247 GCA_045644345.1 Faecousia sp. | reverse complement strand
CAGAGCAATTGTGTGGTCGTCCGTGTACATAGCTTGACCAAGGCACAGGGGGTGGTTAGCCCCGACGGAGGGCAGATCTGGCAGCTTGTGGGCAGAGCCTCCTTAGGAGAGGGATACCCTACGGCGCAGATCATTACCTGTGCCGAGTATGAACAGTGGCTGTCTCAAGGGGAGACGGAAACGGACCCGGAGGACACGGAGCCGATGATCCCCGAGGGGGTCGATCCTGCTACCATCCTTACCCGTGCAGAGTTGACTGAACGGGTGAGCGAATTGGACGAGGCTCTGCACATGCTGTTATCGGGGGTGACGGAAGATGGATAAGGAACTTCGGGATAAGATCCTGGCATTTAACCGATTAGCTAAGGAGCGAAGCGAAAAGGCATCCGATATGGATATCCTGGTAACGGAGCTCCTGAAGCTCCCTCCCGGACAGCTCAAGAAAGTGCTGACGGAGCCGGTGCTGCAGGTGCTGGAAAAGTACGGCTATAGCTCATGAGAGTTTAATCACATAAGAAAGGACTGTAAATCTATGAAAAATGCAATTTGTACTGCTTTTGGCATTGTTGGCAGTCTCATTGCCTCTGCTTTTGGGGGCTGGACTGCTTCTCTCACTACATTACTCATATTTATGGGTATCGACTACATCTCCGGTCTGATTGTTGCCGGTGTTTTCCACAAGTCCCCTAAGACCGAAACGGGTTCCCTTGAGAGCAGGGCCGGCTTTAAGGGACTGATCCGCAAGGTCACCATTCTTCTCCTTGTTCTGGTCGGGTATCGACTCGACATTGCAGTGGGATCTTCGTACATCAAGGATGCTGTTTGCATCGCATTTATCGTTAACGAGGTCATAAGCATTGTGGAAAATGCCGGCTTGATGGGTCTCCCGGTTCCTGCGGCTTTGATTAAAGCTGTTGACATTCTGAAAAAGAAAGGAGCTACAGAAGATGGAAATAGTTGATCGTTTTATTACGAAGAATAAGGCCTATGTGAAGAATGTTAATCAGGCAGACAGTCGGTACACTGAGTTCCAGCGCCTCGGACCCAGCGGTGCTGTGCTTCATTCTATCGGCACGCCTCAACCCCTGGGGAAGCCCATTGCAGACTACTTTAACAGCCCCGATGTAGAGGCATCAGTTCATATGATCCTCCAGGCAGATGGCTTGTGTTTCCGCTTGGCACCGGACAATTTCCGCATGTGGCATGCAGGTGGCACGGCTAATAATACCCATATAGGTGTCGAGCTAACGGAACCCGACTGCATCTCCTACGATGCAAATAATGGGTACAAAGTCCACATCAAGGATAGGGCGAAGGCTCTGGATCATGTTGTCAAGACCTACGCTTGTGCGGTGGAGCTGTTCTCTGATCTGTGCATCCGGTACAACTGGGACCCTTTGAAGGATGGCGTGATCCTGTCCCACAAGGAATGCTATGAACGGGGTATCGGCAGCAATCACGGCGACCCTGAACACCTGTGGGATGCCCTCGGAACCGGCTATACCATGGATACCTTCCGTGCAGCCGTTGCAAAGCGGATTAAGGGAAAGGAGGCCGAAAGAATTGAAGAAATGGTCAAGAGCATTGTTTCTAAGCTCCTGAGTGACAGCCAGAAGGATCTGAGGGAAAATGAAATGCGCTACAACACCCTTGCTGATCTCAAGGCAGACCCCAACAGCCGTTTTTATCTGCCCACTGTAGAGAAGTTGCTCGCAAAGGGGTATCTGAACGGAAAGGGTGGCACAGGTGATGACCTGGTCCTTGACTTCTCCGAGGATGCTATCCGAATCATGGTGACCCTTGACCGTGCCGGAGTCTACGACGAATAAGCTCCTGCCACCCGTGAGTAGTTTGTTACTACGCTCACCGATTCGCGAAAATGATCGAAGCTTTACAATTTGAGTAACGCTATCAAAAATCAAAATATTAGAGCGTTTGCAATTGTATTTGCAATCGTAATATGAAACTCGTTTGATTTCAATGGTTTTTAGCTAAAATAGAGATAGTTCAAATCTCTCTCACTCCGCCAGAATAGAACCCACATTTGTCGATGACAAGTGTGGGTTCTATTCATTTGCATGATGTTTGGATTTCGTCGTGTCTTACACCGGTTCCTACGTCCTTATTAGCTATAAACAGTAGCCATCCATAAATGACTACTGTTTATAGGCGTTAGGGAAACTCTGAATAAATAGCCGCCGGCACTCAGCGAATCTTTTGTCCCAACTTTTCGGTTTGAAAAACTTG
>JAZRGR010000151.1:0-2010 GCA_045644345.1 Faecousia sp. | reverse complement strand
GCCTTGAACTTAGAATCCAAGGTGGAACTGAAGTTTATCTTTAACCCTGCCGCCTATAAGGGTGACTTAACTGCGCTGACCCTGCACGTTTCCTACGCAGATGCCTACGGCGCACCTAAGAGTCTTGTTCTTTCCGATCCCGTCTTGTATAACGAGGGCTTGAGCTATTATGCCTTTACTCTGGATGCCCTCCTTGCGGCAGAATTGCGAGCTGTGATCTCTGCTCAGATTTATGCCGGCGATACCCCCGTATCTGCCACCTTGCAATACAGCCCCGATACCTACGGTAACGGCAAGTCCGGGACTCTGTTAGACCTGTGCAAGGCACTGTTTGCCTACTCTGACTCCGCAAAGGCTTACTTTGCATAAGTCATCTCGTTTCCTATCCCCTTCATTTAACGCCAAATTCCTATTTATCGAGCAGTTCGATTTCCGAATTTGTTCGTAGGGGCGACCTGTGCTCGCCCGCAAAATGTTTCGATTTTGTCGAAAAACTCGTGATAATCCCGTAATTTCGTCATTGTCGTTTACCGACAATGACCGGGCGACCACAGGTCGCCCCTACGGTGTTATACGATAAACAGCTCGACAAATCGGGAATTTGATCATAAATTACTCTTGTTTCGCAGTAGAATTTATGATATAATATTCACAATATAAGGTTCTTTGCAGAAAGAACTTGATTCCATAGATCATAAGGAGACAGCTTATGAAATTAGGTATCGTAGGACTGCCCAAAGTCGGCATGTCTACTCTGTTTAATGCGCTGACCGGCTCCCATGCTGTGTCCGGTGCGTATTCCAACGCCGCCGCCAAGCCTAACATCGGGCAGGCCAAGGTGCCCGATTCCCGTCTGGATTGGCTGACGGAATACTATCACCCCAAGAAGACCACCCCTGCTACCATTGACTTCGTGGATGTGGTAGGCATTAAGAAGGGTGGCGGCAGAGGCAATGCCTACCTGCAGACCATCCGCCTGGTAGATGCTCTGGTGCATATTGTCCGTTGCTTCGAGAATGACGAGATGTTCACAGAGCCTGCAGATGCTGCCCGCGATGCAGACAGCCTGGCTGTTGAGCTGATTCTGGCAGATATCGAAGTAGTAGAGCGCCGCCTGGACAAGGCAACCAAGGCCGCCAAGAGCGGTGACAAGAAGGCCAAACGTGAGATGGAAATGTGCCAGGCTCTCATCGACCACCTCATGGAGGGCAAACCTGCATCCACCTACGAATTCACCGAGGAGGACAAGGACATCCTCCAGGACGGCGGACTCCTCAGCGTTAAGCCCGTGATCTATGTTGCCAACATGGCAGAGGATGACATGGCTGACTATGAGAACCATCCCCAGTACAAGGCTCTTGCCGCCATTGCCACCGATCAGGGTGCCGCTGTTCTCCCCGTTGCCGCCAAGTTCGAGGAAGAAATTGCGGAAATGGACGACGAGGATGCCGCCATGTTCATGGAGGAGCTGGGTCTTACGGAGCGGAGCTTGGATCGTCTGATCCATGCCAGCTATGACCTACTGGGCTATATCTCCTTCCTCACCGGCGGTGAGGACGAGGTGCGCGCATGGACCATCACCAAGGGCACCAAGGCTCCCAGAGCCGCCGGCAAGATCCACAGTGACATTGAGCGTGGCTTTATTCGTGCCGAGACCGTTGCTTTCGACGATCTGGTAGCCTGTGGCACCGTAGCCAATGCCAAGGCCAAGGGTCTCTTCCGCAGTGAGGGCAAGGAATACATTATGAAGGACGGCGACATCGTCAACTTCCTCTTCAATGTCTGATCCCCACCACTAATCCCACCACTAACTACACCGCCGGGAAACAGGCGCTCCCTGTTTCCCGGCTTTTTGCGTCAAATTTCCGATTTATCGAGCAGTTGATCAAGTCTGCACACGCCCCTTGCCTCTCCCATTGGGAGAGGTGTCGCGAAGCGACGGAGAGGGTAAATTGCACCATCGTCACCCGTACAAATTCCGTTATTGCGGATGCACTGCCATGCATGTTC
>JAZRGR010000150.1:0-17035 GCA_045644345.1 Faecousia sp. | reverse complement strand
TCTTACCTTCCGTATCCGCCTGCCCATCGTTTCCTAAGGAAGCTCTGATGAAATCGCCGAGAGCAATCGGCGAGAGATTTTATTCCAAATTGAGGTTTGGAAAACGCAGGAATACTTTGTGTATTTCAAGTTTTTCAAACCTAAAAGTTGGGACAAAAGATTTGCTGAGTGCCGACGGCTATTTATTCAGAGTTTCCCTAATGAAAGGCAGACCTTTTTCATGGAATCCTATGTGCCCTTGTGGGCTATACTGCCGATAGATGTACAAGCTCCTATCCATACGCCTAAGGCTAACAATACTCCATTTTCTGTCAAAACCAGTATAACAGCAAAATTTGGCGATGTCAATGTTCCTTGCCCATTATTTGCATGCATATTCCGATTTATGGAACTGTTTATCATATAACACCGCATGGGCGGCTACGGGCTGCCGGTGGCACTTTCGTCACACGTTAAAATTTCGTTAAAACAAATCCATTCCCAAGCATATTCGCAGGGAACGACACAGAGTCGTTCCCTACGAACAGATTTGATTGCGTGTACGTTTCACGGAAAATACCTACGGGTGACGAGGGCGGCCAAAGTTGTGTGCATAGAATGATGTGTGATTTGGTGGATTGTGCATTTTTTATTTTTTGGGGTTGACAATAGTCAACCTTTGTGCTAATATAGGTTTACAGAGGTCAACCAAATGCATTTGGAATCTGATAACACTGTTTCTTGATCCTGCGATTTATCATTTTCATAAGAAACGGTACGACACTTTATTGTATGGAGGTATGTATTATGGCAATTCGTGTAACCCCCGGTGAATGGGCATTGATGGAGGAGCTGTGGCAGTCGCCTAAAACACTGATGGAGCTGGTTCGCTCCCTTGGAGAGAGTGAGGGATGGTCCAAGAGCACTGTCACCACTATGATCCGTCGCATGACGGATAAGGAGCTGATCTCCTATGAGACCGATGGCAAGACCAAGACCTTTATGGCTGCCGTTTCCCGTGAGGATGTAGTGGCAGAAGAGACCACATCCCTATTAAAGCGTGCCTACAACGGCAGTATCGGTCTACTGGTCAATGCTATGGCTCAGCGGAATTCCCTGTCCAAGTCTGATATTGACGAGCTGTATTCCATCCTGCAGAAAGCAGAAGACGAGCTAAAATAAGCCTGCATCTAACAAAAGGAGTTGATCTACATGTTCATGACAGTTCTTTCCTCTTCCGTACTGATCCTACTTCTTCTGTGTCTGCGACCCTTTATGAAGAAGCGGTTTTCTCCCGTGATCCAATATGCTCTGTGGGGTCTGGTCGTTCTGCGACTGCTCAATCCCTTCCAGCTACTGCAGAGCCCTCTGAGTCTGGAGAATCTGACTCGGAGAGAGCCGACTCCCATTGTTGAGGTACAGGATCGTATTCCTTCCTCTGATTCTCAGACAGTCGGCAATAGCTCTATAGGACAGAATTATGTACCTAATGTGGGGCTTGTTCCTCAAGGAACTCCCGTGGTGGAGCCCTCTCGTCCCTCCTCGATTGTTCCTGATACAGAAAGCACCGTACAGATGACATCACCCCATAGACCGTCTCTTACTACGGAGCAGATCCTAAACTCCATTTGGCCGGTGGGCTGTGTGGCAATGGCGATGTGGTTCTTGGGGGTAAACATCAGCTTCGCTCGCAAAGCCAAGCAGGAGGCACGACAGGTACAGATCCCCGGTGCCATCTTGCCCGTCTACGAAAGCGAACACATCCCCTCCCCCTGCCTCTTAGGTCTGATCAAGCCTCGGATCTATATTCTCCCCTGTGAGGACCCTATTGCACAGAAGCATATCCTTGCTCACGAGGAGACCCACTACCGTCATTGGGATCACATTTGGTCCCTGGTCCGTAGCCTGTGTCTGTGTATCTACTGGTTCAATCCCCTGGTGTGGGTAGCGGCGTATCTGTCCAAGGAGGACTGCGAAGCTGCCTGTGATCACGGTGCCATTACCACCCTTGGTGAAGATGAACGGATCCCTTACGGCAGGACCCTCCTCCATACCTTGGCACAGGTGAACCGACCCGGCAATCTCCTCCGTTCCGCCACTACTATGGCAGGTGGGAAGCAACAGATCAAGAGCCGACTGGAGCGGATCGTTTCCAAACCCAAGAAGGCCCTGTGGGCAGTTCTCACCCTTGTATTGGTTCTGTGCATTTTTGTCGGCTGTACCTTTACCGGTGCTACCGATCCGGAGTCCACGGAACAGGACGCAGAGCCTCAGACGACAACAGAGGATCAGACTACTCTCCCCTCCGAGGTGCTGCCTGTGGTGGATGATGACACTGCTACAGAGCCCGAAGAAACCACTCCCGGAGAAGAACTCCATGGCATCCAGGTAAAGGACTATCGGATGGAAGAAACGATCCGTATCCCCCAATTTGTATCCGATAGCAACTATTGTGAGACAGCAAATCGCGAGATCCTGGAGTTCTTCGATATGGATTCTGACTATCAAAGCATAGACTATTCCGTGAGCCGATATCCCTGGTTCGATGACTTATATAATGAGGAGGTAGAGGTTCTCAGTCTCCTTATTACCGCACAGACTGCAGAGGGTGAGACCCTATATGCCGCCTATAATGTAAATACAGAAACAGGCGATCCTGTTTACCTGGAAAACTTGGCGTACAAGAGAAAGTCTGAGATTTTTGCCCGGGAATTGCTGGATCGTTATAGAGATACCGGGAGCCTGTCCTATACAGATGAGACCCATGAGATCCTGTTGCGGAACTTTAATCATACCATGGGCCCGGGAGATCTGACCCAAAAGACTGTCCATTGGATCACGGAGGAGGGTGAGCTTGCAGCCAGCTTCATTTACTATCCCTTGGATGGAGGTGAGCCCTACCGCTATACTACCATTTATCACGACGGGCCTACTGAGGATATCAGCATAAATGCCTTTGTAGAGCCCCAAGTCGTAGAGCTGTATGCCTATGAGGTTCCCGATGCCGAGGGAGAGGTCAATCATGTTCCCTTCCTGCTTATGGACAGCCCCCGGGGAATCGAGATCAACGGAAAGCTTCTGCGCTACTATAGTCAGAATGTCCGTGGTACCACCTTCTCCTGGTCGACCCATGGGGAGATCCTCAGCCTGTGGGTGACTGCCGATGAGCTCTATGGTCCCAGCGAAGTGAACGATGCCTACAACCTATCTACACGGACCTACGGTGATGCTTCTGTATCGGATGTGCTTGCTATGGCAAACATGACGGAGGAAGAGTATGCTGCTATGGCAGGTCCTATGTTTGAGGATCAGTTCTTCCACCTGTTCCCCACAGACACTCTTGGTGGCACCCCTGTCCCTGATAGCATCCTCTCTAAATCCGGTACCCCCGAGAATGTAGCCGACAGTATCCCCTACTTGGCAGCCGACGGTTCCCTGTGGGCGCTGGCACGGATCTACCATATGGCAGGCAGTGAGTTCTGTTGGTACCACGTCCCCATTAGCAACCATCAATTTACCGACGAATACCTAAACCGCCCCCAATCCTAACAGGGGACAATGAATCCCCCTAACCACAGCACCGGCAGAGAGGCAATAGCCTCCCTGCCGGTGCATATTTTATAGCGAAATTCCGATTCTTCGAGCTGTTTGGAGCTTGCACACACCCCTTTGCACCTTCCAAAGAACGCTACGGCGAGGAGCATAGGCTTTGTACGGGTTAAGATTATGATAGGTCCTGTAGTAAAATGCAATAAGCCAATCAGACGGGCACTTTATCTTCCAATTGCAGTCAAAATACTCAGCGGAGGGCTCCTTTGCAGAAACCCTCCGCCTTTGATTTCTCTCGTTTACAGATCACTATGCTTGCTTGTAAATTAGCCGAGCATAGCCATCTGTAAAGCTCCGGTTACGTCGCAGGACACATTCGTTCCCTACATACAATTACCGGTGTGTTACGGAATAAAACTCTTTTGCACTGTCAGAATATGCAATCACAGCCTTGCAGAGAGAGCCGAGCGTGCCTGTTTTGCCTATGCCATAGCTTTCGGCACTATATCTCAATGTGCAAGATACCTGCTCATTTCCGCTATAGATTTTTGCAGACACAGGCGTACGTAACTCTGCAGCAAGGAGACCGTCGAAGGTCATTGCATACAGATTGGTTTCGCTATTGTATACCTCCGCACCGCTTACGGTAACGGTCTCCATCTCACCGGAAATGTTAACAAAGCTGATCTGCATGGTCAGATCGGATACAGCACCGTTATAGTTGTCGAGGCTAAAGATGTACTTCAGTTCAACCTTCTGGTCAAGGACAAGACTCTTGCCGACCCACTGGACAGTTGCGTTCTCCAGATCATTCAGAACCTCGTTGCACTTATTCAGCGTAACTGTATCCAGGTCGCAGAGATATGCTCTGTGCTCATCGGTCATATTGCTGTCTGCGAGAGCGTTAGTACGATATCCCTTGTAGAGCTGTGCCGATGTACCATAACGGAGCAGTTCTGCGCAGAGCTTCTTCAGTTCCGTGCCGGTGGTATCCTTGTTCAACTGAGAATAAGCATACCGGGCAATGCTATAGGTATCCGCTACAGATACAAAGTTTTCTCCGTCTCTGCTGAAATACAGCTTTGCCTCCAGCTCGTCATTCATGTTGATGGAAGCCAGACCGGTAAGGGTGAAGTAGTAGTATGCACCGTTCTCAACGGGTTCTACTCTCACAGTCTTATTTCCGACATATGCATTGCCATCATAAACAGGAAGCACACATTCCAGATAGTAGTTATCTGCACCTGCCAGTTGGTCTGCCCGAACTGCATAGTTAAGGGAAATGTCACTTTCCAGATTCAGAGAGTGGTAAATATTTACCGTTGCATCTTCGGTAGGAGTTTCTACTTCTTCCTCACTGTAGCCGTAAACGATTACGAAATCAGCATCGTTGTTGCGATTGTCATTTCCTTCTGTTGCCTCAAGCGTGAGGAAATAGACCTTATCTTCCTCATACTCGGTCAGGAAGGAAACGCGCTCCATTTGCATAGCGGTCATATTTTCGATCACGACTGTATCAAGGACAGTTCCCTCTGCGGAATCCTCACGGAGACTTACGGTGACAGCACTGTTTACGGGAGAATAGCTGCGGTTAACAATGTTTGTGCCTACAACCAACTCGCCGTCTACATTCATGCCCCAACTGATCTGCTCCAGGGTAATGTCTCTGTGATCGATCACAACCTGCACGCTGTTGTTTGTGCTGTTGCAATCCTCGTCAGCAGCGGGAACAACTGTGAAGTTCAGCTGCTGCTCGGGCTGTGCGTTGGCAACATGGAACATATAGTTCAGTGTAGTGCTTTCACCGGGGATCAGTTCTACACCAAAGGTATCCCTCTGGAGCTCGGTTCCGATTCCGTCTGTTACGATAACCGTTACACCCTTTGCAGTCATACCACCATTGTTTGTTACATCTACAGCAAACATCATGTCGCGATTGTCCACATACTCTGCAGAATTGTATCTAATGTCAGAAACTGCAACATCCACACCGAGAGGAATAGCGATCAGCTTGAGATCGGTCTTTCCATAGGGATTTTCTTCGCCGATTTCCTTCTCAACCTTCATCTCGCTTGCGAGCAGGCGGAGCATGCCATTGGAATCCATAATTGCAGAGAATGCAGAGATTGCATGGACGCCGTCGGTCAGCGCAATGGGATCGCCCCAGGATTGGGTTTCCTTATCATAGAACAAGCTATAGAGAGTTGCCTTCAGACCGTCGTATTTGTTGAACAGAACAATACGGCCATTTTCGGACTCTACCATCCGGATCTGTTCTGCGCCAATACCGGCATAAACCTCACCGCTCATGTTCATCAGGTCCCCGGCAGCAAACCAATAGAGCTCGCCGTTGTGGAAAAGCAGGTTGGATTCGGCAACGTCATTCTCGGCGAGAGCAGAACCGTTGAGATAGACTTCACTGTCACCTTCTGTTGCAAGGTTTCCATCTCTATCTGCAATGTAGGCAACGTCCATCTTGCCATCCTCGTAGGAGGCTGCCATGCTGCTCACAGCAGACAGAGTGTCATACAGAACCTCTACCTTGCCAACTACACCGTTGCTGATTTCACGAGCGAGAATAGCATTGCTTGCCTCTCCGCCAAAGAGAGTGTTGTCTGTATTATTGACCCAAACAACGTAGGCTTCGCCATCCTCGCCGGTCACTGTGGGCATCATGTCGAGGATCTCGTCGCAACTAATGGGTTCTACTGCAAAGGTGTTGCTCTTGGAATCATAGGTGGCGAGAGTGATGTCTAACTTTCCGGCAACATCATCCAGACTGTCGGTCAGCTCAATCTTGCCATTGGCATCCTGCCATACAATGTAGGCGACATCATCGATCACTACCAGCTCGGGATTTGCATCCATGGTGCCATCCTGTTCTACGGAAACAGGCTGAGACCAAGTTGTACCATTGAAATAAGAAGCCATGAGCCGGAGCCCGTTGACATCACCACTCTGATCGCTGCCGACCCAGACTGCCAGCATGGTTCCGTTAGAGAATACACCAAGCTGAGGCCGTGCATCTTCATAAGCATTGGTGATAAAATCAACTACCTGCGCAGAACCTGCAGTGGGTGCCTTCTTGTTGAACTGCTCGGGCATGAAGGAAGAACCTTCCATCAGATACGACAGATCCTGCAGTTTATATGCATCGGTATTGTAAATATCCATGTCCTTCAGCATTTCAGCCATAGCAGGATGGCGGCTTCCGCTGTCATACCACACAGCTTCTGCAATGGGGTCCGTTTCATATGTGTATTCAAAGCCCAATGCCGTTACTTTTGCATAGAGGGCCAGGCTTGCTGTTAGGCGGAAATGGCTACCGCCGGGACCGACATTCCAGGTAGGCGACAGTGATCCTTCCACACCGCCGCTGAGGCTAAGAATATCCGCCTGTCCTACGCCGACACCACCGCTTACAGAAAGCGTTCCTGCAAGATCCAGGTTAACGCCTGCAGATGCACCGGAAGTAGATAAGTAACCGTCAGCACTGATAGCTGCACTGACCGCTACCTCTACAAATGCCGGTACCGGCCCAATCGCAAACGGGAATTCAAATCCCTTCCCAACCTTACCTTCAACAAAGATACCGGTCTGCTGCCATACGATCTTTCCGTTTGCTTGGATGACACCCAGCATATATCCCTTGACAGAATAATCGCAATCAAAGCCAAAGGAGCCATTTCCTCCACCGGAACCACCCGATTTGTATGATGCTCCCATGTTTTTCACTCCAACTGCGTATTCCTTTGCGTCACTGCCGGAACAGCTTTCACCGATACCTACATAAACCTTTCCGTCTTCGATACAGTATGAGAAGGGAACAAAGGGCAGTGCTGCACCGATTGTCTGTCCACCGAATACGGGAACAGTACCGGGGATCTGACCGTATATAGGCACCGGGAAGCTGATGCTAAACTCACCCATGATGCTTTCGTAGGTTTCTTTTTCGAGCTGAAGAGTTCTCGTGTCTCTGTTGCCGTCTATATCCGTAGCTACAATTACAAATGTGCCTACAAAGTCGAAGCTATCAGACAGATTTACAGAGGTTGCACCATCCCTCAAGGAAACAGAAGTCTTTCCGTCGGATAGGGTAATAGACTTAAAGGCACTGGTTCCCCAATCGATTTCGGTGGTTATAGTATGACTGCCCTTATCATCGGGAGGCAGAATATAGGATTGATGCAGCAGATCTACACCATCCATCATAACACTCATAATGAAAGGCGTCTTGTCATTTTCCGGATCCAGGTAGAAGGTCGTTCTGCCGGAACGGATCACATCCTCACTGTACGTCCGTGCCTTATAACCAGTGGAAGTGACAGTGATAGATCCACCCTCATAACGGAAGGTCACACTACCGTTAGAGCTCTTAGTGATCAGATGCCATTCGCCTTCGTTGTCAACCAGGGCGAACTCTGCAAGTTCATTCGTAGCAATGGTACTACTATGACCTCTTTTGTTTAGATATACGGTGACGGTAATGTTGCCGTTTACATCATATATACTATCCTTAGAGATGCAGGGGATCCTATACCGCCAGAATACGAAACCACAATGCTTACATACTACAATCATAACGCCTTCTTCGGTCTCTGTTGGCTCTTTTTCGATTTGTTCTTCTTTCTTGTGACCGGATAGAGGAAGGGTTTTCTCATCTTCTCTTCCGCAACGGGTACACCTTCTTACAGCAAGACCTTCAGAAATGCAGGTAGACGGAATTTCAACATTGAAAGGTCCGGTGTGACCGAGCGGGGGAACACCGTCGGATGCTCTGACATAATAATCACACCCGGCATTTTCGCAAGTTCTTTCGACATATCCACCGGTTGTACAGCTTGGCCCACCGTAGTAGGACTTAATCTTATGATCGGTCAGAGGAATTGTCTGGGTTTCTTCTTCACCGCAACGGGTACAGCTACGCATTGCAATACCTGTTTCAACACAGGTCGCAGGAACTACTTCGTTAAAGGGACCGGTATGTCCAAGGGGGGGAGTACCATCGGGAGCGATGACGATATAGTCACATCCGGGATTTTCGCAGGTTCTTCGAATATAACCTCCGGTTGTGCAGCTCGGTCCGCCGTAATAGGTTGAGAACTTGTGTCCGATGGGAGCAATTGGCTGGGTTTCTTCCGCACCACAGCGGGTACAGTTGCGCATTGCAGTACCTGTTTCAGTGCAGGTTGCGGGAGTTTCTACATTAAAGGGACCGGTATGACCAAGAGGGGGAACACCATCGGGTTCGATGACACGATAGTTGCAACCGGGATTTTCACAGGTTCTTTCGACATAGCCTCCTGTTGAACAGGTCGGTCCGCCATAGTAGTACTTGAATTTATGTCCGGTGGGAGGAATCGGTTTTGTAGTTTCTTCGCCACAACGAGTACAGATCTGGAGTGCGAAGCCTTCTTCCGTACAGGTTGCAGGAGTTTGTACATTAAAAGGACCGATATGTCCGCCGCCCTCTTCTTTACTGTAGTAGTCGCAGCCACTCCGCTTACAGGTTATAACGGAATAGCCTCCGGTTACACAGCTATTCCCATAAAACGTTTCCGTGAGATCATGCCCCAATGCAGGGATCGCCTTGGTAGTCTCCTCACCGCAACGAGTACAAATTCTCAATGCAATGCCGTCTTCTGTGCAGGTGGCAGGCTTCTCCACATTGAAGGATCCGATATGCTCCAGAAGTCCGGAACCATAGGACTCTACGATACGATAGTCGCAACCTGGATTATCACAGGCTGTTATCTTGGAGCCTTCGAAGAGACAGCTTGGCTCAGTATAAGACACTACCAAATGATGTCCTGTTGCGGGGATCGCCTTGGTCGTTTCCTCGCCGCAACGAGTACAAATTCTCAATGCAATGCCGTCTTCTGTGCAGGTGGCAGGCTTCTCCACATTGAATGGTCCGATATGCTCCAGAAGTCCGGAACCATAGGGCTCTACAATACGATAGTCGCAACCCGGATTATCACAAGCTGTTATCTTGGATCCTTCGAAGAGACAGCTTGGCTCGGTATAAGACACTACCAAGTGGTGTCCTGTTGCGGGGATCGCCTTGGTAGTCTCCTCACCGCAACGAGTACAAATTCTCAATGCAATGCCATCTTCTGTGCAGGTGGCAGGCTTCTCCACATTGAAAGGTCCGATATGCTCAAGAGGATCACCATAGGGTTCTACAGTACGATAGTCACAGCCCGGATTCTCACAGGTTGTTATCTCGGATCCTTCAAAAAGGCAGCTCGGCTTGGTATAAGATACCACGAGCTGATGACCTGTTGCAGGAAGCCTCTTGGTAGTTTCTTCACCGCAACGGGTGCAAATTCTCAATGAATATCCATCTTCCGTACAGGTAGGAGACTTTTGTACGTTGAAAGGCCCGATGTGGTCGATAGGTCCTGTGCCATCGCTTTCTGTGACTCGATAGTCACAGCCGGGATTTTCGCATGTTGTTATCTTCTTGCCACCGAATGTGCAATTTGGTTCAGTATAAGATACTTTATAATTGTGTCCTGTTGCAGGGATCTCTTGCTCAGTCTCACGACCGCAACGTGTACAGGTTTGTACCTTAAGCCCTGCTGTTGTGCAGGTCGCAGCCTTTTCTACAACATAGGGACCTGTATGACCGAGAGGGGATGTATGGTTACTTGTGGTGGAGTAGGTACACCCGGAATTCGTACAGGTAGTTTTGGTATATCCGCCCACCGTGCAGGTTGCACCGTGTGAGGTAGACTTTAGGTTATGTCCTGTTGCAGGAATCTCTTGCTCAGTCTCGTGACCGCAACGTGTACAGGTTTGTACTTTAAGCCCTGCTGTTGTGCAGGTCGCAGCCTTTTCTACAACATAGGGACCTGTATGACCGAGAGGGGATGTATGGTTACTTGTGGTGGAGTAGGTACACCCGGAATTGGTGCAGGTAGTTTTGGTATATCCGCCTGACGTGCAGGTTGCGCCGTATGAGGTGGACTTTAGGTTATGTCCTGTTGCAGGGATCGCTTGCTCTGTATCAAAACCGCAGCGAGTGCAGGTTTGTACCTTGAGTCCCTTCTCAGTACAGGTTGCAGGCTTTCTTACAACAAAGGAGCCGGTGTGTCCGAGGGCGGGTGTTTTATTACTTGTAGTGGAGTAAGTACATCCGGAATTGGTACAAATTGTTCGGGTAAAACCGTCTGTTTCACAGGTTGCAGGTTTTGTAGTTGATTTTAGGCTATGCCCCGTTGCAGGAATCGTCTGCTCAATCTCGCGACCGCAACGAGTACAGGTTTGCACCGCAAGTCCTGTCGCTGTACAGGTTGCAGCCTTTTCTACAACATAGGAACCGGTATGACCGAGAGGAGAGGTATGGTTACTTGTAGTGGAGTAGGTACACCCGGTATTCGTACAAGTAGTTTTGGTATAGCCGCCCACCGTGCAGGTTGCGCCGTATGAGGTGGACTTTAGGTTATGACCTGTTGCAGGGATCGTCTGCTCAGTCTCGTGACCGCAACGTGTACAGGTTTGTACCTTAAGCCCTGCTGTTGTGCAGGTTGCAGCCTTTTCTACAACAAAGGCGCCGGTATGACCGAGTGGTGCTGTGCCATTGCTTTGGGTGTAAGAATAAGAACAGTTTTTACATTTAATTACGTTATAGCCACCACTTGTGCAAGATGATGACACGGAATAAGAGATATATGTTGCATGTCCTGTTGCAGGGATCGTCTGCGTGGATTCTTCGCCACAGCGGGTGCAGATTTGTTCTTTCAGTCCACTTTGGGTGCAGGTAGCGGCTTTAACCGTATACCATGCCCCTTGATGTCCATATTTTTCACAATAGGTTTGATACGCTTTCTGCGGTGGTTGAGCGGTTTTCTCTGCAGAAACAGCGAAAACGAAACAGCTGATCAGCAAAACTGAGATGCAGAGAATGAGAATTGCCTTTTTCATGCTAAGGTTCCTTCCTTTCTGTCTGAGTTAAGATCACGAAGTTCCAACAAATGTGCAGCGACGATTATATCCTGTGTCTCACCTCCCGGTATATTTCTCGCCCACAATGATGTCTATTGCACAGTGCTGCCTTCTCTGCGGTTACTATCGGAAACTATCCCGATGCGCTGCCCTGTAGAATTTAGCAAAAAGGAAACTGTGTTGTAGAATCCGGGACGGAATGAGTGCTGCAAAGTCCTGCCTGCTCTATCCACCTCTGCAACGCTCAAAAAAACCCAAAGCACGGCCTGCAATGTGAATTGTCCGTGCTTCGGGTTTTGTACTACATTGGATTCATAAGTCTTGCCGATTCTGTAGCCGGTATAATTTCCTATACGCCACCAATGTAGACCATGACAATTCTGCAAATGTAATGTTGCACACCGATATATTGCCTTTTTAAAACAGAAAATCACTATTCTGTATCCTGTTAATAATTGATGATATCATCATAGCACATTCTTTGTGTATTTGCAACAAAAATTTTTAAAAATACCAGATTTTTATAGTGTAGAATCACAAAAAGTTAGCACAATGCATGAAGATGCGTGTATTTTTACTTGAAATTTATGGTTTTTTATACACAGTAAACCCTTACATTATCGTTATCCTTTAATAAAAACTCGAATATAGCTATCAGCGACCGTACGGAAGGAAACTGCAAAATCTGCGTATAGAGAGCATAGAAATACTCGTTCCGGGAGATAATCTTTTCCGTATAAATTATTTAAAAACGGACAAATGTCCTTGAAACACCCAAAAGATTGTGCTATGATACGCGAGGTCTTTGGAGCTGACCCAAGGGGCGAGTGATAATTTAAAAAGATGGAAAAGGTCTGCCGGGAAGCGGTCGGTGTTTGACCCTACTCGGATAACGGAAGGAGGCAGAAGGCTGTGACAGAGAAAGAGCTGTTTGGGAAATTCCCTTTGCTGAATAAAATATCTCAGGGCAAGAAGGAGCAGATTCTCCTGTATTTTGCCACGGCTCCTGTGGAGCTGTTGGAGTATATGGCTGTGGAACGGCTTCCTGCCAACACCACCTTTGTCCTGGAAGGGCACAGTGCCAATTATGTGTACTTCGTAGCCAAGGGCGCGGTCAAGGCCATAGATTTCCGCTTCCCCGGTGTGGAATACGAGTTCATGCAATTCAACAAGGTGGTTTACGCCATGGGTGCCATGGAGATCCTACTGGAACGGAAGGAATATTACACCACCCTAAAGACTGCAGTGCCCAGCATTATGATCCGCTGCGATGCAGAGGCATTCGGTCAATGGCTGTGTCAAGATCTCGTGGCATTGCGGTATGAATCCAAGCTCATGGGGGAGTATTTGTTAGAGCAAGGGCGGTTATCCAGAGCCTACCTGTTCCTGCCGGGGCCGGAGAGATTGGCGCAGGTACTGATCCACCGATATGAAGCCAACAGTGTAGGCGGTATCCTAACGACCAATGGCAATCAGCAGATACTTGCCAACGAAACCGGCTTCAATATTAAGACCGTAGCTCGGAGCATGAAGACCCTCACGGAGTCCGGTCTTGTGTCCCGAGAGGGCCGTCGAATCCTCATCAGCCCCCAACAATACAGGGGTCTGAAGGAATTAGTCAGTAAGGTTATGGATCCTGAGGATCCCGAATAATCAAAGAACAACAAACGGAGGAAAGAAACATGAAAAAGTTCTTGGCAATGCTTATGGTTTTTGCAATGGTGCTGTCCCTGTGTGCCTGCGGTGGCACTACGGAGGAAAAGGGCGACGCAACCTATCGGATCGCACTGGTCACCGGGCTCAATGACATTACGGACCAGTCCTTTAACCAGGCAACCTGGGAAGCTCTGGAGCAGTTCAACGCTGTTTACCCCAGCGATATCAAGTATTATATGCCTATCTCCGACGATAATGCCGCACGGATCGCCGCTACGGAGCGTGCCATTGCCGACGGCTATGACGTGATCGTATTCCCCGGCTATACCCACGGTGCAACCATCGCCGAGGTGTCCGAGCTCTATCCCCATGTAAAGTTCATCGCACTGGACGTGGCTAAGGCCGATATCCTGTCTGCCGCTCTTGCCAACAAGGGGATCGCCTACGATTACAACCCCGATAACTGGAATCTCACCGACTATGTCTACATGGACAACGTATACTGCGCTACCTATCAGGAGCAGATCTCCGGCTATATGGCAGGCTACGGCGCTGTCAAGCTGGGCTACACCAAGTTGGGCTACTTGGGCGGCATGGCAGTTCCCTCTGTTATGCGGTTCGGCTACGGCTTCATCCTGGGTGCCGATGCCGCTGCGCAGGAGCTGGGAATCACCGTAGATATGAAGTACGCTTACGCAAACCAGTTCTTCGGTGATGCGGATATTACCGCTGTCATGGATACCTGGTATGCAGGTGGTACCGAGGTGGTCTTCTCCTGCGGTGCTTCCATCTGGACCTCTGTTGCAGAAGCTGCCAAGAAGGCAGGGGGCAAGATCATCGGTGTAGATGTAGACCAGGCTCCCGTCATCGACAAGGACTACGGTGAGGGCATTACCGTGACCTCTGCTATGAAGGGTCTTGCACCTACCACCTATAACACCCTGGTAGATGTTCTGGTCCATGGGAATTGGGCCGCTTATGCAGGAAAGATCGAAGCCCTGGGCGTGATCTCCGAGGATCCTGCTGCAAACTATGTTCAGCTTGCCGAAAGCACCCGTTTTAAGGAAGGCAAGTTCACCTATGAGGACTATGCCGCTCTGGTTTCCGCACTTTACAATGGCACAATGACCGTTTCCGACGACCTGTCTGTAGAACCCACTCCTGCCAACGTAAATATGCAGTGGCTTGGAAATATTAAATGATCCGACAAGGAGGGTGGGGCGACCCACTCTCCTTATACTTTTTTGATGGAGGATACCTCTATGTTGCATCAGCGTAATTCTCTTCTCCGGCGAGAGGGCGTGCAGACCTTTCTCACCTCTCTGGTCTGCGTGATCGCAGGCTTGATCCTGGGCTATTTGGTCCTGCTCCTCATTGAGCCTGCGGGGGCTGCCGAGGGCATGACAGCGGTGCTGTCCGGCTTCTTCAGCTATCCCGGCAAGCTCATGCTCAAGTATCTGGGGCAGACCCTTGTGCGGACTGTCCCCCTGCTCCTGTGCGCCCTTTCTGTCCTCTTTGCTTACGGTGTGGGTATCTTCAACATCGGTGTAGCAGGTCAGTATACAGCGGGTGCCTGTGCCGCCCTCTTCGGTGCCCTTGCATGGAATCTGCCCTGGTATGTCTGCCTCCTAATGGGCATCCTGGCAGCGTCCCTGTGGGGTGGACTGTCTGCAGTGCTGAAGCTGTACTGCAACGTGAACATCGTGATCTCCGGCATCCTGCTTAACTGGATCGCTCTGTACCTTACCAACTGGATCTTAGGTGTTGTGAAAAATCCTTCCAGTCCATATACTCTGTCAATCCAGAGTGAAAATCCGGCTGCCCTCCTTCCCCGTTTGGGATTGGACACCCTGTTCTTTAGGGAGAAGAGTGTGACCATTGCCATTCCCCTTGCCATCCTCCTGGCTGTGGGGGTGTGGGTCACTCTGTACAAGACAGCTTTTGGCTATGAGCTGAGAGCCACGGGACATAGCTTCTTAGCGGCTCGCTATGCAGGCATGGCGGAACGGAAGAATATTATCCTCGCCATGATGATCTCCGGGGGACTTGCAGGTGCGGGCGCAGTCCTTCTGTACCTGTCCGGCATTGAGCAGTGGTCCACGACGATGGCGGCTCTCCCTGCAGTGGGCTTTAACGGGATCGCCGTTGCCTTCCTGGGAGGTCTCAATCCCTTCGGTGCCATTGCCGCCTCCTTCTTCATCCAGCACATTACTATGGGCGGTGGGAATCTGGACTTGCGGCTGTACTCTCCTCAGATCTCCGATCTCATCGCAAGCCTGATCATTTACCTCTGTGCCTTTGCAGGCTTTATCAAATATGTTCTCCACAGACGGATGCTCATGGAGAAGAAGGGAGAAGAATCATGATCCTGTTATTACAGTACACCCTACTCTTTGCCTCTGTTCTTATGCTGGTCGCCCTGGGCGGTTGTTTCTGTGAACGCAGCGGTATCATAAACATCGGCTTAGAGGGTATCATGGTCCTGGGTGCCTTAGGCGGCGCACTGGTGCTACGGTTTCTACCTTCTGAGGTAGGCGCTGCCGGGATGATCCTTGCCACTGTGCTGGCAAGCTCTGTTCTGGGACTCATAGGTTCTCTTTTCCTGGCAGTAGCTTCGATTGAATTCCGTGCAGATCAGACCATTACGGGCACTGCCATCAATATGTTGGCAACAGCCGCCGCTACCGTAGGGGTCAAGGCGATGAATTCTGCCCTATCCGGCGGTAAAGATACGACCTCGGATATTCCCTATCCCCGTACAAAGGAGCTGTTGGTGACTAAGCTGGGGGATTTTGACTTTAGCTGGTTCATGCTGTTAGCAGTGGTAGCTCTCATTTTTTCCTATTTCTTCCTATACAAGACACGCTTTGGTCTCCGTCTCCGTGCTTGCGGTGAGCACCCCCAAGCAGCGGATTCCGTAGGCATCAGCGTGCAGAAAATGCGGTACATGGGCGTGCTGATCTCCGGCATCCTGGGAGGCTTCGGCGGTCTGGTGTATATCACTGCCGGCGTCAGTGTGTGGAAATTCGAGAACGGTGTGTCCGGCTTCGGATTCTTAGCAATGGCGGTTATGATTTTCGGCTCCTGGCATCCTCTGCGGATCGGCTTGGGAGCACTCCTCTTTGGCTTCTTCCGTGCCTTGGGCAATGTGTATTCCGGCTTCGACTTTATGGCAAGATTGGAGCTCCCCGGCGTGGTATATAATATGCTCCCCTACGTGATCGCCCTCTTAGTCCTTGCTTTTACTTCCAAGAAATCTCTTGCTCCCAAAGCCGCCGGCATTCCCTACGACAAGGGCGCAAGGTAAATTCCGATTTATCGCTCCCTCATGCTGTCGCAAATGGAAAATTGAAAATGGAAAATGGAAAATGATCCTAACCGGAAAATCTAATCATAAAATATTTTCATTTTCGCAGAAAATTTTGGAAATACCACAGATTGTATCGACAATATGTTGCTCTATTTTAAATCCATCCCGAAGGGATACCGACATTTTACATTATACATTTTCCATTTTCCATTATTCCGATTTGCACGACCGAAGGGAGCGATAAATCGGAATTTCATCCGGAATACCATAAAGACTGCCACACCCGAATTCACGGGTGTGGCAGTGGGTTTTATTGGAGCAGATGCCTACTTGAAGTAGATCAGTGCGGAGACGGAGTAAGCCACCAGTGCCTTACACAGCTCCAGCAATGTGCCGGTACGACCGTTACCGTAGCTGTCTGCACTGTAGCACATGGAGGGAGATACCTGAGTATCTCCTGCATAGACTGCCACAGTGACCACAGTGCGGAGCTCTGCTGCAAGGAGACCGTCAAAGTCGAAGGTGTACAGACCCATCTCGGGATTGTACATCTGTGCGCCGCCAACCTCTGCGGTCACAGTCTTGCCGGTG
>JAZRGR010000149.1:0-4927 GCA_045644345.1 Faecousia sp. | reverse complement strand
CTCAGAATCTAAGAACAACAATGTATTTTTAAATGGAGAAATGTGTATACCATGTAAGTACACAAAGTGTATACCATGTTACTCTTGACACACAGGTCGCCCCTACGGTGTTATACGATAAACAGCTCCATAAATCGGAATGTGGTGGTGTTACGGGGTTAATGTCCTGCCTGCACGGAAGTGGGTAAGGGAGCCGTTGAGCATGGCGGGGGATCCGTTGACGAAGATATGCGCCATGCCCGTGGAGAGCTGACGGGGGGCTTCGAAGGTGGCATTTTCACGCAGGTCTTGGGGGCGGAAAACGCAGACGTCCCCGTCCATGCCCGGGGCAAGGATGCCCTTGGATTTTAGTCCCATGGCCTTGGCAGGGAGAGCGGTGCACTTGGAAATGGCTTTTTCCAAGGTTAGGATCTTCTTGTCCAGCACATAGCGCCCGATCAGACGTGGATAGGTCCCGTAGACACGGGGGTGAGGGAGACCCTTCACGGGATAAGTAGCATCGGAAATAACGGAGCTGTAGGGATCCCGGAGGATGGCACAGATATCCTCCTCGCTATTGATCCGATCAATCATGGTAACGGCGCACCGCTCGTCGGATAGGAGCTTGCACAGGCAGGCTACGGGATCCATGGACAGGAGTTCGGAAATTTCTGTCAGAGTTTTTCCTACCAGGGGCTGATATTGGGGTAACTGCAGGGAGCTGACGATAATATTGTCCCAACCGATCATCTGGGCGATATTGTCGAAGTCGGTGCCGGTTTCGATCCTGTGGCGCAGCTCGACGATCTTACGGGGCTCTCGGAGACGTGCGGAGATGGCATCCACCCCTCCTGCAAGGAAGTCCGGCGGAAGCAGGTGCAATAGCTGGGTGGAGCCTGCCTCATACAGGTACACATCACAGCTCACATCCACACCCTCCTGACGGGCTCTGTCCATGATAGACAGAGCGGTGGGGATCCGTTTGCCCCAATTCCGCATGCCCATAGCCTTTAGGTGGCTGATGCGGAGGGGACAGCGGAGAGCCTTGGCTACGGTGATCATTTCTTCCAGAGCCTCGCAAACCTTGTCTCCCTCCTCGCGCATATGGACGGCAATGGGGTAAGGGCTGTCTTGCAGGGGAGCAAGGGCACGGATCAGGGAATCTGTGGAATAGAAGCACTCCGGGGCATAGCCCAGTCCCAGGGAAACGCCTAAGGCCCCTTGGGACAGGGCTTCTTCGATCCGCTTGTGAATCGGACCGTAGTCAGTGGGATCCTCAGGGGCGTAGCCGAAGGCATCACTGCGGACAGTGCCACCTCCCACCATCATACCTACATTCAGAGGCAGATCCTTTAGGGCTCCCAGGTAGGCTCCCATGGAAGCTGTGGGGATCTTGGGATCCAATTCTCCTGTGACGGGCTGCAGGTATTTCAGAAGCGCATCCCTGTGGGTCTCCCCGAAGGGAGCAAGAGACAGACCGCAGACACCGTTGACGATCGAGGTCAGACCCTGTGCCAGTTCCAATTCTCCAAAGCCGGGGCGGAACACCTCTGCATCTGCGTGACGGTGAATATCAATGAAACCGGGAGTTACGGCGTAGCCCTCGGCGGGCAGTTCTGTTCTGCCCTGCAGGTTATGTCCTATGGCAGCGATTTTCCCCTTTTCTATAGCCAGATCCCCAAGGAACCCGGGTGTCCCGGTGCCGTCAATGACGGTCCCGCCCTTGATTACATATGCAAACATAAAATATCTCCTCTGTATTGGTCGAATTCCGATTTATCGAGCTGTTTATCGTATAACACCGTAGGGGCGACCTGTGGTCGCCCGGTCATTGTCGTTAAACGGCAATGACGAAATTACGGGATTATCACGAGATTTCCGACAAAATCGAAACATTTTGCGGGCGACCACAGGTCGCCCCTACGAACAAATTCGGAAATCGACAGGGCGATAAATCGAAATTTGAAGATTTGATCGGTTGTTTGATATGCTTATATTATCATCTTTTTGGAAATTTGCAAGGGGGGGTGCGACAGAAATATTGGAATTTCGGTAAGGAGTGACTTGATTTTTGACCTTAGGTTGGATATAATATAGGAACAAGAAAAACATAAGGAGGTCATATCATGGCTGTTAAGATCGAAAAGGATACCATTATCGGTAACGTTCTGGATATCGCTCCCCAGACTGCTCCCCTGTTCCAGGCTATTGGCATGCACTGCCTGGGCTGCCCCTCTGCCCGTGCAGAGACCGTCGAGGAAGCTTGCATGGTCCACGGCATTGATTGCGAAGCTTTCCTGAAGCAGGTCAACCGCTTCATCGAGGCTTGCGAAGCCAACGCTTAATGCTGCAATAAGAAATTGCCCCACTTAGGTTTCACTTAGGTGGGGCGCAACTTTATGGAGAGAATATGAAAGTACCTATTTCCAAACGGCTCCTGGCCTGTGTTATCCAAGTTCCCGAGGGTGCCCGGGTGGCGGATATCGGCACGGATCACGGCTATTTGTCCATAGAATTATTAAAAAGCGGCAGGGCGATCTTTGCCCACGCTTCGGACCTGCGGCAGCAGCCACTGATGAAGGCGGTGGAGAATGCCCAAAAATTCGGCGTGGCAGAGAAAATGCGGTTCTCTCAGGCAGACGGTCTTACAGCTATCGATCCCGACGAGGTAGATACCATTGTCTGCGCCGGTATGGGTGGGGATCTTATTGCGCGGATCTTGCAGGCATGCCCCTGGACCTGCGACCCCAAGTACACCCTGATCCTCCAGCCCCAATCCTCCGGCAATGATCTGCGTAGACAGCTGGCACAAATGGGATTCGGTATTGAGAGGGAGAGCCTTATAGAAGACGGGGGCTTCCTGTACCAGGTGATCTGTGCCCGTTACGGGATCTCTATGGAGCTGACACCGGGGCAGGAGTATATTTCTCCCGTCCTGTTGGCAAGCGGAGACCCATTGCTCCCTGCCTACTTTGAGCGGATCCTCCAATCCTTGGAGACGGCTGTGGCAGGGATCTCCAAGGCGGCGGTTTCCAGCCCCCGTCTTGCCTACTATGAAACCGCACTGAATCAGGTGCGAGAAATGAGGGATAACTATGATCACAGTACAGACGGTTCATGACTTTATCAAGACCCTTGCTCCTGAGCACATGGCATACGAATGGGATCATGTGGGTCTGCTGTGCGGTCGATCCGACCGAGAGGTGAAGAAGGTGCTGGTGGCACTGGATCCCTTTACTCCCGTATGTCGGGAGGCAAAGGAGCTGGGCTGTCAGTTGATCCTGACCCATCACCCTATATTGTGGAAGATCGACACTGTGAACGATTCTACCCTGACGGGACGGGACATGATCTATCTCATCGAGAACGGGATCTCCGCCATCAATGCCCATACCAATTTAGACTGTGCTCCCGGTGGGGTCAACGACTGCCTGGCTCGCAAGTTGGGCTTGGAGCAGGTAGAGGTCATCGATCCCATGGGGACGGATGCAGAGGGCAGAGCTTACGGCCTCCTCAGAGGGGGCGTGGTGAATCCCATGGAGCCGGAAGCCTTTGTTGCCCATGTAAAGCAGGCTCTGGGCTGTGAGGGTGTGCGCTATGTTCCCGGCAACCGCCCTGTGACCAAGGTAGCAGTGGGCGGTGGGAGCTGCGGAGATTCTCTGTATCGGGTCCGTGACTTGGGCTATGATGCTCTTGTCACCGCCGATTGCAAGTACAACCAGTTTGCCGATGGGGCAGAGTATGGGATCACCCTTGTTGATGCAGGCCACTTCCAGACGGAGAATCCCGTTTGCGCTTACCTGGCGGAGAAGCTGAGAGAGGCGTTCCCGGAGCTGGAGATCATAGAATCCAAGGTCCACAGGGATCACATACGCTTCGCATAAATAAAATGGGAGAAAAACCGGAAAAACAGTTGTTTTTCTCCCTTTCATGTGCTATAATATCTGATGAAATTTATCCACGAAGGGAAGTAATACTATGTCAGGTCATTCCAAATGGCATAACATTCAGAAAACCAAGGGCGCACAGGACGCCAAGCGTGCTGCCGCGTTCACCAAGATCGCCAAGGAAATGTACGTAGCTGTAAAAGAAGGCGGCGGTTCCACCGACCCCAACTACAACTCCCGTTTGGCTACCGTCATCACCAAGGCTAAGGCCGCCAACATGCCCAACGACAACATCAAGCGTGTCCTGGACAAGGCAGGCAACGCAGGCTCCGGTGACTCCTACGAATCCATCGTTTACGAAGGCTACGGTCCCAATGGCATCGCTGTCATCGTCGAGACCATGACCGACAGCCGCAACCGTACCGCAGGCAATGTCCGTCACCACTTCGACAAGTATGGCGGCAAGCTGGGTGCCTCCGGCTGCGTGTCCTGGAACTTCACCAAGAAGGGCGTTCTGGTCATCGACAACGAGGACGAGGACTATGAAGAAGACGTGGTCATGATGGACGCTATGGATTGCGGCGCAGACGACTTTGAGGCGGAAGAAGGCTGCTTCACCATCTACACCGAGCCCGATGACTTCAACGCTGTTGCCAAGGCTCTGGGTGACAAGGGCTACACCTTTGTTTCCGCTCAGATCGAACAGGTTCCCGGTGAGTACAAGACCCTGGATTCTGAGGACGACATCAAGATGATGGAAAAGATGATCGACGCTTTTGAAGACGACGACGATGTCCAGAACGTCTGGCACAACTGGGAGAGAGACTGATTCCATAAATCACAGAATGAAGAGGAACGGAGATACGTTTCTGTTCATTTTTTAATGTTTGGAGACGCAGATGCGTTTCTGTGCATTTTTTTACTAGTTCTTGATAAAAATGTTTAAAACATTTTTATAGCACCGTAGGTGCGTCAAGAACTGCATGAGACGGGATTTTGCAATTTTCTATATCAAAAATTGCAAAATCGCAACGCGTTAGCGGTGCTCTTTCTGATAGAAA
>JAZRGR010000148.1:0-1882 GCA_045644345.1 Faecousia sp. | reverse complement strand
GAAGGGGCGGATGAGGTGGAAAATATTTCGAATTCGCTGTAGATTTCTATAAATACGCAACATTTTACCGCACACCTCATCAGTCTCGCTCCGCTCGACAGCTTCTCCTCAAGGAGAAGCCTTGGCCCCTACGATACCTTCGGTCTGCTCGATAAACAGGAATTTGGAGTACGGGATTTTACTGCATACCATTAGTTATTGTAGGAAGTTTTTTAAAACCCTCTGGAATCCTTGCAAATAAAGGATTTTTCACAGGCAGCTCACCCTTTCCTTTTATGCGATTTAACACTGCATTATCCTCGCTTTAGCTATTCACAAGGGCAAAAGCAAGGTAAAGAAAAACTGTCAACAGGATATAACAAAGTATGCTAATCGGGTTCTGTGATGTGCTTTGTATGTTGGAATATAAAAATATCGGGTAGAAGGCTACTTAACTAACGGTAGGCCTCCTACCCGATTATTTTATTTATGCTATGCTACAGACAACTGCTTGCAAATTTAGGAGAAATACTTTTTTGCACTGTCACTGTAAGCAAAGAGGGCCTTGCATAGATCACCCAATGCACCGGTTTTGTTGTTACCGTAGGTATCGGGGCTATATTGCAAAGTTTGAGACAATTGTGTATCTCCGTTATAGACTGCTACGCTAATGGCAGTTCTCAGTTCTGCTGCTATGAGTCCGTCAAACTCGAAGGCATATTGGCGACTTGCTTCGTTATAGACCACAGGGTTGGTAAGAGTTACCATACGATACATGCCGCTGTTGTCCTGATAAACCATACGGAGACTCAGGTTGGAAATATTCCCTGTATAGGCTCCTGCATTGAACACGAACTTTATAACCACCTTGGAACCCAAATTTAGGGTCTTGCCCGCCCATGTGATCATGGGGTTTGCCAGATCGTTATATACCGTATTGGTATTGCCAAAAGTCACAGTGTTTAAATCACTGAGGAAAACCTTGTGTGCTGCCGTCATGGAAGTCGTAGCAAGTGCATCCGTCCGATAGCCCTTAAAACTCTGTGCCGCCGCACCGTAACGGAGAAGATCTGCACACAGCACTTTCAGTTCTTGCGCCACCCCAATCTTGTTCAGCTGGTTTAGTGCATAGGTCGCAATGCTGTAACTATCCGACTTGGACAGATATTCCTGCTTCCCCTTGGTCATATGGAGGGTGGCTACCAGATTATCGTTCATATTTACAGCAGTAACATCCTCCATGGTGAAGTAATAGTAATTGCCGTTCAAAACCGGGTCAATAGTTACTTCTCGGAATCCCATCAAAGCTCCCCCATTGTAAACAGGAACCTGTATTTCCAGCCGGAAGCTGTCGTAATCTGCAAGAGAAGTAGCCAACACCGCATAGTTAATGGAAATATCGCTTGCTAAATTCAAACTGTGGCTGATCACAATACTCTCGTCTGTAATGGGTACAAGAACTTCCTCAGCGCCGCAAACACAAACGGTGTCCACATAGCTGTGTGCCTCCGTAAAGCTGTGACTGCAAACACTGCACACCACCTCATGGTTCTCCCCCTTGTCAGTGTAGGTGTAGCTGTGTCCAGTTGCATCGGTGCTGTTGTCCTTGTAGTTGTGAGAACAACGGGAGCAAGTATAGGTGGTATAGCCCTGCGCCTCACAGGTGGGAGCCGTTACCTCGCTTGTATAGCTGTGTCCCAGAGCAGCTACAGTGGTCTGTGCCTTGATCACCGCGTTGCATACAGAGCAATGAGAACCTTCTGTCAGACCTGTAGCTGTACAGGTTGCCGCAACAGCCTTGTCCGTCACAGTAGTATGACCCTTTGCTGCTGTAGTCACTGTAAAGCTAAAGGTTCCATAAGTGGTGGTCTTCCATTTATAGCTGTCCGTACCTGTAGCGGTA
>JAZRGR010000147.1:0-28036 GCA_045644345.1 Faecousia sp. | reverse complement strand
GCGAGACTGATGAGGTGTGCGGTAAAATGTTGCGTATTTATAGAAATCTACGGCGAATTCGAAACATTTTCCACCTCATCCGCCCCTTCGGGGCACCTTCTCCTCAAGGAGAAGGCTTTGGTCTGTGCAAATCTCAAACAGAGCGACAAATCGGAATTTCTGCGTTATTGGGAACTTTTCGTCTTTCAATTTTCATTCATAAAAGGCCCCTCCTCTGCACACAATAGATGTGCAGAGGAGGGGATCTTATATGCTTGAGTTGACACCTGTGAATTATCGTACAGAAGTGGAGCTGTCCCGTGGTCCGGTGCTGATCTGTGTCCATGACTCCGTGAGCCTACCCCCGGAGGGTCTGGAGCAGCTATGCGGCAGGGAGCTGAAATGCTGTGGCTTAGACGGTCAGCGGTATGAGGAAATGGCAAAAAGTCTCAGAGTCCTGAGTCTGCCCTCTGCCATACTGCTGGATCAGGGCTCCGTTGTCCAGCGGATCCACGGAGAGCGGTCTGTAGGGGATTATGCCAGGATCTTAGATCTCAATTAGGTCGTACTCGTCGGTGCCCAGGCCGATCTTCTTGCCGTGGTCGATCTGTGCTCTCCAGTTGGTGACCGGGTGGAAGTCTGCAAACAGGTCCCCGGTGTTACCCTCGAAGGTGTAGTCTGTGGACCGGGGCATCTTCATGCAAGCCTCGGCACAGGCCAGGTCCAATGCAACAGGGTCGAAGGAGGCGAACATACCGATATCGGAGATCATGGGTACGTCATTGACACCGTAGCAATCGCAGAAGGGGCTCACATCGCAGATCAGACTGATATGGAAGTGGGGACGATCCTGTACCACTGCCTTGGTATACTCTGCCATCTTGCAATTGAGGATGGTGGTGCTCTCGTCATTGGCGGCATCAATGGCGTCTACGGGGCAGACACCGATACAGCGACCGCAGCCCAGGCACTTGTCAAGGTCTATGTGCATCTTCTTGTTCTCTAAGACAGGGGCCCCGTGAGCACAGGCTTTGGCGCAGGCGTTACAGCCGATGCATTTGTCTGTATAGACAATGGGCTTGCCTGCGGAGTGCATCTCCATCTTGCCGGCACGGGAGCCACCCCCCATGCCGATGTTCTTCATGGCACCGCCGAAGCCCGCTGCCTCGTGACCCTTAAAGTGGGTCAGAGAAATGACGATATCCGCATCCATGAGGGCTCTGCCGATCTTGGCACTCTTGACATATTCGCCGTCTACGGGGACGTCCACATCGTCCGTACCCTTGAGACCGTCACCGATGATCAGATGACAGCCTACGTTGTAGGGGTTAAAGCCGTTCTGATAGGCAGACTCCAGGTGATCCAGGGCATTCTTTCTGCCGCCTACATAGAGGGTGTTACAATCCGTCAGGAAGGGTCTGCCACCCAGATCCTTGATCAGATTGACCACGGTACGGGCATAATTGGGCCGCAGGTAGGCAAGGTTGCCGGGCTCACCGAAGTGGAGCTTGATTGCAACATACTTGTTCTCAAAATCGATCTTGTCCATGCCTGCTGTGAGCATGAGACGGTTCAGCTTCTGCTGTAAATTCTCCCGCAGGGTGGTGCGGAAGGTGGTAAAATATACTTTTGCTCTTTCCATAATAATTTCCTCCCTGTTCTGTATAAAAGGCTGTTTCCGGGGAAACAGCCTTTATTGTTGAGTTATTCCGCTACCTTAAGACGGTTGAGAGCGCGAGCCAGCTTGACCTTGGCAAGGTCAATGTCCGCTGCCTCCTTGGAGGCGGCGATCTGTGCCTCGGCACGTCTACGGGCATCCCGGGCACGGGCAACGTCAATATCTGCGGCATACTCAAAGCTGGTAGCAACCAACCGAGCCTCTCCCCGTGATACCGTGAGGAAGCCACCGCCGCAGGCCGCCTTGCGCTCCTGCCCCTCTATGGTCACGGTAACGATGCCGATATCCAGAGTGGCAATATAATCCGCATGGCCTGCGCGGATGCTTACATAACCCTCACTTGTCCGCAGGTGGAGTGCCTCTACCTGCGTATCCAGCTTAAGACCCTCGGGGGTGACGATCTGTAAGGCATAGGTGCTCATTTGGCAGCACCCTTTCCTTTGGCAACTGCCTCATCAATGGAGCCTACATATAAGAAGGCGGATTCCGGCAGGTCATCATGCTTGCCCTCTAAGATCTCCTTAAAGCCACGGACCGTCTCCTTAACGGGAACATACTTGCCCTGATATCCCGTAAACTGCTCTGCAACGGTAAAGGGCTGGGACAGGAACCGCTGGATCTTACGTGCGCGGCTGACAGTCAGCTTGTCCTCCTCGGACAGCTCGTCCATACCCATAATGGCGATAATATCCTGCAGCTCCTTGTATCGCTGGAGGATCCGCTGGGTCTCACGGGCAACCTCGTAGTGCTCGATACCCACCACATCGGGGGTCAGGATACGGGAGGTGGATTCCAGGGGATCCACTGCAGGGTAGATGCCCAGGGAGGCAATACCGCGGTCCAGAACCGTGGTAGCATCCAAGTGGGCAAAGGTAGTGGCGGGAGCCGGGTCTGTCAGGTCGTCTGCAGGGACGTAAACAGCCTGTACAGAGGTAATGGATCCCTTCTTGGTGGAGGTGATACGTTCCTGGAGAGCACCCATCTCCGTAGCCAGGGTGGGCTGATAGCCAACGGCAGAAGGCATTCTGCCTAAGAGGGCGGAAACCTCGGAGCCTGCCTGGGTGAAACGGAAAATATTGTCGATAAACAGCAGAACATCCTGTCCCTCACGGTCACGGAAGTATTCTGCCATGGTAAGGCCGGAAAGGGCTACACGCATTCTTGCCCCGGGGGGCTCGTTCATCTGACCGTAGACTAAAGCGGTCTTGTTGATAACCCCGGACTCCTGCATCTCGTTATACAGATCGTTACCCTCACGGGTACGCTCACCAACACCGGCGAAAACAGAAATACCGCCGTGCTGCTTAGCAACATTGTTGATAAGTTCCATAATGAGAACGGTCTTGCCAACACCTGCACCGCCAAAGAGGCCGATCTTGCCACCCTTGGCATAAGGGGCGATCAGATCCACGACCTTGATACCGGTCTCCAGCATCTCGGTGGTACTCTCCTGTTCATCATATGCAGGAGGATCTCTGTGGATGCTCCACTTCTCGCAGGTAATGGGCTGGGGCTTGTTGTCGATGGCTCTGCCCAGAAGGTTAAAGACTCTGCCCAGAGTCTCCTTGCCTACAGGGACCTGGATGGGTGCTCCGGTATCCAGAGCCTCCATGCCGCGCATCATGCCATCGGTGGAGTTCATGGCAATACACCGAACCACATCGTCACCCAACTGCTGGGCGACCTCACAGATCAATCTGTTGCTCCCATCCCGTTGGATCTCGATGGCATTGAGCAGATCCGGGATCTGCCCGTTAGGGAAACGGATGTCCAAAACAGGCCCGATGACCTGAATGACCTTGCCGATATTCTTCTTCTTCTGCATAAAGTTGTTCTCCTTATTCAAAGGCTATAGCGCTTCCGCGCCGGAGACGATCTCGGTGATCTCCTGTGTGATCACAGCCTGTCGGGCACGGTTATACTTTAAAACAAGGGTGTCAATGATCTCGCTTGCGTTCTTGTTTGCGGAATTCATGGCTGTACGACGGGAGCCGTGCTCCGATGCCATAGCCTCACAGAGGCAGGTGTACAGCACACCGGATACATACTGGGGAATGATCCTGTTGATCAGCTCACCGGGATCCCCGTCTAAGAGGAAGTCACTGTACTCCTCCCGTTCCTGCCCCACAGCAACGGGGAGAAGCTGATGGGTCTGCGGAACCTGGGACAGCATGGACTGGAAGTAGGTATAGGCAACTATAACACGGTCAAACTCTCCCTGTGCAAAGCCCTCACACAGCAGCTCCGCCATCTGGGCACAGTCCCCTGTCCCCACTGTGGCGGTAACGGCAAAGAAATCGCTGAGGAGACTGCAGCCCATACGCTTGTAATACTCCAGTGCCTTCTTGCCTACAGGCAGGACACAGTCTCCCTCACGGAGCTGTGTACGGATCATGCGGAAAAGGTTGGCATTATACCCACCGGCAAGACCACGGTCTCCTGCAATAACAATATAGCAGGTCCTGTGGACCTCACGCTCTGTGACATAGACAGAGGGGCTGTCCGTTCCTACAGAGTGGAGACCTGCAATAGCACGCTCCATGACCTGTCGGTAGGGACGGGATGCCTCAGCACGTTCCTTGGCACGGCGGAGCTTGCTGGTGGCAACCAGCTCCATGGCCTTGGTGATCTGGCGGGTAGATTCTACACTCTTGATCCGAGTCTTGATCTGCTTCATGGAAGCGCCGGACATAGGTAGAGCTCCTTACCCGAGGAAGCGTGCCTTGCAGGTAGCCAGGGCCTGCTTTAACGCTTCTTCGTTTTCCGGGGTCAGCACACGGGTATCCCGAATGCTTTCCAAGATGCCTGTTGCCTGGACCTTGAGATACTCAAAGAAGGCTTCTTCAAACCGACGGATCCGATCCACGGGGATCTCCGAGAGCAGGTCATTGACAACGGCGTAAATGATGCAAACCTGCAATTCTACATCCACGGGGCTGTTGCGATCCTGCTTCAGGATCTCCACAATACGGGCGCCCTGTTCCAGACGGGACTTGGTATCTGCGTCCAGGTCGGAACCGAATTGGGCAAAGGACTGGAGCTCACGGTACTGGGAGTACATGAGCTTGAGGGGTCCGGAGACCTTCTTCATTGCCTTGATCTGTGCACTGCCGCCGACACGGGATACGGAGATACCCGGGTTAATGGCAGGACGGACGCCGGCATGGAACAGCTCGGACTCCAGATAGATCTGACCGTCTGTAATGGAAATCACGTTGGTAGGAATGTAGGCAGATACGTCACCTGCCTGAGTCTCGATAATGGGTAGGGCTGTCAGAGAGCCTCCGCCGTACTCGGGAGCCACACGTGCCGCTCTCTCCAAGAGACGGGAATGGAGATAGAATACGTCACCGGGATATGCCTCCCGTCCGGGGGGACGGCGGATCAGCAGGGACAGAGCGCGGTAAGCAACTGCATGCTTGGACAGGTCATCATAGATGATGAGGGCGTCCTTACCCTGATCCATGAAGTATTCACCCATGGTACAGCCGGAATAGGGTGCGATATACTGCAGAGGCGCCAGCTCCGAGGCTGTAGCGGAGACGACCACGGTATAGTCCATAGCCCCGTTCTTGGTGAGGGTATCTACGATCTGGGCAACGGTAGAACGCTTCTGCCCGATGGCAACATAGATACAGATGACGCCCTTGCCCTTCTGGTTAATGATGGTATCGGTGGCAATGACGGTCTTGCCGGTCTGACGGTCACCGATGATCAGCTCACGCTGACCTCTGCCGATGGGGATCATGGAGTCAATGGCCTTGATACCCGTCTGCAAAGGGACGGAGACGGACTTACGCTCAATAATGCCGGGAGCGTTGCGCTCGATGGGGCGGCGCTCCTTCGTGGCGATGGGTCCCTTGCCGTCAATGGGCTGACCCAGAGCATCCACAACTCTGCCGATCATGGCATCCCCTACAGGGACGGACACGACCTCGCCGGTACGCTTGACCAGGGAGCCCTCGCTGATGCCAACATCCGTGCCCAGCATAACCACACTGACGAAGGTCTCTTCCAAGTTCAGTGCCATGCCGTAGGAGCCATTGTCAAAACGAAGGAGCTCATTGGCCTTACACTTATCCAATCCGTGGACCTTGGCAATGCCGTCGCCGACCTGGATGACATAGCCGGTCTCTGCCTGCTCTGTCTTGGCGGCGTAGGTCTTGATCTGATCCTTTATAATTCTGCTGATGTCGTCAATTTTCAGATTCACGGTTTCACCAACTTTTCTATGAAATGATTGCATCCCCAAGAGATCTGCGCAGGGTCTCTAAACGGGATCGGATGGTATCATCCAACTGGACACCGCCGTAGCGCAGACGGATACCGCCTACAAGGGTGGGGTCGATCTGATTGTCCAGTTCTACAGTCTTGCCGGTCATGGCAGAGAGCTTCTTGGTCAGTGCCTCCTTCTGCCGATCCTCCATGGGACGGGCAGTCAATGCCGTGGCACGGAGGATGGCATGTGCCTCATCATAGGCGGCATCAAACGCCCTCCTACATGCAGGGAGACTGTAGAAGCTCCGCTTCTCACACAGGATGCACAGGAAGTTGCACAGCAGCTCCTCTGCTCCTGCAAATGCCTCCTTGATCAAGCTACACTTTTCCTCACTGCTTACAGCGGGAGTATCCATGAGATTCCTGTAAGAGGGCTCCCTCTCCAGTGCCTCACAGATCACCAGGAGCTGATCCCGTACAGCGTCTGCCACAGAGCTCTCTGCAGACAGCTCGTACAGTGCCTGTCCGTAGCTAACAGCATCAATCATGGCTCTCCCCCAAATTCTCGATGAAGGAGTCGATCAGAGCAGTATGCTCCTCCCCCTTGATGTCACGTGCCAGAACTGCAGAGGCGATGTCCACTGCCATAGCAGAGACCTCGTCCTTAATATCATTGAGGGCACGCTTTTTCTCCAGCTCGATCTGCGCATCTGCACGCTTGAGGGTCTGGGTTGCCTTGTCCTGTGCCTCCCGCAGGATCTCCTCCTCACGGAGCTGTGCCTTGCGGTATGCAGTGCGGAGAATCTCTTCTTTCTCCTCGTTGGCCTCTGCCAAACGGGTCTCGTACTGATCCTTCAGCTCTGCGGCGTCTGCCTTAGACCGGTTGGCATCGGCATAGAGATCATCGATCTCCTGCTGACGCTCGTCGATCATCTTTTTTACGGGACCAAAAAGGTATTTCTTCATAACAATAAAGAGAACCAACAGGTTCACCAGTGTGAAAATGGCTGTCCAAACATTCAGACTAACAAAAGGCTCGCTGGCAGCCTGGGTCAAGATGACCAAATTTCATCTCCCCTTTCTATCGTTGCGTTCTATCCTCAGAACATCAGGATAATAAGGAAAGCAATCAGCAGGGAGTACAAACCTGTAGTCTCGGTAATTGCACAACCGATGATCATGTTTGTACGAAGCATACCCGCTGCCTCAGGCTGACGTGCCATACCTTCCAGTGCCTTGCCGACTGCGTTGCCTTCGCCGATTGCGGGGCCGATTGCACCAATACCCATGCAAAGACCTGCTGCCAATGCGACCAAACCTGTTCCGATATCCATAGTAAAATCCTCCTAAAAATAATTTTGTTTTCTTATTTTATTCTTTTGCTTCCTTTTCCTCCGGGGGTGGGCATACGGATCCTACATACACCATTGTGAGCATACAGAAAACCAGAGCCTGAATGAATCCGGAAAAAAGGTCAAAATACAGGGAAAGGACTGCAGGAATGCCTACCTGCAGGAATGGGATCTCTCCCAAAATACCGGGCAACCAACCAAAGAGGAACCCACTGGCTGCCGCCAATCCGTTGTAGATCATGGCTGTCAAAACGCCCCCGCAGGCCACATTGCCGAAATGTCGGAATGCAAGAGCAATGGGCTGTGCCACTTCGCTGACGATGTTCATAGGGGTCATAACGGCAATAGGCTCCGTAAAGCCCTTGAGCCAGCCTTTGAAGCCAAAGTTCTTAATACTGTGATACCACACCAAACCTGTGGTGACCAGCGCCCAGGCAAGGGTCGTACTAAGGTCTGCGGTAGAGGAGCGAAGGAATCCGGTCATGCTGATCAGAGACCCCAGAACTGAGGCACAGAACAGAGTGCCGATATAAGGTGCAAAGTGGGAATTGTGCTTCCCCATGGTTTCCTCCACCAAATTGTAGACCATTGTAACAGCCTTCTCCGCAAGTACCTGCCTGCCATCAGGCTTCTTCTTTAAGTTTCGCCCCAAGAAAACAGAAGCCGCCATTAAGATCAGCATGACGATCACAGATGAAAGAACCGTTTCCGTAATGCTGACGGTCATACCGAAAAGGGTAAATTCAAATAGTATTTTAGGTCCGGTAACAGAAATATTCATTGGGTTTCCTCCTCATCCTTCGGATCCTCCCAAGTTCTATAGCCTCCCGCAGGGGTTTCCTGGGGAGTTTTGATCATGAAAGATCCCACAAACAGAGCAATTCGCATAAGTGCAATCGGCACAATGGTAGCAATAGGGTCTGTGTGTACAACCTTCACCGCAAGAACCAATGCCGCTGCCATAAGGAGCATCCGAAGCATGTAATTCCCACGAACCTTAAGCTGACCCATTTGAGGGTTCTCACTCTTCTCTGCACGTAGAAGGGCAAAGATCATTGCAGTATGGTTGGCAAGGGAAATTCCCAAGCCCACAAGTCCTCCCAACAGCACTGCCGCAGTACATCGCCTAAGCAGAAGATACACGCAGATCATAAGTCCGCACAACCCCACTTGTGCAATATATATCGGTAGCTGTTGACGAAAAACTGTCTTAGTTTCCTGTGGCATCATTCCGGTCTGTAGCCCCCTTCCTTTGAGCTTCTGTGGGGTCAATAGTGGCTTTTAACAAGAAGCAGATCATGCTGTATAAACCGCAAATCAATCCTATTACCAATCCCAAAACCATGATCCATTTTCCCACATTACAATAACGATAGAGAAGCCAGCTCCCTCCCACCAACAAAGCTCCGGGGGTCAGGAGGGTAATGGTGACCTGGAATAGAAAATTCATGGCATATGCAAAATGAAACACTTTTCTGTGCATTCCAAATCCACCTCCGCAGAATAGCTACTCTCCCACGATAAACATACTACCATAATACACCAGCTCAAATAAAAAAGCAATAGATTTTTCGTTGACTTTTGTTTTATATACTATTATAATCCCATACAGAATCATTATGTAAAGGAAAGAGGTATTCCCATGAGCAAAGCCTTACAGCCCGAGACCCTGTGCATTCAGGCAGGCTATACACCCGGGAACGGAGAGCCCAGACAGCTCCCCATTATTCAGAGCACCACCTTCCGCTATGAGAATGCGGCAGAAATGGCTAAGCTCTTTGACTTAGAAGCCAACGGCTATTTCTACAGCCGTTTACAGAATCCCACCTGTGATGCGGTGGCTGCCAAGTTAGCCGCCCTGGAGGGTGGCACCATGGCTATGCTCACAGGCTCGGGGCAGGCTGCTACCTTCCTTGCAGTCTTTAATATCGTAGGCTGTGGAGATCACATAGTCAGCTCCTCTGCCATCTACGGTGGCAGTTTCAACCTTTTCTCCGTCACCATGAAGCGTATGGGCATTGAATGCACCTTCGTAGATCCCGACTGCACAGATGAGGATCTGGAGGCTGCCTTCCGCCCCAATACCAAGTGCGTATTCGGAGAGACCATTGCAAATCCCGCTCTGCGTGTCTTAGACATCGAGAGATTCGCCGGGGCTGCCCACCGTCACGGCGTCCCCCTGATCGTAGACAACACCTTCGCCACCCCCATCAATTGCAATCCCATCCGGTGGGGTGCAGACATCGTCACCCACTCCACCAGCAAGTATATTGACGGTCATGCCTCCGCTCTGGGCGGTGCCATCATTGACAGCGGCAACTTCGATTGGGCGCAGTACCCGGACAAGTTCCCCGGTCTGTGTACCCCCGATGACAGCTACCACGGTGTCACCTATACGAAGCGGTTTGGCAAGGAGGGTGCTTTTATTACCAAGGCTACGGCACAGCTTATGCGGGACTTCGGCTGTGTCCAGTCTCCCCAGAATGCCTTTATTACCAACTTAGGCTTAGAGAGCCTCCCTATCCGTATGGCACGCCATTGCGAGAATGCACAGGCAATCGCTGAGTACCTCCAAGGTCACGAGAAGATCTCCTGGGTCAGCTACCCCGGTCTGCCCGGTGACAAGTATTATGAACGGGCCCGGAAATATCTGCCCAAGGGCTCCTGCGGTGTCATTTCCTTCGGTGTCAAGGGTGGCAGACAGGCTGCCGCCACCTTTATGGAGGCACTGAAATTAGCCTCCATCGAGACCCATGTAGCCGATGCCCGTACCTGCTGTCTCCACCCCGCAGGCACCACCCACCGTCAGATGAATGACCGGGAGCTCCTGGCAGCGGGCGTTTCTGCAGATCTGATCCGCTATAGCTGCGGTTTGGAGAATGCCGAGGACCTCATCGCCGACCTGGAGCAAGCCCTGGATAAGCTCTGATCTTCTTCCGTCGTTCTTGATTCAAATTCCTGTTTATCGTTCTGTTGATTTCCGAATTTGTTCGTAGGGGCGACCTGTGGTCGCCCGCAAAATGTTTCGATTTTGTCGGAAATCTCGTGATAATCCCGTCATTTCGTGATTGTCGTTTAACGACAATGACCGGCCGACCACAGGTCGCCCCTACGGTGTTATACGATAAACAGCTCCATAAATCGGAATTTTGCGTTACACCGATCTCTAAAGGAGGGTTTTTATGCCCATTAAGATTCCCAATGATCTGCCTGCACGGGCGGTTTTGCAGGGCGAAAACATTTTTGTTATGGATGAAAGGCGGGCTGTTGCTCAGGATATCCGTCCCCTGGAGATCCTGATCCTCAACCTTATGCCCACCAAGATCGAAACCGAGACCCAGTTTGCCCGGCTCCTGGGCAACACGCCCCTGCAGGTACACTTAGAATTCCTGCAGACCAAGTCTCACAAGGCAAGCCATGTGTCCGAGGATCATATCTTTGCTTTTTACAAGACCTTCGAGGAGATCCGTCATCGCCACTATGACGGTATGATCATTACAGGGGCTCCTGTGGAGCATCTGGACTTTGAGGAGGTCAACTACTGGTCGGAGCTGTGTGAGATCATGGAGTGGAGCAAGACCCATATCTACAGCACCCTCCACATCTGCTGGGGAGCACAGGCAGGTCTGTACTACCATTACGGGATCCCCAAGCATCCCTTGGATCAGAAGATGTTCGGCGTTTTCCCCCATCGGGTGGACAGGAAGCATCCTATCTTATTCCGTGGCTTTGACGACACATTCATGGTCCCCCATTCCCGTCACACCACCATCCTCCGTGAGGATGTGGAGAGGGTTGCGGAGCTGAAGATCGCCGCCTCCTCCCCGGAAGCCGGGATCTTTGCCATCTTCACCGAGGGGGGCAGGCAGGTTTTCCTCACAGGACACGCAGAATATGATCCGGACACCTTGCAGAAGGAATATGTTCGGGACAAGAACCTGGGCAAGCCCATTTCGGTCCCCAAGAACTACTTCCCCAATGACGACGATACCCAAATGCCTATGGTGACATGGCGATCCTATGCCCACCTGCTGTTCTCCAATTGGCTGAACTACTTCGTCTACCAGAGCACACCCTACGATTTTATCCAAGGATAACATAGAGCTCCCTCAAGGCAGAACCTGCCTCGAGGGAGCTCGTGACATTCTCCGGGGGGGGAGAGAAAGCAAGTATTCATTTTCCAGGCTAATAGTCAGACGGTTCACAAGCCGAGAAGAACTCGTTTCCATGATCGAGAATTACATAACCTACTACAATAGCCGCCGAGTACAACGCAACCTAAGCGTTCTGACATCGCTGGTGAAACACTATAGCTATCCGTTGGCAGCATAACAAAACCTCGGAAAATGGCCGGACAATACGTCCTGACGCTTCCTGAGGTTCCCACGGCACCGTAGTGCCGTGCATCCCGAAAAGACTTCCGGCAACCCGAACCGGGTCACCGGAAGCAAGAAAATTTTTAAGTTACTGTCCACTTAACGGGAAGGAGTTCAAAGCTACCCGTCGAGTGCTTCCTTTTGTGTCAAAGGCACACTTGTTTAATAAGTTAAATATTCTTCCGTTCTGTGTTATTTCACAGGTTTGAAATCATTTCTTACTGCGAATATATCATGCAAGACTGCGTACCACTCATACTCTCATAAACCAGCTCTACAACAATTCCTTGTCCAGATTTTGCCACTGCTTTCACATGCTCTATTGTAAACAAAAATGCCGTATCCACTGTAATTGAAACTATCCCACCACCACCTAACACATCAGCTATTGCTGCTCCAACTGCAACAATATTACCAGCTGTTTCTAACCTATCTATAAACTCCTCCGTTTCCCTCGAGTTGAGATAAACATAGGTTCGTGTTGTCGTAAAGTTGTGATCCGTGCTACTCCCACTTATGCCACGAAATTCTACAAATAGCTGACATTTTCTGCAGTAAAGCTCTTGAGACCCATTGTAGTCCTTTTTGCAGAAATATCCTTCCCCCTCATGCTTGTTTCTAATCCACCCGGAAGTAATCGTATACTCTTCTTCCAGAGGACAATAACGGCATTTTTTTACTCCTTCTCCATCTACATGGCAACTGCCGGGCTCAATGATTTCTGTTACGAAATCATGAACTCCATTCGCAGGGATTATTTTAGTTCTTAAAATTTCATGACACCGTACGCATATATAGCCTATCTTCCCCTCACTGACGCAATTCGCTTCCGTGACAACAATCTTTTTCTCATTATGACCCATAGCAGGATCTCCATCAATAATATTAGTACGAACTTTGCAATCCTTACAATAAACTTCAATTTTTTCTGCTTCTCTGCAAGTTGCTTCCTTATATGTTCTAAAGTCGATTTTATGTTCTACTGTCACTCTTTCCGTTTCACCAAATATGGTTTCACAGGTTCGGCACTTCTTATAAGTATAATATCTTACTACGCAACCGGAACCGGATTCTCGCCGTTCTTCTTCAGTATAATAAGAATGAGCCAGCTTTGGAATAGTACATGTAGAATTCGCACTACATCTAGAGCATGTTTTAACTTTTAATCCTGTCTTAGTACATGTTGGGCTCTCAACGGTATAATAGTCATCGTAAGAATGTCCTTGCGCAGCGAAATGCTGTGTATGCATATCGGTTTCACATCTTGCACAACGGTAAATGGAATAGCCTTTCGACGTGCAAGTTGATGGAACTGTAACAGAGGGATAACTATTTTGATAATGGCCCAAAGCTGCTATTGTGCTGTAGGACTTCGTCCCGCAACGAGTACAGATTTTTTCCTTCTGTCCGGATGCTGTGCAGGTTGCAGATTTCGTAGTGGTATAACCGCTCCAGGAATGTCCCAATGCGTTGAGCGTTACTCTCTCAAAAACATAGGAGCAACGTACACAGTACTTTACCTTTACTCCGTCCGACAGGCATGATGCATAACCAATCGGAGTATAATAGCTCCTTGCAGTATGTCCCAGTTTTGCAATCGTGGCAGATTGCGCTTTTCCGCACTTTGTGCAATAACGAACCTTTTGTCCGGTGGTAGTGCAGGAAGGGCTTCTTGTTGTGCTATAGCCACCCCACTTATGGAACACGCAAGCGGAAGCATAAACGATTCCGTGCTCATCGGTTTCGTTCATCAAAGCAGTCTTTTCTTCAAGTTCAGACAATTCTGCACAGATCTCACGGGCTGTCGCTTCCGGTCTGCTCTGCATAAGCTCCGCAATGCTTGCAGCAACAATTTGAGCTGCGTGAGAGGTGCCTCCCTGTGCTTCCACATACAAATCAACATAGGCACCGCTGTTGGAACCAGGGGTAATCTGTCCCTGCTCATTCAAAGCGCCGACTGAAAGAACCTGCGCATAAGCTGCAGGGAAGGTTGCTGTATCCTTCACATCGTTACCGGCAGCGGCAACCATAACAACACCCATCTCAGCGGCATATTCCACTGCTTCTCTGAGAATTCGGGAGTTCTCCAACCCCGCAAAGCTCATAACAATGATCTGAGCTCCGTGATTTGCTGCCCAAATAATCCCTTCTCTGACATCCGCATAATCGCCAACTCCGTCAGCATCTAAAACACGGACGTCCATAAGGGTCACACCGGGTGCATTTTCCAAAAGAACTGCCGCCATTTCATCACCGTGAGAAGAAACCTCTTCCTCCCCAACCAAATCAACAACAGCGTGTACGGGATAACTCTGTACACCGGAGTCTAACAATGCAACTGTGATCCCCTCTCCTACAAGGAACGAATCGCAGGTATTACAATTTTCATCAATACAATGATCGGAAATATGCTCGTAGGTTGCAAATGCCGAGAGAGGGAACATACTGATGATAGAACAAAGTGCAAGAAACAAGCTTAGTGCACGCAGCAAGAACTTAGTTTTCATTATAATCTGTCCTCCATTTTCTCAAATAATTTATCTTAGAAATAGTTGCCTTCAAAGTCAAAATTCCAGAGAAATCACAAGACCCACATAAGCAAGTTCCTCACTTTCCTTCAAATCTAATAAATATACAAGGCACACATAATCACAAAGTCCTTATACATCCTTCACCGCGAAGTGACAACTCCCTACAAGGAATCGTCGCTATTTTCCTTGAGAGCTTTCAATTTACGGTTTAAATCGTCCGCATCCAGATATGCAGTGAACCATAGCACACATCGAACCAAGATATAAACGAGAATAACGGAACAGCCAACCATAATCAATTCACCCGTTGATGCTGGAGCATTCTCAGGTGCAGCATGATAGACAGTAAACAGCACAACTCCCTCAATAAGGACAAGCTCTATAACCTGACGCCACAGCAGTTGTTTTGCACTCAACTTTTCTGTGTCACAGACCAACATTGTCGGCAAAATGCAGGCAGCAGCAAGAACCATAGGATAAAAGATGTGAGTATACGTCAGAACGTGGTCGCTTCCGGCAATCATTCCGATAATTGCATAAGCCAAAGAAACCCCCAAATAGGTAGTTGGAAACACTTCGAAAAAGTGCTTGATATATTTTCTCATCACATAGTCTCCATCAATTTATTTTTTAATTCTTTTGCAAACATACGAGAGATAACCACATCTTCACCATTATCCATCCTGACGAGGATCCTGGCACCCAAGGTTGGGCGGAATGATTCGGCATGTGTCAAATTTACCAGTACAGACTTGGACACACGAGCAAATTTTTTCTTCTCGTATTGTTTTTCCAACTCGTAGAGTCTCATTTTGATTTGATAGATCTCCTTGCATGTATAGGCAAAGACGCGCTCCCCCACGGCCTCAAAATAAAGAATATCCGAAAGCTTTAGAGCAAACGCTTTTGTGTCCACATAACCAATCAGAGAATTTCCTTTCATATGAACATAATCTCTGATATCCTCGAAATCCTTTGTCAGTTCCACACATTCAAGAATAACCCGCTCTTTTTCTCTTTCAATGATCTGTCTGATTAGTACCTCCATAAAACAATCCCCTCTTTTTGCATTTATTTTACAAAATCTGCGAAATCAAGTCAACATTTCTCAAACAACATGCACAAACTCACGACAAGATGCACTCAAAAAACGATGCAGGCATCGTCCTATACATTTTATATTGCAGAAAAAAGCAGCTTGCGGACTAATTGCCTCCCTGTCAAGTGAGTGGACAGTAACATAAAATTTTCTTACTTCCGGTGATCCGGTTCGGGTTGCCGGAAGTCTTTTGGAGATGCACGGTACTGCGGTGCCGTGGGAACCTCTGGAAATGTCAGGACGTATCGTCCGGCCATTTTCTGATACTATTATTCCATTAAAAGTAGACAACTTTTAATGGAATCTTTTTGTGCCAAAGGCACAAAAAGCGTCTCATACGAGTTTCTACGCCCTGAAGGGCTATAAAAAGTAGCCATTTGCGAATGTCTACTTTTTAAAGAAACTCAGTATGAGATTGTGTTATACTGCCAGCGGATAGCTATAGTATTTCTCCGTCGGTGTCAGAGCACCCAGGTTGCGTTGTATCCGGCGGTAATTCCACAATCCCCTTTTGTCTGATACTTCCGGACTCAATCATTAACTGTGTGATGATCTACTCTAATTTGTGCTGCTTCACTTTGGCTAATCCTTCCTGCAATGTATTCTCTTGCTATAGCAACCTTTTCTTCTGCTTTGTTTTTTTCTTTTGGACATAGTATTACCCCCATAAAAGACAGTTTCCTTTTTCACTGTCTCTTATGGGGGCACATATCAGGGGACAGGTGCTCTTTGTTATTACGCAGTGATCTGTTGCTTATTCGGCAGAGATCAGGTAGTAGTATACGGGCTGGTCGCCGCGGAGGACGGAGACCTCGGCACCGAAGCAGTACTTGCGCAGGATGTCTGCGGCTGCCTCGGCTTCTTCCTCGTTGGTATCTGCACCGTAGAATACGGTGATGAATTCCTTGTTCTCCTTGGCAAGCTGCTTGGCAAGGGACTTAAGGAGGACGGTCTGATCCTTGTCACTGCCGAAGAGGGCGCCGCCGTAAAGAGCAAGGTACTCCCCTGCATGGATATTGTGACCGTCGAAGTCGGAATCACGGGCTGCATAGGTAAGCTGGACCGTGGTAACATTCTCCATAGCGGCGGTCATAGCCTCCAGATTTGCCTCGATCTCTCCGTCGGGATCAAAGTTCAGCATGGCGGGAACCCCCTGGGGGATGGTCTTGGAGGGAACCACCACGACCTGCTTGGGCGTCAGCTCTACAGTCTGCTGGGCTGCCATGATAATGTTCTTGTTGTTGGGGAATACGAATACCACCTCTGCAGGGGTAGCATTGACCATCTTAAGGATATCCTGGGTGGAGGGGTTCATGGTCTGGCCACCGCGGATGATCTGATCTGCACCCAGTTCACGGAAGATATTGGCAAGGCCCTCGCCTGCACAGACGGACACCATGCCGTAACGCTTCTCGGGAGCTGCCACAGTATCTGCCTTGGGAGCCTCCTCTACCACCTTCTCGGTGTGCTGGAGCTTCATGTTCTCTACCTTGACGGTAACGAAGGAGCCGTAGTTGATCGCCTCGCTCATAGCCTTGCCGGGGTCATTGGTGTGGACGTGGACCTTGATGATCTCGTCATCATCCACCAGCACCAGGCTGTCGCCCAGAGTCGCTAAGAAGGCACGTAGCTCCTCGGGATCCCTGCGGTTCTCACGGGAGATAATGAACTCGGTACAATACTGGAAGGTAATGTCCTCGGTGTTGAAATCTGCAAAGTCGGCCTGTTCCTTAACAGGCTCGGCAGAAACGGGAGCCATCTCGATGACCTCTCCACGGGTCACGGCAAGCATAGCCTCTAAGACGCACAGCCAGCCCTTGCCTCCTGCGTCTACGACCCCTGCCTTTTCCAGAACGGGGTTCTGGTGCATGGTCTCTGCCAGTGCAACGGTTGCCGTATCCACAGTGACCTCTAAGACAGCCTCGAAGGAGTTGTCTACCGCCGCTCTTGCCTCTGCCTCGTTGGCAGATACACGGGAAACGGTCAAGATGGTGCCCTCGGTGGGTTTCATAACAGCCTTGTAAGCAGCCTCTACGCCTGCCTTGAGAGCAGCCGCCAGGGTCAGACCGTCACATTCCTCTATGCCCTTGAGCCGCTTGGAGAAGCCACGGAACAGGAGGGACAGGATGACACCGGAGTTGCCTCTGGCTCCACGGAGCATAGCAGAAGCGGCAGTGTCTGCCACCTTGGAAAGACCGGAGGTCTCGGGGAGCTTGCTCAGCTCAGCGGCGGGGGCATTGGGGGTCATGCTCATATTGGTACCCGTATCTCCATCGGGTACAGGGAATACATTCAGATCGTTGAGCTGCTGCTTACGATTCTCTACGATAGCGGCTGCGCCCAGGAGCATGGTCCGAAGGTCGGAGCCGCCGATGGTATTTCTCACTACAGTGCACCTTCCTCTCAGTCGAGCATCATGGAGTCTACGAATACGGTGACATCCTTGACCCGGGTATCTGTCTGCTTGGTGACCATATAGCGCACCTCAGAAATAATAGACTTACATACAACGGGGATATTGACCCCCTGATCTACCATGATATGCAGATCAATGGACAGACTGCCGTCCTCGTTAAAGCGGACGGAAACGCCCTTGGTCATGGATTCCCTGCGGAGCAGGTGAACCAGACCGTCCTTCATGGAGCGCATAGCCATACCCTTGACACCGAAGCACTTGGTAGCCGCATTGCCTGCGATCTGGGTATAGACATTGTGTCCTACGGTGATATTGCCGTAATCGGTTTGTTGACGAAGCATAGTCGTACCTCCTTGATCTATGGATCAGATCATGCTCTCTTCCCAACATTCGGGGGCTTCAATGCCCATCATAGCAGCAACGGTAGGTGCTACATTGGCAAGGCCGAAGCTACCCTCCTTGAGGGAATAGGCGGTGTCCTTGTCGTATACGATAAAGGGAACGGGGTTGAGGCTGTGGGCGGTGCGGATGCTGGTCTTGCCCTTCTTGGTCTCGGTCATCTGATCGGCATTGCCGTGGTCGGCGGTGATCAGTACGGTGTAGCCCAGGCGGTCGGCTGCCTCAAGGACTCTGCCCAGACCTGCGTCTACACATTCCATAGCGGTAATGACAGCCTCCATAACGCCGGTATGACCAACCATGTCGCCGTTGGGATAGTTGCAACGGAGGAAGTCAAAGTTGCCGGATTCCATAGCGGCAACCAGCTTGTCGGTGATCTCTACGGACTTCATGGCAGGAGCCTGCTCGAAGGGAAGAACGTCGGAGGGGATCTCCTCGTAAACCTCCAGCTCCTCGCTGACCTTGCCGGAACGGTTGCCGTTCCAGAAATAGGTCACATGGCCGTACTTCTGGGTCCCGGAGACTGCGTACTCACGGATGCCGTGCTTGCACAGCAGCTCAGTGAGGGTATTGCGGATCACGGGAGGCTGTACCAGGTAACGGGAAGGAATGTGCAGATCCCCGTCATACTCCAGCATACCGGCAAACTCTACGCCGGTGTAATCCCCACGGTCAAACTTGTCAAAGTCCTTGCGGTCGAAGGCAAGGGAGATCTCCTGTGCACGGTCGCCGCGGAAGTTATACAGGATCACGCTGTCGCCGTTGGCGATCTTGCCCACGGGCTCGCCGTCCTCGGCAATGACAAAGGGGGGCAGATCCTGGTCGATACAGCCGGTCTCTGCACGGAAGGTCTCGATAGCGGTCTTGGCATCAGCAAACTGTCTGCCTAAGCCGCGGACATGGGTGTTCCAGCCGTCCTCGACCATCTTCCAGTTAGCCTCGTAGCGGTCCATGGTGATGTTCATTCTGCCGCCGCCGGAAGCGATGCGGTAGCAATAGCCCTCGCCGGACAGCTCAGCCAGAACGGTCTCTAACTGCTCTACATACTCCAGTGCGGAGGTTGCAGGAACATCTCTGCCGTCTAAGAGGATGTGGCAACGGACATTCTTGACCCCCTGTGCCTTGGCCTCACGGAGGAGGGCGATCAGGTGGCTGATATTGGAGTGAACATTGCCGTCGGACAGGAGTCCCAGGAAGTGGAGGGTCTTGTCGTTCTTGGCATTGGCAAGAAGCTCCTGCCAGGTATTGGATGCAAAGAGGGTGCCGTTGTCGATAGACTCCCCGACCAGCTTGGCGCCCTGGGAGTAGACCTGACCCCAGCCCAGTGCATTATGTCCCAGCTCGGAGTTGCCCATGTCATCATGACTGGGCAGACCGACAGCAGAGCCGTGAGCCTTGAGCCAAGTGTAGGGACGGGTTGCAAAAAGCTGATCCAGGACAGGAGTCTTGGCTACTGCTACAGCATCTCCGCTGCCGCCGTCGCCACGGCCTACACCGTCCATAATAACCAATACGATGGGTTTCTTCATAAGGTACAAACCTCCAGTTATAATAATATTCAATCTATTTTACTACATTTTTTGCAAATGTACAATGAGAATTTTTGTTTTTTGGCACAAACTATAAAAAATCCAACTCTAAGCCCCGATCCTCGGGGATATTTTGGAAGTTTTGTATAAGATTCTTCCGAAAATCAGTTAAGGGTTCCCTCTTGTTCTAACAGAAGACGGATCCGCTTCTCCAACGCCGGGGGTAGGGGGCGGTCTGCGGATATGGTTTTAGCCGCCGCCTCCTGTGCCTGCTGCAGGACTTCCAGATCCTGGGTCAGATTCCCCAGGCGGAACATGGGCAGCCCATGCTGACGGGAGCCGAAAAAGTCTCCGGGTCCACGGAGCTTAAGATCCTCCTTGGCAATGCGGAAGCCGTCTGTGGTCCGGCACAGAGCCTTGAGCCGCTGACGGGTCTCGGGGGCTTGATTGTCGGAGACCAGGATGCAATAGCTCTTGGCATCTCCTCTGCCGATCCTGCCTCTGAGCTGATGGAGCTGGGACAGACCGAAGCGGTCTGCATTCTCCACCACCATAAGGGTAGCATTGGGCACATCCACACCCACCTCGATAACCGTGGTGGAGACTAAGATATCATAGGCACCGGATGCGAAAGCCTCCATGATCTCATCCTTCTCGGATCCCTTCATCTTGCCGTGGAGCAGGGCAACACGGAGATCCGGGAACACCGCAGTTTGGAGGGTCTGCGCCCACAGCTCTGCCGCCTTGAGGGACTCGGTCTCCCCCTCCTCAATGGCGGGACAGACAATAAAGGTCTGATGTCCCTCAGCCGCCTGCTTGCGGATGAAGGCATTGAGCCGCTTGCGGTACCGCTCGTCTACTAAGAAGCTGTCTACCTGCTGTCTGCCGGGGGGCAGCTCATCTACCACGGACACATCCAGATCTCCGTAGAGGATCAGTGCAAGGGTACGGGGAATAGGGGTGGCGGACATAATGAGCAGGTGGGGCTGTTCCCCCTTGGACAGGAGGGTGGCTCGCTGTGCCACACCGAAGCGGTGCTGTTCGTCTGCGATCACCAGCCCCAGATCCCCGAATACCGTTGCCTCTGTCAGAAGGGCATGGGTGCCGATGACCATGTGGATGTCCCCGGTGGCAAGGGCTTCCCTGCATTTCTTCTTCTCACTGAGCTTCATGGAGCCGGTGAGGAGGGCAACCTTACAGCCTAAGGAAGCAAAGAGGGGCTCCAACCGCACAAAATGCTGTTTGGCAAGGATCTCCGTAGGTGCCATAAAAGCTACCTGCTTGCCATTCTTCATAGCCACATAGGCTGCTGCGGCGGCAACCATGGTCTTGCCACAGCCTACGTCCCCCTGGACCAGGCGGCTCATTGCCTTGCCACTGCGGAGGTCTGCCAGGATCTCCTCAATGACCCGTTGCTGAGCTCCTGTCAGGGTGAAGGGCAAGCTCCCATAGAAAGCGGTTGGGTCTGTTTGGTAAGGCGGAACGGATCTTGCCGTCCGCTTGCTCCTGAGAATGCTGAGTGCGGCAGAGAAGCAGAAGAATTCCTCGAAGATCATCCGCCTGCTGCTTAGCGCAAGACTCTCCATATCCTCGGGCTGATGAATCTGCCACAAGGCGGTACGGATGTCCGGCAGACTGTATTCCTGCAGGATATCACCGGGAATGGTCTCCTCCGGAATATAGGTGCTTAAGGCACGCTTCACAGCCACCGTCACCTGACCGTTGGTCAATCCCGCAGTCAAGGGGTACACGGGGACGATGCACCGTGTTGCCTGCCCCCTGCTGTCTAAGGACTCGAATAAGGGATTGGTCATACCGTAGCCGATATAATCCCCGGACAAGGTTCCGTAGAATACGAAGGTCTCTCCCCTATGGAGCTTCTCCACGCTGTAGCTTGCATTGAAGAAGGTCAGGTTCAGCTTCCCCGTATGATCCCCAACAGTGACCTTGGTCACCTCCAGGGTCCTGCGGTCTGCCTTGGGGATCCGATGGGTCATGGGGGTATTGAGAACAGAGGCAACGAAGCACGCTGGCACCCCCACCTCCAGGGATGCGATGGGAACCACCCTGGTCCGATCCTCATAGTCCCTGGGATACAGCCGCAGCAGGTCCTCCAGAGTGGAGACCCCCAGCTTGGCAAAGAGCTCTGCCTTCTTGGGTCCAATCCCGGGCAGGTTCAATATGGAATTGGGATCCTTGACAGCCATAACCGCCACCTCCCTCACAGATAAATACATTATATTAAATAATATTATACACCATCACAGCAAAAATCGCAACGAAAATTCCTGTTTATCGCTCTGTTCGATTTCCGAATTTGTTCGTAGGGGAGACCTGTGGTCGCCCGCAAAATGTTTCGATTTTGTCGGAAATCTCGTGATAATCCCGTAATTTCGTCATTGTCGTTTAACGACAATGACCGGGCGACCACAGGTCGCCCCTACGGTGTTATACGATAAACAGCTCCATAAATCGGAACTTGACTGCCGACAAGGAAACTTTCAACTGTCAACTTGCATCAGCATGCTTGTTCGCTAAACCGGAACAGGTGATGGCGATGGCGGCGAGGAGGACTGCAGTGACGATGATGCTGGCCTCGATGCCGAAGGTGCCGCCGCTGATCAAGATCTTTCCTTCAATGGGTTGGAATTGCCACAGGGTAGGTAGGGTGCCTGTTCCGCTGACTTGAACACCTAAGATATTCCCTTGGACGAAGTTCCATGCACTGTGGATGGCGCAGGCACCCCACAGATCGCCTTCCCGGTAGACATACAGACCCATGAACATGCCAAAGAGGCTGATGTTGATAAAGGGGAGAAGGCCGAAGCCGGGATTTGCAATATGGAGCAGGGAAAATACCACAGAGCTGATCCCCACTGCCCATGAAGTACGGCACCGATTGGACAGGGACATCATAAAGTAGCCACGCAGAAGCACCTCTTCCGAGGAGCCCTGGATCACGAAGCCCAGGAGGAACAACACCCCATATGCCGGGGTAAGTGTCATGACCGAGGAAACGGTGAAGCCCCCAAGGATATATCCAAGGCCACAGCACAGCAGGAGCAGACCCGTACCGATGAGGAAGCCCTTGCTGTAGCTCCTCCAAAAGGTCCCTTTCCGGAAACCCATAGACAGAGCAGACCGCTTCTCAATGCACAGGCAACAGATCAGCGCACCGCCTGTGGTAATGACAGTTAGGAACAGGCTGACCAGAGTCATGGTGGGGGAGGCCAACAGGGTCTCGGGATGGATTCCCGGATCGGCGATCATCAGAAAAACCGTAGGAATTGCGGCCAATAGGGCAGTTGCCAGGGTGGTAATGAGGAAAATGAAGAAGAAGATCCCGATTTGCGCCCAAAAGGAGGGCTTGCGCTTTGCCTGCCTACAGGCCGGGACCATGGGATTGGAGAACGAATATTTCATAATAGCCTCCTTCTATGACGGGTTTTCGTAGGTGTCTATGATGGAATCCAAGAGCTTACGGGCGGTCTCATGACAATAATAGTCAAGGTAGAAGCGACAGAAGCCGCCGTTTTTCAGGGCTATGGTGATCTCCACTCCGTACAGTGACCCGCGCTGAAGGATCAGGGGCATTCCCTTGTCCTCTATATCTGCACGAAGGGCTTGGAACAGGGCATCCTTCTGGGAGGAGGACAGGGTATAGCGGGGCCCGTCTAAGGTGCCGGGATCGGCTTCCCACAGACGACCGGATACAGTGATGTGTTTTGCGTTGTCAAAGACCTGAAGGAGCTGTTGGTTAGCTCTGTTTCCTTCTCGGAAATAGATCCCTAAGGCAGACCATATAAGGTCGATCTCCTTCTCGTGAGAGCTCAGATTGTAGCTGCGGTGGAGGTCCCGTCCCTTCATTTCGTAGGAGACCTCCAAGGAATAGGACAGACCGAAATAGGTAGGATCTTCCTCCATGACCAGATCCCATTGACGGATAAAATTAGCAGAGGGATCTGCTTTCTCCTTAGACAGCACATCCTTGAATCCCACAATCAGCTCATGGACCTTGACAAAGTCTGCAATATCCTCGGGATCCTCGGTGGTATAAGTCATACGGTTGATGGAAACCGTAAGCCGTTCTACCTTCTCCACATCGGGGATATGCCTCGTTATGCCCAGAATATCGAAGCGGAAGAACAGGAGCACACAGGCGAAAAACGCAATTAGGGCTCCGCATTGCACAAAGGCCTTTCCTTTGAACACCTTCACGGTGCGGAGAATGATCATCCGACACAGGAAGAAAGCCACAGGGAGCAGGCACACAATGAGGATCGCCATTGGGGAGTCATAACCGTAATCGACATCAAACTCTGTTAGGAGCAATGCTGCAAAATAGGCGATCATGAGGGTCAGCAGATATTGGACATAGAGGGTCAAGGAGGGGAAGATCAGGGTCTGCTCTGCATTTTCCACCTTCCGTCTCCGGCACAGATAGCCCGACGGCAGGAACAGGAGGATGGCGACTCCTACGTACAGACCCATACCCAACCAGGGGAGCTCATCTGTACGGAGCTCCTGTACCAAGCCTACCCCATAAGCAATGGGAGAGAAATAGAGGGAAAGGCTGTTCTGCTCCAATGTCAGACCGAAGAGATTATCCTCCAGGCATAAATAGAAGAGTGCTTCTAACAGGGAATACATACTGTTCAGAAGCAGGAACAGGAGAACGGCAAAAAACCTCCTGCCGCTGAGCACCGTTGCCAATACCGCTGTGCTATAGGCAATGACAAAGACAGCCAACCGTGCAACCATACTGTAAATATAACGATAGGGAGGGAAGCCGCCTTCTCTACCCCAAATTATCACAAAGGGGGTAGCCACAAGGAGAGCCCCAAGCCAAGGGATGGCATAGAACAGGAAACCGCTCAGGAGATCACTGCGGTACAGCGTGTCCTTCTTCAGGGGCAGACTACAGAAGAAGTGCTCTTCCTTCTTCTTGTGTAGGTAGGTAAAACTGCACAGAGCACACAGGAGGGAGAATAGGATCTCAAATACTCCTGCTGTGACCGGGAACAGAGTGGCATTCCAGACATAGCTCAGATGCTCACTGTCAGATAAGAGCTCGCCAACACTGTTTAAAATGGTAGTATCCGATGCAAAGGATCCCGATGCATAGGCGGACAGGAACAAAAGGACTCTGCTTGTAAAAAAGGAAAAATGGAAAGCACATAGCAGAAGCAGCAGCCAATGCCGGGACAGATTTTTCCTTACGGCCGGCCAACAGATGCTTTTGGTTTCCATAAATATCACCTCGAAAGAGAGCGTATAAAAAGGGCGAGAAATTCCGATTTATGGAGCTGTTTGAAATTTGCACAGACCAAAGCCTTCTCCTTGAGGAGAAGGTGCCCCGAAGGGGCGGATGAGGTGGAAAATATTTCGAATTCGCTGTAGATTTCTATAAATACGCAACATTTTACCGCACACCTCATCAGTCTCGCTCCGCTCGACAGCTTCTCCTCAAGGAGAAGCCTTGGCCCCTACCATGCCTTCGACCTGCTCGATAAATCGGAATTTTGAATGAAAACGAAAAAGGTGAGGCTGTCTCAAAATGATCACCATTTTGAGACAGCCTCTTCAGCGTTTAGTCCAAATTTTCAATATAAGTGTCGATCAGATGGCATAAGTTCGGATCATTAAACCGGCTTTTTTTCGATTAGGGTCTACCACGGAAGGGATAGGTAGTAGGGCTGATCTTCGCCGTTTTCTAAGCTGTCGCAGAGAATATAGCGTACGCGGAGCGTTTCTTCATCGTAAGCAAAAATGTAATATGTATAGCTCCAGTTTACTTCTTCGAAAGGTGGAGAGCTATAAGGGAAATAGATCAGGCAGGTATAGTCTCCCTTTTCTACAGTGGTAATATAGGGTACTGTGGTTTCCTCGGCTATGGCTCGCTCCTGCTCTTCGTATAGCTTGGTCACGCGGGCTACCTCCTCACGGAAGTCCTCCGGCTCCAAGGACCACTCGGCATAAATGTCATAGGTATAGTCCAATGCAGGCAGATTGCGATAGAGATAGTGTGCATCATCCAAATAGCCATCTACTACATAATAGGGGGGCCGAGTAGGGAATAGCTCCAGGAAGAAACTGCTGCGATTTGCAAGGACATCCGGATCGAACCTGCGGTAGTTTCTTAAGTCTGTGGTCTCGGAATGTGAGACAAAGCACGCGGAAAAACCCAAAGAAAAGGGAACACAGATCCAACACAGTGCCATCAGCACGAACCTTGTAAAGCTTTTCGGCTTTCGTGATTTGCTGATTTTGGGAAGAAGGAATACGAGCATCGTTGGCAGGAGAAAAGGGACCGTAAGCACAATGGCTATTGGCCTTATAACGGGAAAATGATAATCATGGAAAGACAGCACCAACCCCAAAATAGCCGCAAGGACCGGAAGCCAGATGGTGATAAAGAACACAGTCAGTTCTATAGCCTTGTAGATCATGGAGCCTATGTTTCGCTTTCCGTCCCCCAACGGGGGAGCAATATCCACAACAGGGGCAGACAGACAGGCTGCAAGCCGGGCTACGGTATAGCTTTGCTCCGTGTCCAGGGAAGACAAGGCCCGAAGCAGTTCCTGTTCCTGACTTACGGCGGCCTCTTTTTGCTGTCGCAGCTTTCTGGTTAGGGGGATAATGGATTCCGGACTTTGGAGCATTTGGCGAATTTCTGCCACAGCGAATCCGAATTTCCGCAGAACGGAGATGTCCTTCAATTGCTGCACATGGGATTCCTCATACTCGTAGGATTTTCTTCCCAAATAGTTTTCTGTGTACGAGGGGGCGATCAGACCTTCTTCGATGTAATACCGGACGGTACGGTCTGTGAGCCCTGTAGACTCGCATACTGCTTTGATTTTCATACAGACTCCCTCCTTATGCATAGATTATACTCTTTTACCCGGGGTAAAAGTCAAGGTTTTTTTCAAAAATCGTCGAAAAACAGTGCTTGTCCCATCCTTTCGGATCATATGGAAATCGGAACGGTAACAAAGTAGCATCAAATTCAAATTTATCGAGCTGTTCGATTTCCGAATTTGTTCGTAGGGGCGACCTGTGGTCGCCCGCAAAATGTTTCGATTTTGTCGGAAATCTCGTGATAATCCTGTAATTTCGTCATTGTCGTTTAACGACAATGACCGGGCGACCACAGGTCACCCCTACGGTGTTATACGATAAACAGCTCCATAAATCGTAATTTTAGGCACAAAGGGGCTGTGGAGGATCCGGCTACAGTTAGGGAGGGGAAAAATATAAATTGGTAAAAAACAATGCTTTACTTTTCTTGTAAAATAATATATGATATATTTATTGTACTATGCCCTTGTATGCACTAAGATTCTGAAAGAGCAGAGGTGGGAAATGGCTGACTCCGGTTGAATAATGGTGTTACAGGGCAGGAGGGGAGGAGCCTATGACGGATCGGAAGAGATTGTCTTTTCGGGCAGGGGATTGTATCGCCATTGCTCTTGTCGTGGCCCTTGCCATTGGAATAGGCTTGTTGTTCTTGCCCTCCTCGGATGCGGGGGAAGCTGTCGTGCAGATCTATCGCAACGGCGAGCTCCTCCGGGAATTACCCCTGTCCGCAGAGGAAAGTGTGGAGATTACCGGGAAGTACGCTAACACCGTGGAGATCCGTGACAGTGCTGTTGCCATTACCCGGAGCACCTGCCCCGGAGAGGACTGTGTCCACAGCGGCAGGATCAGCAAGGCCGGACGGAGCCTGGTGTGTCTGCCCAACGGTGTGGAGATCCGTATTGTGGGGTCCCGGGATATCGACTTTGTAGTGGGGTGACGGCATGAAGATAGCTAAGAAGATCCCCCTGTGTGCCCTGCTCATTGCTCTGGCGCTGGCTCTGTCCTATACGGAGCGGTTTATCCCCCTACAGCTGGTGATCCCTCTGCCGGGGATCAAGCTGGGGCTTGCCAATATCGTGACCCTTGTGGCTCTGTTCCTCTTGGGGTGGAAGGACACTCTGTGGATCGTCCTCCTGCGCTGTATCATGGGGGCTGTGTTCGGTGGAGGCATCAGCGGTCTGCTGTTCTCCTTAACGGGAGGACTCTTGTCCCTGTGTGTCATGACCCTAACAGGGAAGGCTCCTTGCTTCTCCCTTTACGGCATTAGCATTTTAGGAGCCGCTGCCCATAATGTTGGACAGATCTGTGCGGCAATGGTTTTGATGCAGACGGTCTATATTGGGGCATACCTGCCTTACCTGTTGGTCGTTGCCCTGTTCACCGGCTTTGCCACCGCCGCCGCATCAGCAGGAGTGCTTAAAATATTACCCCATACTGTCAAATAGGCCGAAGAATACGAAAACTTCCGATTTATCGAGCAGTTCGATTTCCGAATTTGTTCGTAGGGGCGACCTGTGGTCGCCCGCAAAATGTTTCGATTTTGTCGGAAATCTCGTGATAATCCCGTCATTTCGTCATTGTCGTTTAACGACAATGAC
>JAZRGR010000146.1:0-18991 GCA_045644345.1 Faecousia sp. | reverse complement strand
TAACGAGATGAACCGCATCATGGCTGTCCGCAAGGCAAGAAAGAAGTAATCAAATGATATAATAGGGCTCTGCACCGCAAGCAATTGCGGCGCAGAGCCCTGCTTTTTATCGTCAAATTCCGATTTATCGAGCAGTTCGATTTCCGAATTTGTTCGTAGGGGCGACCTGTGGTCGCCCGCAAAATGTTTCGATTTTGTCGGAAAACTCGTGATAATCCCGCAATTTCGTCATTGTCGTTTAACGACAATGACCGGGCGACCACAGGTCGCCCCTACGGTGATATACGATAAACAGAGCGATAAACAGGAATTTGACTGTCTGATTTTCACTGTAAACTTCGGAGCGAATGGAACATTAGCACGAGCAATGGAAAGAGCAGAAAAAGGCGGAGGACCTCGGGGTGAGGTCCTCCGTTGCAGATCGTGAGGGGTTATTCTGTGGTTTCTTCGGATTCGGTGTGAGCCGGAGATTCCGTTTGCGTTTCGGGGATGGATTGGGGAGTGGGGGAGCACTCATTTTCAGGTGCGATCTCCATGGGAACAGGGTCTCGCAACTCTTTGTGGAGGGGGAAGTAGAGGATGGCACCCATGGGGATCACCAACTGTAGGAGGGAGGTGCCGTTGGGATAGATCTTCATGTGGGTGTAGACGGGGGTGAAGAGACCCAGACGGAAGTTGATCCTTCCTTGCCCTGCTGTCAAGATGAACAGACCTCCGATGATAAACAGGATCCAAAGGACTTTACCCTTGATCTTGCGGCGGCAGCAGTGTACCAGGGCGAAGACCATAAAGGCAAGAGTCAATACAGCCAGGCCCAGGAAAGCCCACTGTATGCCGTTGGAGCCCTCCAGGGTATCCAGAGTTCCGGTATAAACAAGACCCTTATCCTCTGCGGATATAATGTTGATATGGTAGAGCTTGCTGTAGCCCTCTGCCATAGTTCCGGTGACATAGTAGGTCTGTGCGTTTGTTTCCATTTTAAAGGTTGCTTCGGTATATGAAGTGCCGTTCCTTATGCTCTTGAAGTAGCTGTCGAGAGTCAGACGATACTCAGTGACCCCGTCCATATATGTCTGCATCTGCAGGATCACGGGCTCAAGCTGCTCTTTAGCAGCACTGTCATCCATAGCTACCAAGGCTCCGTCCACATTCCCTGCCAAGGTGGCGGAAAGGAAGGTGTCACAGTAGTTCCGGATCTCCGAGGCGTGCTCTCCTGTAGGTGTGCCACAGGTTGTGAGACCTATCATTAAGACAAAGATCAATAGTAAAACAGCAACTTTCTTCATAGTTGACTCCTCCTCTGTGATTTATATATTTAAACTATGTTAAAACATTAGACTTGCTATTAAAATTATAAACACCTGTCTTTATTTTGTCAATATGAAAATTCCGATCACGATTTACCGAAGCGGGTAGAACCGACCTGTTATGTCCTGCCCCAGTAAACCGGCACTTTTCAAAAAATGAAGATATTTAAGCTCTGTGCCCTTCAATGGACCGAAATGAGGGAACTGCAGGAGTTTCAGAGCGTTTTTCCAATGGGGCTTGATCAATGCTATGGGTATTCGGCCGGAAGAATATAGGAGGATATAATAGTCATTAAACCATGGTATACGGCATATTTTCCATCGTAATGTTTCCGCTTGACATTTTTTGGAGCGATTGAAAATGCTCCATACCGTCATTACCCCGGGGGTAATCGATATACGGTAATATCGATTGCAAAGAAACAGTCCCATATAATAAACTGCGCAAAACTGGAAAAGGAATGCTAAAATAAACCATGCCAAAGTAAGGGCGCACCCGAAAATTACAAAGCCGATTGCGATGATTTGACAGAATATTGCCACATAGGGGAAGGATTTGCTATAGCGAAACTCCGGAATAATAGTATATTCTTTCAAGCTTTCATCCCTCCATGACTACAACGATTGGTGATCACTTTTATTATATAGAGGGCTCTTTTGCCTGTCAAGCGCAGATCCCATCATCAGCGGCACAGAATTCCGATTTATCGCTCTGTTTATCGTATAACACCGTAGGGGCGACCTGTGGTCGCCCGGTCATTGTCGTTAAACGACAATGACAAAATTACGGGATTATCGCGAGATTTCCGACAAAATCGAAACATTTTGCGGGCGACCACAGGTCGCCCCTACGAACAAATTCGGAAATCGAACAGCTCGATAAATTGGAATTTGAGGCACCGATGGGAATCGTGATGGATAGGAAAATATAGAACAAATGTTTATTTATTCGGTTTTTACGGTGTTTTCACGGAAAAAATCATGAGAAACCTTTGGGAAATCCGAAAAAATGATTGATTTTTTTCTTTATACAGTGTATACTGTATTCGGAGTGGAGTATAATTCCACAAAAATCCACAAAATGGAGCAAAAATCCGTCCTGTAGAGCGATTGGGAGGTGAGGGGACTTGTTCGGACAATATAAACATACCATAGATGCCAAGGGCAGACTGATCGTTCCCTCCAAGCTGAGGGAGGAATTGGGTGACCTGTTCTTTATTACCGTATCCCCCGATAGCTGTTTGATCATCTATACCAAGGAAGAATGGCAGAAGGTTCTGGATCGCTGTGACCAGTTTCAGCTTACGGATGCCGGAGGCTTCCGTACGTTTGTAGGCAGTGCATGTCAATGCGAGCCGGACAAGCAGGGCAGATTCCTCCTGCCTGAGAAGCTCCGTGCCTATGCAGGACTTAAGGAGGATGTGATCTTCGTTGGCTTAGGCAGACGGGGAGAACTCTGGGATGCAGAACAATACGAGGCACAGGAGGCGGAGCAACTGACTCCCGCTGCACTCCGTGCCGCACTGAAGGAATTGGGGTTCTGATATGGAATTTTCTCATAAATCTGTTTTATTGGACGAATGCATTGAGGCTCTGGATATTAAGCCCCATGGCATTTACTTAGACGGCACCCTTGGCGGTGCCGGTCATTCCTATGAGATCGTCCGTCGCCTGCATGAGGGTGGCAGACTGATCGGTGTAGACCGTGATACGGTTGCTCTTGAGGCGGCATCTAATAGGCTGAGTGAGTATGCCGGCCGTGTGACCACGGTACATTCCAACTTCTGCCGTGTTCATGAGATCCTGGACGAGCTGGGCATCGAGGGGGTAGACGGTATGCTCTTTGACCTGGGTGTTTCTTCTCCCCAGTTGGATGACGGTTCCCGTGGCTTCTCCTATATGGCGGATGCACCCTTAGATATGCGGATGAACCGTGAGGATCCCCTTACTGCCGCAGATGTGGTCAATACATACTCCCAGGAGGAATTAAAGCGGATCCTCTTTACCTTCGGTGAAGAACGGTATGCCCCGCAGATTGCCGCGGCCATCTGCCGCAAGCGGGAGCACAAGCCCATTGAGACCACCTTTGAGCTGGTAGACATCATCCGTTCTGCCATGCCTGCACAGGCACTCAGAGAGAAACAGCACCCTGCCAAGCGGAGCTTCCAGGCCATCCGCATTGCGGTCAATGACGAGCTGGGCTCCGTAGATCGCATGATGAGTGCCGCCATTGCTCGACTGAACAAGGGTGGCAGATTGGCAGTGATCACCTTCCATTCCTTAGAGGATCGGATCGTAAAGAATGCCATGCAGGCAGCCTCCAAGGGCTGTACCTGCCCCCCGGAATTCCCGGTGTGCATCTGTGGCAAGAAGCCCTCGGTCAAGCTGATCTCCCGTAAGCCCATAGTATCCGGAGAGGCAGAGCTTGCTGACAATCCCCGTGCCCGGAGTGCCAAGCTCCGTGTATGCGAGAAGCTTTGATTTTTCACGAGAGGCGGTGACTCGTCATAAAGGAATTCTATACCCACGGCTCAGAGGCATATGCACCTATTCCTGTGGAAGTGCCGAGCCACCTGCCGGAAGAGCCTAAGAAGGAACAGCTCCTGCCGGATCTGCCTCAGAGGGGGATCTCCCCACTGACGGTGGTATCTGTGGCGGTGGTGCTATTGCTCCTATTTGGTCTGCTGTTCAGTATGATGCGACTCTTTGAAGTCCGCAGTGAGAGAGCGGAGCTCCGCAGACAGCTCCGCCAGCTCCAGACCCAACAGGAGCACCTGATTGCAGAATTCGAGACCAATGTGGATATGGATGCCGTTGCCAAACGGGCGCAGGAGCTGGGGATGCACATTCCCTATGCAGCGCAGGTACAATATGTCCACATAGAGCTGCCGGAGGCAGTACAGACTGTAACCGAAGAAGTCGAAATGGGCATTGCAGATGCAATTGCAGAAATGATTCGGGATATGGAGGCATATTTTTCTTAAATTCAGATATATACATACAAACAGAACATGGGCGGTTGCAGTGCCGTCCATGTTTTTGTCCCGCATTGATTCATTAAAAAAGGTAGAGAACAGACATTTCCCGGGAGGCGAATGTGTGAAACACAAGGATGTTCCGAAACCCAGAGCCCTTGGCAGACCCAGGGGGCATGAGGTTTCCGACACCTACATTCGGAAAGGGATCCTTTGGCTGATGGCGTCACTGGGAATGCTTGCTTTCTTGATCATAGGAGCAAGACTGGTGAAGGTCATGCTTCTGGATCACGACTATTACGAGCAGAAGGCAATTGCCAACCAAACCCGTTCCACATCTGTGACAGCGAAACGAGGGAATATCTATGATCGGAATATGGATCCCCTTGCAGGCTCTCTCAGTGTGGAGAATATCTTCCTGGATCCTCTGGAGCTGAAGCAGAACAAGGTAGACCTGGACTTCCTGTCCCGTGAATTAGGCAAGCTCCTGGACCTGGAGCCCGAGGAGATCCGCCAAAAGGCACAGGATATCTCTATGCGCTACAAGGTTCTGCGGCGGAAGCAGACTGCCTCCGTATGTGACGCGGTGCGGAGCTTCCTGGCAGAATATGACATTAAAGGGGTCCATTTAGAGCCGGATTCCCTGCGATATTACCCATACGGTGCCACAGCCTCCCAACTCCTGGGCTTCGTCAATACGGAGAATGTGGGGACGGAGGGGTTAGAGTCCTATTATAACAAGAAGCTGCAGGGGACACCCGGCGCAGTAATCACCACCAAGGGCAATAACGAGACGGAAATGCTCTATTCCTACGAGACCTATTACGAGGCCAAGAGCGGAGAGAGCTTGGTGCTGACCCTGGATCTTACGGTGCAGAGAGCACTGGAGAAGCAGATGCGAGATGCCATTGACCGTTACGATGTGCTCAACGGTGCCTTTGGCATGGTTATGGATGCAGATACCGGAGCAGTCCTTGCCATGTCGACCTTAGGGGGATATGACCCCAACCATTACTTGGAAATTTACGACACCAAGCTCCAAGCCTCTCTGGATCGGCTCTATGAGAAGGCTATGACTTATCCCAAGGAGAGCAGTGACCGAACCGCTCTCTTAGAGGAATATAACAGCTCTGTAGCCGCCGCAAGGCTGAAGCAGTGGCGCAATCGCTGTGTCTGCGACGGCTATGAGCCCGGATCCACCTTTAAGACCCTGACTCTGGCGGCGGCACTGGATTCCGGAGCAGTGACCTTGCAGGATCACTTCTCCTGCGGAGGCTCCGAGAAGTTCGAGGGCAGATCTCAGATCCTTAACTGCTGGAAGCATGGAGGTCACGGAGGACAGACTACGGCACAGGCATTACAGAACTCCTGCAACCTTGCCTTTGCCCATATGGGTCTGCGAACAGGGGGCGAGACCCTGTACGAATATTACAAGGCATTCGGTCTTATGGAGACGACAGGTCTTGACCTGCCGGGAGAGGCAAGAGGGATCTTCCATTCCAGGGCGCATCTGGCAGATAACAAGACCCATGGTACCAGCTATCTGATCTCTACCTCCTTCGGTCAGACCGTTAAGCCTACTCCTATCCAGATGGTCCGTGCCATTTCTGCTGTGGTAAACGGCGGATATCTCCTGGAACCCTACGTGGTCGAACAGACCCTGGATGAGGATGGCAATATCATAAACAGCCATGAACGGACCGTCCTCCGCCAGGTGATCTCGGAAGAGACCTCTGAGACTATGTGCCGGCTCCTGGAGTCAGTGGTGTCTGAGGGAACAGCCAAGAATGCCACGGTAGCGGGCTACCGCATCGGTGGCAAGACCGGCACCTCGGAGAAAACGGATCAACGCAACGAGGACGGGCAGATGACCAAGGATAAGATCGTATCCTTTGTGGGCATTGCTCCCATGGAGGATCCCCGTTATGTGGTCCTCATTGCCCTGGATACCCCCAACCCTGCCACGGGGCAGTATATTTCCGGCGGTGTGATGGCGGCCCCTACTGTGGGAGCAGTGCTGGAGGATATCCTACCTTACCTTGGTGTGCAGGCAGATTATACCAAGCAGGAGCTGTACCGTGTGAATATCCCCATGCCGGATATGACGGGGCTGACCGTCTATCAGGCACAAGAAAAGCTGAAGGAAGCAAACTTGGAATGCCGCATCATTGGCAACGGCTCCAAGATCCTCAGCCAAGTCCCCTCTAAGGGTAAGCCCATTCCCTGTTATTCCACAGTGCTCCTGTACACAGACGATACCATGACAGCCGAGCAGGTGGAGGTTCCCTCTCTCTACGGACTTACCGTGGAGGAGACCACTCGCAGGCTCAACGACCTTGGACTCTACCTACAGCCCAAGGGGACGGATCTGACAGCGTGGCATGTTATTGCCGCCAATCAGAGCATAGCCCCGGGGACCAAGGTAGACCCGGGTACTACCATTACCGTAACCTTTACAGATACGAAAGATATGGACTAAGTCCGATGGAGAGATGACTATGAAACTACATGATTTATTTCAAGGGATCGAAATATTAGACAGCAATGCACCCATGGATCTGGAGATCTCCCATGTGAGATATTCTTCCCTGCAGGTGCAACCGGGGGATCTGTTCGTCGCTATTGTAGGCTACGAGACCGACGGACACAAATATATCCCCAATGCCATTGAACGGGGTGCCGACCTCATCCTGTGTGAGAAGGAAATGCCCCACAACACCCCTTGGATCCGAGTGGAAAATACCCGTAAGGCACTGGCACAATTAGGTGCCAATTGGTACGGTCATCCTGCCGAGAGTATGAAGATGATAGGTGTCACAGGGACCAACGGCAAGACCTCTGTAACCTATCTGCTTAAATCCATGCTGGAGCAACAGGGAGCCAAGGTGGGACTCATCGGCACTATCTGCAACCTCATCGGGGATGAGGAACTGCCTACAGAGCGGACCACTCCTGAGAGCTTCGAGCTCCAGGGGATCCTTGCCCAAATGCGTGACAAGGGCTGCAGCCATGTGGTCATGGAGGTGTCCTCCCATGCCCTGTATCTGGATCGGACTGCAACCATCCCCTTTACAGTGGGAGCTTTTACCAATCTGACCGAGGATCATCTGGATTTCCACAAGACTATGGAGAACTACCGGAAGGCAAAGTCCCTCTTGTTCTCCCAATGTGAATACGGCGTATTTAACAAGGCGGATCCTGCTACCCCCAAGATGATTGCAGAGGCAAAGTGCCACTGTACCACCTTTGGAGCAGGTGGGGATCTATGTGCCGAGAATGTGATCCTGGAATCGGATCACGTAGAGATGGATGTCTTAGAGGGAGAGCTCCGGGGCAGACTGCGGATCGGGATCCCCGGACGCTTTACTGTCAGCAACGGACTCATGGCACTTGCCATTGCCCGTAAGCTGGGCATGGACTTCCATACTGCCATCCATGCACTGTCCCGCGCAGAGGGGGTCAAGGGCAGGATCGAGGTGGTTCCCACTCCCGGCAAGGATTATACGGTTCTCATCGATTATGCACATACTCCCGACGGGTTGGAGAATGTCCTGCGCAGTGTCAAGGATTTCTGCAAGGGCAGAGTGATCCTTGTGTTCGGCTGTGGCGGTGATCGGGATAACAAGAAGCGTCCTATGATGGGGGAAATCGCCCTTAAATATGCAGATCTGACCATCGTTACCTCCGATAATCCCCGTACCGAGGAGCCTATGGCAATCATCCGTGAGATCCTGGCAGGGATGAAAAACGGGGAGGATCGTTACATTGTCCAGGAGAATCGGCGGAAAGCCATCGCTTTAGCCTTGCGTTTAGGGCAAAAAGATGATATGATAATCCTTGCAGGCAAGGGTCACGAGACCTACCAGATCATTGGCAAGGAGAAGACTCACCTGGATGAACGGGAGGAGGTTGCCGCAGTATTATGGGACGAATCACACTGAAGCAGGCGGCTCTTTGGTGCGCGGGTACGCTTGCACCGGAGCATGAGTCTGTGACATTCTGTGGTGTACAGTTTGACAGCCGTGCTGTTACGGAGGGGGAGCTCTTCGTGGCTCTTGCAGGAGAGCGAGACGGTCATGCCTATATCCCCATGGCTATGGATAAGGGCGCGGTGGCTGTACTGGCATCCCGATCCCAAGATCCCGGTATACCTGCTATTTATGTAGAGGATACCCTTAAGGCTATGCAGCAGATCGCTCGCGGTTATCGGGAGAGCCTAAGCTGTGGGATCGTAGGCATTACCGGCAGTGTAGGCAAGACTACCACCAAGGAAATGGTGGCGGCTGTGCTGGAACAGGGCTTCCGTACCCAGAAGACCCCCAAGAATTACAACAACCATATCGGCCTGCCTGTGACCCTCCTGTCCTTAGAGGAGGACTGTGAGAAGGCGGTCATCGAGATGGGCATGAACCACGCAGGGGAGATCTCCCTGCTGACCTCCCTGGCTCAGCCGGATATTGCCATGATCACCAATGTGGGCACCATGCACATCGAGTACTTAGGCTCCCGTGAGGGGATCCTGGGGGCTAAGCTGGAGATCTTAGAGGGACTCCGCCCCAACGGTAGGATCCTGTTCTGTGGGGACAATGACCTGTTATCCCGTGAGGCTGAGAAATACGGCGCCATTACCTACGGCCTGGGAGAGCATAACCAAGTCAGAGCCGTGGATCTTACCATGGGTGAGGAGGGCTGTTCCTTTAGAGTAGAAGCCTTTGGACGCAGTTTCACGGTGGAGCTCCCTGTAGTAGGGGAACACAATGTGTGCAATGCTCTGGGAGCCTCCGCAGTAGGACTTCTGTGGGGTATGGAGCCTGAGACTATCTGCAGGGGTCTTGCCACCTTTACCAATACGGATATGCGGCAGAACACCTATAGCCGTGACGGTCTGTATATTATCGAGGATTGCTACAACGCAGGTCCGGAATCCACCCGTGCGGCTCTGTCTGTCCTCTCCAAGAGACCTCGGCGGCGGATCGCTGTTCTGGGAGGCATGCTGGAGCTGGGAGACTATGGTCCTACGGCTCACTATGAGATCGGCAGAGAAGCGGCAAGAAATGCTGACCTTCTCTTTGCCTACGGTCCCTTGGGGGATCACATGGTTCGGGGTGCCGCATCCATGGCATATGCAGAACACTTTGAGACCCACGAAGAGCTGGTGACAGCACTGAAGGAGAAACTGCAGCTCGGTGACAGCATTCTGGTCAAGGGGAGCCGCGGCATGCATATGGAACGGGTCCTACAGCTACTGTTTTTAGAAAAGTAAGACGGAGGATAGAAAGATGTCTGAGATTACTGTAATTATCATTTCCCTCTTAGGAGGCTTTGTCCTGTCTGCCGTGCTGGGCAGATTCCTGATCCCTGCCCTTCGGGCGTGGAAAGCAGGTCAGTCCATTCGCGAAGTAGGGCCCACATGGCATAACAACAAGGCAGGAACCCCCACTATGGGCGGCATTATGTTTATTATTGCGTCCATGCTCTGTCTGATCACCGGCGGTGTGATTTGGGCCGAGTGGGATATGCTTCCTGTTCTGGGTCTTGCACTGATGTTCGGTGCTGTTGGCTTCCTGGATGATTATATCAAGGTCAAGAAGAAGCGGAACTTAGGCCTTACGGGCAAGCAGAAGATCGCCCTCCAGCTCGTAGCCTCCGTTGCATTCCTGGCTGCCATGCATTTTACGGGAGCACTGTCCTACGAGCTTCGATTCCCCTTTGTGGAGGGCGTCATTTGCACCGTTCCTCCCATGCTCTACCATGCAGTTGCGCTGTTCATTATTCTGGGATGCGTGAATGCAGTGAATCTGACAGATGGACTGGATGGTCTGTCTGCAGGTGTTACATCTCCTGTTATGCTGTTCTTCACCATGGCGGCGCTGGCAGTGCGCCACACCGGTCTTGCTACCTTCTCCGCAGCCCTATTGGGTGGACTGGGAGGCTATCTCATCTATAACTTCTATCCTGCAAAGGTCTTCATGGGCGATACCGGCTCCCTGTTCATGGGCGGTGCTGTAGTAGGTCTTGCCTTTGCACTGGATATGCCCCTGGTACTTCTGTTTGTTGGCATTATTTACATCATCGAGGCTCTGTCTGATATTATTCAGGTAGGGTACTTCAAGCTGTCTCACGGCAAGCGTGTATTTAAGATGGCTCCCATCCATCATCACTTTGAGAAGTGCGGATGGTCAGAGATAAAGATCTGGGTGGTATTTGTCACCGTGACCGTGATTATGTGCGTGGTCGCTTACTTCGGTGTTCGTATCATGTGCGCTTAATCTTTTGGGGAAGGGAGGCTTCTTATGCCCCAAAAATCTGCGGTTCGTACGGATCGTGGCGTAACGGATCTTCCTTATTTGCTGTTAACCCTTCTTTTGACGGCGGTAGGGCTTCTCATGCTCTTCTCTGCCAGCTTCCCCCGTGCTCACTATGTCACGGGGAATTCCGCAAGCTATTTCTTATCACAGCTTTTGTTTGCAGTGCTGGGGGCCACTGCCATGTATTTCGTGAGTCTGATTCCCTACAGACTGTATTACGGCATTTCGAGGCTTCTGTATTTTGGCTGTGTGATCCTTCTTATAGGGGTTCTGCTCTTCGGCTTAACGGGAGGGGGCGCCACACGGTGGATCAAGATCGGCTTTATCAGCTTCCAACCCTCGGAGATCGCCAAGCTGTCCCTCATTATCTCCTTAGCAAAGATTCTGACAGACCACAGGAAGGATAGCCGTAGCATCAAGGTATTCTTTGCCTGCTCCGGGGCTATGGTCGTAATAGCGGTTCTGCTGATCCTGGAGCCTCATTTTTCCGCTACCATTATTGTGGCGTCCCTGTGCTTCCTTATGATGCTGGTAGGGGGTGTGAACACCAAATATCTGGTGACCATTGCCCTATCCGGAGGTGCGGTGCTCTTACTGCTGATTCTCACGGGAGGCTATACCGGGGATCGGATCATGGCTTGGCTGGATCCGGAAGCCTATCCCACGGATGAGGGCTATCAGATCGTCCAGTCCCTATATGCTATCGGCTCGGGAGGGCTGTTTGGCTTAGGCTTCGGTATGGGTAGGCAGAAGTATCTGTACCTGCCGGAGGAGCATAACGACTACATTTTTGCCATTGTGTGCGAGGAGCTGGGCTTTATCGGTGCCATGGGGATCTTGATCCTCTTTGCACTCCTGATCCTCCGTGGCTATTGGATCGCTATCCATAGTCGGGATCGGTTTTCCATGCTCTTAGCCACGGGGCTGACCACCCTCCTTGCACTGCAGGTCCTCTTGAATGTAGGTGTGGTGACCAACCTTCTGCCATCGACGGGGATCTCTATGCCTTTCTTTTCTTCGGGAGGGACGGCACTTATGATGCAGCTTGCAGAGTGCGGCATCATGCTCAATATATCTCGCAGTATCTCTCAAGAGTGAGGGGATCATTATGAAAGTTATTTTTACCTGCGGTGGCACCGGGGGACATATTAACCCTGCCATTGCTGTAGCCAAGCGTTTAAGAGAACGCAGACCCAACTGTGACATCCTCTTTGTAGGTGCCGACGACGGCATGGAGACCAAGCTGGTCCCCAGAGAGGGTTTCCCACTGGAAACAGTCACCATATCCAATTATCTCCGCAGCTTTACTCCCTCGGCCATTTGGCACAATATCCAGACCGTGGGAACTATCCGCAGAGCACTCAAGAAAGCGGATCAGATCATCAAGGACTTCAAGCCCGATGTGATCGTTGGAACAGGGGGCTATGCCAGCTTCCCTATGCTTAAGATGGGGACCAAACGGGGGATCCCTACAGCACTTCATGAGGCGAATGCTGTTCCCGGTCTTGCTACCCGTATGGTCTGTGACAAGGTAGACAGGATCATGGTGAGCTTTGAGGAGAGTCGCAAGGAATACAAGCACGCTGACCGTGTCATTGCCGTGGGAATGCCTGTTCGGGAGGAATTTGTCTATACCAAGAAGGCAGAGGCTCGCAGAGAGCTGGGCTTGGACGACAAGCCCCTGATCGTCTCTGCCTGGGGCAGCTTAGGTGCCCGTGAAATGAACAAGAAGATCGCAGGCTTCATGAAGATGGAGTGCGAGGAAGGCAAATACCGCCATGTCCATGCCACAGGCTCCTTCGGTTGGCGGTGGATGCCTGAATTTGTCAAGGAACAGGGCGTGGACTTGGAGGCACAGGAGCTTGTGACCATGCAGGAATATATTTATAATATGCCTACCCTTATGGCGGCGGCGGACCTGTTTATCAGCCGTGCGGGAGCCTCCACCCTCAATGAGATCGCCGCAGCGGGGACGCCCTGCATTATCGTTCCCTCGCCCAATGTCACCAACAATCACCAGGAGAAGAATGCCCGTATTCTGGAACAGCGTGGAGCGGCAGTGGTCATTCGGGAAGCAGACTGTGATGGGGCTGTTCTCTACAGCACTGCCAAGGAGCTCCTGGAGGATCGCTCCCGTCGTGAGAGTATGAGCAAGGCATTACGGGAAATGGCTGTCATTGACTCTGCAGAGCGGATCCTGGATATTGTGCTGGAACTGGGGAACTCATAAGACAATATTTGCATAGAATGGGCAAATTTCCAAAATCGGAGGTTTGCCTATGGGTGCATATCGGATTGAGGGTGGCACGCCTCTTAGAGGTGAGATGACCATCCACGGGGCTAAGAACAGTGTGTTGCCGATTTTGGCGGCGACTCTTTTAACAGGGGGGACCTGCGTCCTGCATAATTGCCCACGGATCACGGACGTGGATACGGCACTGGAGATCCTGGAGTATTTGGGCTGTGAGACAGAACGGTGCGGATCTATCCTTAGGATCTGTACATACGGGGCGGTTCCGCGACCCATTCCCCCTGAACTTACGGGGAAAATGCGGGCAGCAGTGATTTTCCTGGGAGCCCTTCTGACACGGTTTCGGCAGGGATGCGTAGCATATCCCGGGGGCTGTGCTTTGGGAGAACGTCCCATTGATCTCCATTTGCGGGGATTGGAACATTTAGGCTATGTCTGTGAGTGCGATGACAGGTATATTTGCTGTCATGGAGAGGATCCTAGGGGTGGAACAATAGCACTGCCCTTTCCCAGTGTGGGAGCTACGGAGAATTTGATCTTGGGCGCACTGGCCTGCAGTGGTACCACGACCCTGTGCAATGTGGCTCGGGAGCCGGAGATCGGGGATCTGATCGGCTTTCTCCGTAGCTGTGGTGCGGATATTACGGATCGGGGAACTGTCCTGACCATCCGCGGAGGCTGTAGTCTCCACGGCACGGAATATAGGATCATGGCAGACCGCATAGAGGCGGCGACCTATCTGGCGGCGGCAGCGGCAACAAGGGGGAGTGTTACTCTCCGTGCTGTCAAGCCGGACCATTTGACTGCAGTTACCCGTGTCTTTCACAAGGCGGGATGTGACTTGCACTACGGTGAGGATTGGATCGGGTTGCAATGCTACGGCGTGCAGTCCGTGAGTCCCATTCGGACGGCACCCTATGACGGCTTCCCTACAGATGCTCAGGCACCTGTTATGGCAGTTCTGTCCTGTGCGCGAGGGATCAGCGTTTTAGAGGAAAGTATTTTTACAGACCGTTTCCTTCATGTGCCCGGGCTGTGTGCCATGGGTGCACGGATCCGTGCTTCCCGTCGATATGCCATTATTGACGGAGTCCGCAGGCTCCACGGAGCCTGTGTAGAAGCAACGGACCTTCGCGGAGGTGCGGCGCTGGTGATCGGCGCCCTTAGTGCAGAGGGCGATAGCCGTATCGATAAAGTGGAATATATGGAACGGGGATATGAGGAATTCGTAGAGAATCTTCGTAGTCTCGGTGGTAAAATTTGGATGGAGTAAAGGTATATGGAACAGAAGAGACAAAGACCTGTCGGAGAAGCTCCCCGTCCTGCAGAGGGGCGCAGACCCTCCGACGAGAGAAGGACCACATCTGACACACATACAAGACGGCGTCGTTCTGCGGATACGGGCAGAGCTCCCTCCGACGACAGGAGATCGAGCCGCCGACCCTCTGAGCCGGGGACCAAGCCTTCCGGCGAGAGACGCAGGCGTCCTCCTGCAGAGGAGAATGCCGGTAGAGCTCCCCGGAGGGAAAGACCTGCATCCGAGAGTGGGGGGAGACCTACCCATGAGAGAGGCAGGAGACCTGCGCCTAACAGACCGGAGGGGGCGCCTCCTCGCAAGCCGGAGAGACGGGTTCCTTCGGAACGCTCCAAGAGGGCTGCCGCAGAGCGTAAGGCGATCCGTGAAGAGAATGCCCGTCTCTTCCGACTGAGGCAGAAACAGAAGCGACAAGCAAAACGGCGTACAGTCAAGCGCATCAGCAAGGGCTTGCTGAAACGTCTTATGATCATGGCAGGGATTGTGGTTGCGGTGATCTTGAGTATGGTGATTTTCTTCCGCGTAGAGAATGTAATGGTCGAGGGGAATGGGTATTACTCTCAGCAGGAGATCCTGCAGGTTTGTGGAGTTACCTCCGGGGATAACCTGCTGACTCTGTCACGAAGCAAGATATCCGGCAGTATTATGGCTCCACTTAAATATGTAGATTCTGTCAAGGTGACCAGACAGCTTCCCGACACGCTGATCATCCGCATCACGGAGGGAAAACCGAAATATGCCGTCCGGGATACCCAAGGAGAATGGTATCTGATCACGGCACAGGGCAAGGTGGTAGAGCAGATTACCCAACGGCAGGCAGCGGACTTTACTGTGGTTCAGGAACTGGCGATTTTACCGCCTACTGTGGGAGAGGACCTTCAGATCCATGCAGCAGCCGGAGATGAAACCAAGGCGAAGGGTCAACTTTCCGCACTGAAAACCCTTTTGACAGATATTGAGGAAGCAGCTCTTGGGCGACATATTGTGTCTGTTTCTATTCCCTCTGCATTCAAGATCTCCCTGTGGTACGAGGATCGTTTCCAGGTAGAACTGGGGGATACCAATCGGATGGATTACAAATTGGAGTATCTTAAGGAAGTGATCCGCCGGGAGGAGTCCTATGTTACAGGCACCGTGGATCTGACCTTAAAGAGCGGAGACAAGGCAATTCTGCTTCGGGGAGAGTAAAAATTCCCTTTTGCAATGGATAAAATTCATAAAATTTGCAAATAATTTTATGAAAAATGCGAATTCCTATTGACCAAAAGGGAAATTCGGGGTAGAATATAAAAGTATAAATGTATATCCCCACAGGGCGTGTCTGAGAAGCACCGTTTCATCATCCTTTCTCAGCCGGTGCTTGTCAGATACGCCCTGATCCAATTTCAACATCATACATAGGAGGAAATTAACATGTCCGAAGTTTTCGAAGAAAAAGTTGTTAATATTAAGGTCATTGGTGTAGGCGGCGCAGGTAACAATGTTGTCAACCGCATGATCGACAGCAAGATGGAAGGTGTAGAGTTCTTCGTCGTTAACACTGACCGTCAGGATCTGAACAAGTCCAAGTGTCCCAACAAGCTCCAGATCGGTGAGAAGCTGACCAGTGGCATGGGTGCAGGCTCCAAGCCCGAGATCGGCAAGAAGTCTGCCGAGGAGAGCAGAGCTGCCATTTCCAAGATCCTTGAGGGTACCGATATGGTGTTCATTACCGCAGGTATGGGCGGTGGCACCGGCACCGGCGCAGCCCCCATCATTGCTGACCTGGCTCACGAGGCAGGGATTCTCACTGTTGGTGTTGTAACTGAGCCCTTCCGCTTCGAGGGTGCTAACCGCATGAAGCAGGCCAAGGCCGGCATCGAGGCTCTGTCTGAGAAGGTAGACTCCCTCATTGTCATTCCCAACGACCGCCTCAAGTATGTTACTGACCAGAAGATCACCTTTGCCAATGCTTTCGGCATCGCTGACGACGTTCTCAAGCAGGCTGTTATCTCTATCTCTGATCTGGTCGGATACTCTGCTCATGTTATCATTAACCAGGACTTTGCTGACGTATCCGCTATTATGAAGAACGCAGGCCGCGCTCACATGGGTGTCGGTATTGCCAGCGGCAAGGACAAGGCTGAGCAGGCTGCTACTCTGGCTGTTTCCAGTCCTCTGCTGGAGACCTCTATTAACGGTGCCAACGGCGTTCTGATCAACATTGCCGGCTCTCCCAACATGGAGCTGGAAGAAGTCGAGAAGGCTGCCGGTATTGTTGAGCAGGCTGTCAACCCCGATGCTAACATTATCTTCGGTGCTGCTACCTATCCCGATTTCGAGGATCAGCTCCGTGTTACCGTCATTGCTACCAGATTCCCCGACGACAAGAAGAAGCCTGAGAACCGTGGCCTCTTCTCTGCAGCCGCTTCCCAGAAGCCTGTGACCGCTTCCGAGGCTCCCCGTGGCAAGTCCGATGCGGACATCGACGATATCGACAAGATTTTTGACCTTTTCCGCAACAAGTAATATCATTTTTTCAACAAAAGCTGTCTTTCGGCAGCTTTTGTTTTTTTAGGTCTTTACTTTTGCAAGGAAAAGTGTTATACTTTAATTCGGTAATATCAAACATTAATGAATCAACATAAGGAGGTATATCCCATGAACAACAGAATGAAGCGTTCTAACCCGGACTGCGAGCTGTATCGTGCGATCCTTAAGCTTGAGACTCCCGAGGAGTGCTATGCATTTTTCCATGACCTGTGCACGCAGACGGAGCTCCGTGCCATTGAGCAGAGATATCGTGTAGCCCGTATGTTGGCTTCCGGAATGATCTATAATGATATCCTGGCGGAGACCGGTGCCAGTTCTGCCACGGTCAGCCGTGTCAACCGTAGCCTGCTTAACGGCAACGATGCATACCACCTGATCTTCGAGCGGATGCAGGAGGAAGAATGATCGCTTACGAGAGCTTAGCCTCTGCCTATGACGGATTGACTACGGATGTGGATTACGGGGCGGTTTTGACCTTTTTTCAGACGATCCTGCGCACCTATGGCAAGTCTCCGGAGCGGATCTTGGATCTGGCATGCGGTACCGGATCCATGTCTGTGCTTCTGGCCAAAGCGGGCTATCAGGTTCTCGGAGCGGATATTTCCGAGGAGATGCTGACTGTTGCGGCGCAGAAAGCTGCCACCTTAGAGGTCACGCCTCCCTTCTTTATCTGCCAGCCCATGCAGCGCTTGCGTCTGCCCTATAGGGTAGACGCAGTTTGCTGTTTCCTTGACAGTCTGAACTATGTGACCGAGCCTGCCGATTGCCGCAGGGCATTTTGCCGTGTGTTTGATGCATTGGAGGAGGGTGGTGTTTTCTTCTTCGATATCAATACACCATTTAAACTTCGCGGCTTGGATGGACAGGTGTTCCTGGATGAGAATGAGGACAGCTACTGTGTCTGGCGTGCGGAGTTTGAGGAGTCGGAGAGGATCTGCTATTACGGTATCGATCTGTTTCAGCGTCATGGCGAGCTGTGGGAACGGAGCCTTGAACAGCACTGCGAGTACGCCTATGAGCCTGCGGAGCTGATACAATGGCTCAAGGAAGCGGGCTTTACCCGTGTAGAGATGTTCGGTGATCGCCGACAGGAGCCTCCCACGCCCGGGGAGCAACGAATCTATTTTGCAGCATTTAAGGAGTAATACTATCATGAAGGATTATATTGTCCGCGCCATTACCACCGACGGATGGGTCAAGGCTATGGCGATCACCTCCACTGCTATGGTGGACAGAGCACGGCAGATGCACAAGACTACGCCTACTGCCACAGCGGCCCTTGGCAGAGTCCTCACCGTAACATCTATGATGGGCAATTTGCAGAAGGTGCCTAACGGAGCTCTGACTCTCCAGTTTAAGGGTGGCGGTCCGTTGGGGACGATTCTTGCTACCTCTGACGCTGAGGGCAATGTCCGTGGCTATGTGACCAATCCTGCCATATCCCTGCTGGAGAAGTATGCAGGCAAGCTGGATGTAGGTGCCGCAGTGGGTACAGACGGTATGCTCACCGTGATCCGTGACCTGCAGATGAAGGAGCCTTATATCGGCAGTGTAGAGCTGGTAACAGGAGAGATTGCGGATGATGTTACGGCGTATTTTGCCCAATCCGAGCAGACACCTACGGCGTGCGCTCTTGGGGTACTGGTAGATGTGGACCAATCTGTTAAGGTGGCAGGTGGCTATTTGATCCAGCTTCTTCCCGGAGCACCCGACGATGTGATTATGAAGATCGAGACAGGCATTGCCTGTGCAGGTGCAGTGACTCCCATGTTGGAGCAGGGCATGAGCCCCGAGGAGATCCTTAAGAGAGTTCTTTGTGAATTTGATCTGGAGATTTTCGACCGTGAGCCTGTGGAGTACCGTTGCTACTGCAGCAGGGAACGGGTAGAGAAGACTCTCATCACCATTGGCAAGAAGGATATGCAGGAGATCATCGACGAGGGAAAGGATATTTCTATCGAGTGTCAATTCTGTGATACCATCTACACCTTCACCCCGGAGCAAGTCGAAGCCCTGCTGAAAAGTCTGTAACGTGGTGGAATCCGATTTTTTGCGGATTTTGAAAAAACTTTTATAAATATGAAAAAAACTCTTGACAAAAGGGTATGTTGTGTGTATAATATCGGTGTTGCTTGAGAGCACTGAGCTTGAGAGCACACCCGTTGGGAGCATAGCTCAGCTGGGAGAGCACATGCCTTACAAGCATGGGGTCACAGGTTCGAGCCCTGTTGTTCCCACCACAATTTGGCCCGGTGGTGCAGTCGGTTAGCACGCCAGCCTGTCACGCTGGAGGTCGACGGTTC
>JAZRGR010000145.1:0-6409 GCA_045644345.1 Faecousia sp. | reverse complement strand
CGGTCAGATCCAAGAGCTCTACCCCGCCATTCTCCCCCAAGTCTACAAGGTAGAAAAAATCCCTCTTGTAGACACGGATGAATAAGACCATTTTTTCTGCTAACCCATTAGACAAACTTGAATTTGTCTAACAGTTATGCGCCGCACCAAAGGCCCCCTCTGACGAGGAGGCTAGCAAAAATCTTTGAATTTTGACCGGGGGAGAGAATACTACCCCTCAGTCACGCTGTTCGCGTGACAGCTCCCCTGACAAGGGGAGCCTTGGGCGCTGCCCCGGCAGTTAGGAAAACTTGAATTTAGTAAATAGTAGGTAAACATCAAGGACAGAGAGGGAGAGTATATGAAAGCAAGAGAATTGTTAGATGCGTTACAAATTGCAGAGCGATTAAAAGATGCAACAAGACATTGTTATACTAAAAATGGAAGACATGAGAGTGTTGCCGAACATAGTTGGATGATGACTTTGATGGCTTACTTTATGAAAGATGAATTTCCTGAGGTAGATATGGACAAAGTGGTTCAAATGTGTATTATCCATGATTTAGGAGAATGTTTTACGGGAGATATTCCAACATTTGATAAGACAAAAGCTCATGAGCAAAATGAAGAAAACCTTTTATATAGTTGGGTAAGAACTTTGCCTGAGAATTATGCTAATGAAATGATTGCAATGTATGAAGAAATGGCGGAAAGAAAAACAATAGAATCTAAAATATATAAAGCTATTGATGGTTTAGAGGCTTTAATTCAACATAATATTTCAGATTTATCAACTTGGATTCCAAAAGAATACGAGTTAAATAAAACATATGCAGATGATAAGGTGGCTTTTTCTGAATATCTTACAGAATTAAGAGAAGAAATTCGTAAAGACACAATGGAAAAAATCGGAGAATAACAAATTCCAATTTGACTGAGGAGTGCGATTGAATGAGTATTTGCAGATTTATTGCTTCTGATATACCTTTGACAGAGTTTGCACCATCACAAAATTATCCTGTCAAAATAGACATTGACAAAGGCATAGTAGACGATGGTGGTGCAGATGATAACTATTTTCTAATATCCTTTGATAGCGTCAAGAACTACACAGACAAAGATTATGGAGTTTATCTTGAATGGGACTATACTGACGGCAGAGCAAAACAAATCATTGAATACATAAGAACTGCCCTGCAGAAAACAGCTAATATTGAGTTTTGGAATGTGTGGTTAATAGATTACTATGAATATGAGGACAGACCTTATATCCACAGAAAAACAATCTCCATTGGTGAATTGACAACAGAGCATATCAAAGAGATCAACAATGCTGTAATTTGGAATACTCCCGACAAAATGTATCCCGAAAGACCGTCGTTCTATTGCTTGACCATAACAAGATAAGCAAATCCCAATCTCACAAATAGTACGATTGTACGAAGAAAACGAACAAGGAGAATTGTTATGAAAAAATGGATTGCATGTGCCTTGGTTTTGATTGTCATGTTCGGACTGGTTGCGTGTGGCGGTCGGGCCGGTAAGGATTTTGACAAACCGGATGATCTATACACATTCGATGCTAAGATATTAGAAATTCACGACAGCTACTTCCTCGTTGAGCCTGATGCAGGGACACAGGAAGCCAATTGTTCCGATAAAATCAAGGTATCCACTCAAAACGCTGACCAATCGATTGATTGGCAGGTGGGCGATTTGGTTCGGATCACTTATAATGGTCAGATTCAAGAACTTTATCCTGCAATCTTAGGGCAAGTGTATAAGGTTGCGAAAAGAGGTGCTTAAATGGAAGTAAAGACAATGAAAAACTTTAGAATCCTTGTAAAAGTTCTGCTCTGCATTAGCTTGATCGTTGCCGTAGGACTTGTACTGAACTACATCCGCAATTTGAATCCTACAGCAGATGGATTTGATGTTACAAACCTCATTGCACGACTCATACACGGAGACGATTACTGGACTTGGGAATCTTTAACCCGTGGTGTTTACGTATCTTCCGGTATTTTCGTTGTGCTGTTTTGTATTGATAAAATCCTCGATGCCATCTGTCTGAAAAAGAAGTAACCTAAAATGTTCCCTTATTGGAAAATTACTGCAAAAGGAGTGTGTTATATATGGAAAATTTCTTTGCGGCTGAGCCGAAAACAGTTATATTCGTCCTGCTAAACTTTCTTCTTTGGATTGGAATTGGATTTTTACTTTACAAACTAATCCGAAAAAAGAAGCAAGAAAAAGATGTGTGATAGTGTGAAAATGCTATTATTGATTCTATAGAAAGACAGTTCTTTTTTAGCTCAACATCCGGGGCGAAAAAGCGTTCCTTGATATGTTGAGAGAGTTACTGTACTGAATTGGCCAAAGGAGGAGCGGAAACATGGGAGATGTTTGGATCGGAAATATTGAATTCACTACTTTTATTGCGATTTGCTCCGTTTTGATTGTTTTGCCCATGCAATTATTACTTTGCTTTAAGATAAAGAATATTTTTATTAGATTGCTACCATCAATATTGCTTGCTGTAACAACAATCTTCCTATTCTGTCTGATGTATTTATCGAAAGATTGGGATGCAATCGGTTATGCGTTACTCGGTGTATTCTCCGGAGTGATGCTAATTGTTGCGGGAATCGCCTGGTGTATTTGGGCGGTAGTAAGAGCCATTAATAAAAGAAAAAAAGGAAGTCGGTGAATAGCTATATGAAGGTAATTAAAAAAGTAGCCGTTTTCTTTTCACCGCTTTTATTGTTTGCAATTTTGCTTGTCCCTTATAGTTTGATAAATCAGCGATTCATCGTAGACTGGCTTGGCTGTGGTTGTCCTGTCCTTGATGAAGCCGGGAACATGGTGGAAAACTACTTTAATGCCAACGATTTTACTGCACTGTTTTGGCTGTTTATTTCAGTTTGCGTAACAGTGATTTCAATATTCCTGTCCAAAAGAATCCCTCGTGACAGAATATGGCTCCGAATTCTTTACATCATAGGAATGTTGGTCATTTCTCTCTTTATTTCCTACCGGTTCATTCAACTGATGATGTGGAAATAATGGTTTTCCATGCTTCCGGTAGAATTGAAGGTTATTTGTAGCCGTTGTGTCTATGTAGCAAATTGTGAAACAGTTCAAACTTAAGTTTAACAGGAGGGCATTGTATATGAAAAAGAAAACTACATATCTCTTATGTATTGGAATTGCTGTTTTACTTTTAATTTGCACAATTTTGTATTTCAAGCCGTTATCCTTATCAAACGTTGCAGACAAGAACACAAAAATGTACATAACATTAATTGAATATCATTTTGAAAACGGTGAGACAATCTCTGATACCACCGAATACCAATACATTACAGAAGAACAGCAAATGGAAATACTGTCTGTTCTTGATGAATACACCTATCGAAGAACATTTGGAACTCTGTTTTCAAACGGCACAATGCACGACCTGGGAAATAAAGTTCTTTATATCGCAAACGGTCAGATTATGACTGTCACAGCAACAGGAAAACTTGCAATTAATGGAAAAACCTACAGCATAGGCAACGCGGAACAACTTATCCGGCAAATACTTGAAATTGTGGAATAAGTAAAATGCAATTTCCAATTTGATGAACGGAGTGTGATTTGCATGAAAAAGCTTGCAAAATGGTTTGCGGTTATTTCCCTTGTTGTTTTTGTAATTGCTTGGGGCATTATCGGCTTGAAACTACTTGATAGCAACTACCTCATTACAGCAGAAGCATACATAGGATTGGTTTCGCTGATCGTCTTTTTCCTTTGCATTTTGTATGTAAAATTCACGAATCGGTGTCCCCATTGCGGAAAAACAATGCAATCCTTTGGTAAATATTGCCCTTACTGCAGCAAAGAGATCCGCTAATGATTCAATTTTAACAAAGATTTATTAAGTTTACGGAGGGCGTAAAAATGAAAATTGAAGGATATGTTACAGACAAAAATCAAGCACCTATTTCCAAGGCTCTCATTGAAGTGAAAGACGAAAACTTTGTTACGCTTTTTAGCACGGAAAGCAATAACGATGGCTATTATGTACTTGATATTCCAACAGGTCTATACCCTTTTCTGACAGCGGTAAAGGACTATGGAGTAAACTTTTTGGAATACTGGTGCCAGAATATTTTGCTTCAAGCAGATATGTCTTTGAATCTGAGTTTTGATAAATTAGAGATATACGGTTTACATGTATTTTCTGTCAAGGGCGCCGGCAATAGCCTTATGGTATATTTCAGGCCCATGAGTTTGCCTAAGTTCCAGCAAGGTATGCAAGATATTGCACCTGATAACATTGTTATCAAAGCGAGTATCGACGATCAAGAAGTGCGTGTAATCAACACAAATTCAGTGAAGGAATTTGCAGGTGGCTGTGAATTGTCAGCCTACCTTATCCAGATTGAAACAACGGAAAGTGATGTGCCGTGGCAGAAGTTTGATATACAAATAACAGATGCCGACAATCATTATGGTGCGGCAACAATTTACAATAACTAAGTTTCATTGTTGTAGGTGGATATGCAAGAATAGTTTTCAATGGCGTAGTTTTAGAGAAGTATCCCCCTGCACTTGGGGAAGTTTTCAGAATTTATAAGACTGATTCAGCTGGCTTGTCTACCGCTGATTGAATCGCTCAATTATAACCTATCTTGGGACCGTGATCGCATGAATATTCTGTTATGCATGAGTATATTTTGGATTGGATACGGGATCTTAGGACTCTTTGGTATTCAGAATATCCCTGCTAAATTCAAAGGTCATACATGGACAAATGCTTACAAACGAACGCAAGGCTTAAATTGGTTAATTCTCGGTTTGCCGTGGTTAGTTTTTTATTTCGTCAGTACTCGGCATATTCCCGATACAGCCCTTAATGCGGCATTTGAGATCCTGATCTATATTATTTTATCGTTCCCCGCTCTGATAGCTTCATTTGTTTGGGGGCGAAAATACAAGGCGTTATTGTCCGCTGAAGCATATGGAATCGACAATCACACAGAGTAAGAAGGTGTCTATATGAAAAAGGCAATTCGTTGGTGCTTGACAATCCTGTTTGTCTGCATCATAACCATAGCACTTAATATCTTAATCGAAGGTGTGCCGCTTTGGGGAACACCCAAAGTTGAAAATATTGAACGGGTTGTGGTTACCCATACCAACTACCCGGGCGAAGTGAAAGAGTCCACGGATGAGTTTTACATTGAGCTGGCAGAAGCTCTCTTAGGCTATTTGCATTATACTCCTCTGAAAAGATTGACAGATGACACCCCGATCATTCAGATCACCTACATAATGGACGATGGCACAGAGTATGTTGTAAAAGCAAATGAAAAAACTGTTTGGTGGGATGGAAAGACCCATGCCGTCCAAGAAGAAGGACAATTCCTAAAGATGTGTACCGCAGTTTTCTATCTCCAAAACGGATAACAAAAGATAACAGCATAGAGGTAATATATGAAACTATCATCATTTTTCAAGTTTACTTCTTTCGGCATCAAGACGATCCTATTTAGAAAGAAAGAGCCGATTCTCGGAACGGTAATTGTTACGGATAAATGCAACCTTCATTGTAAGCATTGCTCCGTCAATAACATTACTGCTATTGTCCATCCTTATGAGCAGATCCATCGTGAAATGGAAGAATTATACGCTATGGGTGTACGGATCCTGTTCTTCTGCGGAGGAGAAACCTTTTTGTGGAGGGATGGTAAGCACACCCTGCGAGATTTGGTCATTGAAGCGAAACGTATGGGTTTCCTGATTGTCAATGTGGTTACCAATGGTACATTCCCCATTGACCTTCCGGAAGCGGATCTGATCCTCCTGAGTTTGGACGGGGACAAGGATCGTCACAATCAAATCCGTGGCAACACCTACGACACCATTATGGAGAACATCCGCAATGCTACAGCAGACAACATCTGCTTCTATATGGCGATCAATCAAATAAACAAGGACTATGTGCGCCATGTGTGCATGACTGCCCGTGATACCAAAAATGTTCGAGCGGTTTCCTTTAATTTCCATACACCCTATCCTGATACAAAGGAATTGGCTCTCAGCCGGGAAGAAAAGGCAAAGTGTTGCACCACCATAGAGGAAATGATGGCAGAGGGTGCCCCTGTATTCAATCTAAAAAGTGCCTTTCCCTATCTTATTGACAATCGTTTCCCAACTCCCTGTCATCAGTGTGTGGTCATGGAAAACGGAAAGCTGTCTACCTGCGGACGGTGCATAGAGATTCCCGGCCTCTGTGAGCAATGCGGATACTTTTTCGTTGCGGAGTACACCCTTTTGTTTGGAGGCAATGTGAAGATTATCTTTGATATGCTCCGTACATACCTAAAGTATATTTGAGAATGCTATGAGCTTGATGACAACATTAACAAGAATGTGGCTTACC
>JAZRGR010000144.1:0-5025 GCA_045644345.1 Faecousia sp. | reverse complement strand
CTGGAAATTCTAATCATAAAATATTTTCATTTTCGTAGAAAATTTTGGAAATACCAGAGATTGTATCGACAATATGTTGCTCTATTTTAAATCCATCCCGAAGGGATACCGACATTTTACATTATACATTTTCCATTTTCCATTATTCCGATTTGCGCGACCGAAGGGAGGCATAAATTGGAATTTGAAGCATTGTACTTTATATAAAAATGCCTACGGTAATGGCGGTGCGATCTTTCTTGGTTTGACCATGGAGCTCCAAGATGCGGAGCTTACCGCTGCCGCGGAGGGACAGCTCATCGCCGGGGTTCACCTGTTTATCCGGCTTGATACAGGTCAGGGAATTGAGGCTCACCTTGCCTGCTTGGATCGCCTCGGCGGTTTTTCCTCGACTCAACCGGAATGCCCCGGACAGCACACTGTCCAATCGCAGAGAGGATACGGTGATCCGCAGTTCCTTCATGGCCTGAGGAGGCTTCTCTACCGTAGCCGGATCTATCTGTTGTAAGCGGAGATGCTGACGTCCGGCTGTAGTCAGGTTATCCAGCAGATATTTGCTCAGCTCAGACAGGATAAAGAATTCGCAGGATCTATCTCGGATGATGATATCTCCGATGGCATCCCGACGGATCCCGGCCCCCATTAAAGCTCCCAATACATCCCGATGACTCAAGGAATCCGCCTCATAGAAGCTCCCCTGTATGCAGGAGATTACATCCCCATGGAAATAATCCTCCTTAGTCATGTACTCCGGCAGATAATAGGCAACCTTACGGTCTGCATCCTCTACACCGCCCCAAAACCGAGTATGAGGAAGGATCTGCTTTACCAATGCCTGTTCCCTGGGAGTCAGGAAAGCCGTGGAGACAGGCATCTCTCGCTCATATCCCCGATCCAACTTATCGCAAACACGTACCAGAAGCATCTGCTCCTCCTCGCTATCTGTGATGGCTCGAATCTGATTTTTTCTATCCATATGTTGCAGTTTCTCAGTTTTTTCTTTCCGAAAAAAGCTTAGTAAAAGCCTTATTCTTCATTTTTGTTAAGAATTTGATAGGAGTCTCAATCAGTACAGCCACTACCAGACACAAGCCCAATCCCCACAGGAAAACAAGTAACGGATATTGAGGCAGATATAAAATGGGTTTCGTATAAGGCTCACACTGATTAAAGAAAATGCTATGCAGGAACCATACAGAAAGCGAATATTTCCCTACAAACTTAAGTGGTACTGTGATTTTTCCCTTCTTGCCCATATGAATCAGCTCCACCAATCCGAAAATGAATAAGGGTGCTGCCACCATACCTAATTCCTTTCCATTGCCGACGCCGAGAAATGCAATCGTCATTAGTGCAACAAAAAGGATGACTCTCGTTGTTTTTCTTCTTGTGCCAACAGATCCCTCTATTTTTTCAAACAGATTGTGCTTTGCAAAAACATATCCTGAAGCTACGCTGCCAAATTGAGACAAGTAGGTGCTCAAATCATATATCAATCCACCAACCCTATTACTCGCTACCGGCTCCAGGATTTTACTTAAACATACAGGCCCCAAAACACTTATGATTAAGGTCAAAACAGGGGACCTGTCATAGCTTTTGGCAAAAAGCGGAAGTGCAAAAATTGCCATGCAGTAAAAAATCACATACCAACAGAATTTCATAGTCGGTAGATACAATCCAACACATTCCATTCCAAACTTCACCACGTTAAATTCGTAGCAGCCTAACAGAACCGCCGGAATCAGCAGTAGCATGAACGCAAACAGATAGTGTACCCATAAATCCGTGCTTTTACGCAAGGAATACTTGTAGGACCTATCTGTTGTAAAATAATAAAAATAGCCTGTCAAAAAAGCAAAAATAGAAACACAGATGGCAAAAGGTCGGTTAAAAAAGTCCCCGATTCGTTCTATAATGGGATAGGATACATTCTCAGGGAACCACTCGGGAAAGGTAAAAAAATGGTGGATCAGCATAAACGCCAACGCAATCCCCTTAATAACATTGGTATCCTCTCGTCTGATAAATGAGGATTGTTCCATATCTATCTCCTTCTGCATAACACTACTATACTCCTAAAGATCACATAATATCGGAAATCCGTATTCTATAAAAACGGATCAAATAAGCTGTATTAATGATCCCTACTTAGCTGAGGCAAGTCGGTTCCCCGGCTCGTCCTGCAGATATTTCGTAAAGACAGGTATTCCCCCTGTGTAGAAATGCCCCACCGGGTTGATCGGTGGGGCATTCGGTTTAGTCTGTTTCGTCTTGCGCCTCTGTGTCGGAGTCCTCGTATTCCTCTATGATGGAATAGGTCTCTGCTTCGAACTGTCGTTCCTCACGGGACTGCTCCATCATCTTGCCGGCATAGTCATTGGCATAGTCGAAGATCATGTTCTCGTAATCGAAACGGACATCCAGCTTTGCCTCGATCTTTTCAACGATCTCCTTGATCAGATTGTCGCTGCGTTCTCCCACCTGATCTTCTTCAATGAGATAGGGAGCAATTAGGTTGTCGACGATTCCCGTTACATATTGATAACCAAAGAACAACAGGACCGCCATAATGGCAACCTCGATCCAAACAGTCCACCAGCATCGTCTCACCGATCTCACCTCCCGACACGAAATTTATGCTTAATAGATCTCTTATATTGTCAGACGTACAATGGGGAATAAAGTTCCGAAAAATTATCTGCCCATTGCCTTATCCTGGGCGATGATCAGCTTGAGAGCCTCGACGCCTACACGGACAGCGGCAGTGGTATCCTCATCCATATCCTGATCCAGACCTGCAGCCTCACGCTCCTGGTTCCAGATAACGTGGAAGCAGGAACCGCAACGGCAGCCCAGAGCATCGGCTACGACGAAGAGAGCGGCGGATTCCATCTCACTTGCCTTAACGCCAAGACGCTTCCAAGCTTCCCACTTCTGCAGCAGCTCATAGGAAACAGGCATCTTGGCAGGGCTGTGCTGTCCGTAGAAAGCATCCTTACACTGGACAACGCCGGTGTGGGTACGCTTGCCCATAGCCTGAGCAGCCTGGCGCAGAGCCAGTGCAATATCCAGATCGGATACTGCGGGGTACTCAATGGGTGCATACTCCATAGAGGTATGCTCAAAGCGGATAGCACCGGTAGCAACGACGATATCACCGGAGCGGACATCCAGATCGATACCGCCACAGGTGCCTACACGGATAAAGGTATCTGCACCGATGTTGTGGAGCTCCTCCATTGCGATGGAAGCGGAGGGACCGCCGATACCGGTGGAGCAGACGCTGACCTTTTCGCCCAGGAGGGTGCCGGTATAGATATTATACTCACGGTTCATGCCTACATGCACAGGGTTGTCAAATAGCTTGGCGATAGACTCGCATCGGCCGGGGTCACCGGGGAGCAGGACATAGCGACCTACGTCACCCTCGACGCAACGAATATGGAATTGCTTTTCAAGTTCTTGCATTGTTGTAGTCTCCTTATGTTTAGTATGTATTTAGCCTAACGGGTTTATTATATCGTATTTCGGCAGAAACATCAAATCATTTCAGAAATTTCGTATTTTTGTACGAAATTTCTATATGCATTTTGTGCTTTCTGACAGAAACAAGGCATTTCTGTCAGAAAGAGGTATTAGAACAAGGTGATCTGACTGGTATCCGGCAGTTCACCGAAGGCTCCTGCTTCCTTCAGCTTCTCGATATGGGTCTTGGAAACCTTGGGACAAGCACGGGCAAATTCCTCAACGGAAACAAAGCTTTTCCCTTCTCGTCCGTTGAGAATATCCCATGCAGCAGTCTCACCTAAGCCGCCCACAGACACAAAAGGAGGCAGGAGCTTGCCGTCACGGATCTGGAATCGAGTAGCATGGGACTCGTAAAGATCCAAGGGAGCAAACTCAAAGCCACGGAGATAGAACTCGTAGCAAACCTCTAAGGTAGTGAAGATATCATCATCCTTGGCTGTCTTGTCGGGATTGTCCTTGATCTTCTTCATGCTTTCCTTGACTACATCCATACCACGGGTCATCATGACCGCATCAAAACCGTCCTTCTGACTCCTGCGATAGAAGTATGCCGCATAGAAAGCCAAGGGCTTGTGAACCTTGAACCAAGCAATACGGAATGCCATCATAACATAGGCGGCGGCATGGGCCTTGGGGAAGAGGTACTTGATCTTCTTACAGGAGCCGATATACCAAGCAGGGACACCTGCTGCCACCATTTCCTCCTCCGCTCCGTCGGGGAGGCCTCTGCCCTTACGGACAGCTTCCATGATCTTAAAGGCTCGCTTTTCCGGCATGCCGCACTTAATAAGATAGATCATAATGTCGTCACGACAGCCGATTGCCTGAGAAACAGAGGCCGTACCGCTGACGATCAGATCCTTTGCGTTACCTAACCAAACATCCGTGCCGTGTGAGAAGCCGGACAGACGGATCAGGGTATCGAACTGCTCCGGCTTGGTATCCATGAGCATGCCACGGGTAAAGGACGTACCGAATTCCGGGATGCCCACAGAGCCGGGGATCCCAAGGATCTCGTCATTCTCATAGCCCAGAACCTTGCTGGTACGGAAGATGGACATGGTATCCTTGTCATCCAAGGGGATCAGCTTGGCATCCACCCCGGTGAGATCCTCCATATAACGGATCATGGTAGGGTCATCGTGACCCAGCATATCCAGTTTCAGGAGGTTCTCCTCCATGGAATGGTATTCAAAATGGGTGGTAATTATGTCTGTGTTTACATCGTCAGCCGGATGCTGTACGGGGCAGAAGTCCCAGATCTCATTCTCCTGCGGAATAACAACCAGACCGCCGGGGTGCTGTCCCGTAGTACGGCGGACATCCACACAGCCTGCGGACAGGCGGTTTTCCTCCGCGCGGGAGACTACCATGTTCCGCTCTGCCAGATATTTTTTCACATAGCCGAAGGCGGTCTTATCCGCAACGGTACCGATGGTACCTGCACGGAACACGTGGCTGGCACCGAACATTTCGATACAATACTGGTGAGCT
>JAZRGR010000143.1:0-8421 GCA_045644345.1 Faecousia sp. | reverse complement strand
CTGGGTAGTCTCTACGGATCCGCAGCAGGCAACGGGACAGACCCTCCCCAGACCGGTGCAGTACGGCAGTCGGACCTTCAACACAGATTCGGTAGATTATCGCAAAGCCAAGTTCAAGGCAGAACTGGCAGAGTATTTTGCAGTAGACTCTCTCCTGTTCCACTACCTCTTTACGGAGTACCATCTTATGGTGGATAACCGAGCCAAGAACACCTTCCTGTCCTACGAGTGGGACAAGGGGACGGGGAAGTACCTGTGGAACTTTAACAAGGACTACGACAACGACACAGCCGCAGGCACGGACAATTCAGGCGGTCTCAGCTTCACCTACGGCATGGAGGACGGGGACAGGGTAGGAGCCCAGATGGTCTTTAACGCATGGGACTCGGTGCTGTGGTGCAACCTCCGTGAGCTGTTTTCCACGGAGCTTAAGACCATGTATCATAGCTTAGAGTCTAAGAAGCTGTGGGACAGAGAACGGATCATAGAGGTATTCCGCACCTACCAGAGTGCAAGACCGGAGATCCTGGTTGCCGAGGATATGTGGGCGAAGTACTTTACTCCCAATATCCGTGGAGGGGAGAGACGGTATCTTGCCATGGCGCAGGGGAACAAGACCCTCCAGAGAGCCGCCTTCTACCGCTACAGACAGAGCTACATGAGCTCCAAGTATGACAGCCCCTTTGCCCTGTCCGATTCCCTGTCCCTGCGAGCCAATGCCGTATGGGATCTGTCTGTGACATTGTACTCCGATTGCTATGTCCATGTACGCTTCGGCAATGCAGGCTCCGTTAAGGTCAGGGGCAAGCGTGGCGAGTCTGTCCCCATTGTCTGCAAGGCGGATACGGCTAACGACTTGGAGACCTACCTCTATTCCGCCGGCAGTATCTCCGCATTAGGGGACTTGTCGGGTCTTATGGCAGATCAGATCGAGCTGAATTCAGCGGTGAAGCTGAGGAACCTGCCTTTAGGCAGCGGGGAGCCGGGCTATAGCAACGAGGATCTGACCCAGCTCAGCTTCGGTACCATTACGGCTATGGAGTCTATGGATCTGCGTGGCTTAAGCCGCCTCGGTGGGACTCTGGATCTCAGCCAATTTGACGGCCTGCGGGAGCTGTTGGCATCGGGCAGCGGTATCAGCGGTGTGATCCTTGCGCCTAACTGTCCCATTGAGATCTTGGATCTGCCTCCGGTGGGGACACTGGTTCTGCGGGGACACAGACAGCTCAGGGAGCTGACGGTGGATCCCTCCCGGCTACTGAATCTGCGCATCGAGGACTGCCCCCTGGCAGACACCATGGATCTGTGCAGGAAGGCGAAGGGTCTGCAGCGAGGCAGGATCACGGGGGTCAACTGGCAGACGGCAGATGCAGACCTGCTCCTGCGCCTTGCAGATCTTGCAGGCTATGACGAGGAGGGCAGGACAGTAGAGGGCTTCGTCCTAACAGGATCTGCCCATGTGCCTGCAATCAGTGCTGAGGAGCTGGCTCAGCTACACAGCGCCTTCCCCAACTTGGAGCTGACCTACGGAGCGGTGGTTCCGGGGCACACTGTTACTTTCTTAGACGGGGATAACAGGGTGGTATACTCCTGTATCGTCCGTGAAGGCAGCCCCTGTCCCGATCCCGTAGCAGAGGGCAGGATCCCTACGCCTACAATGGCATCTACCACGGAGAATTCCTTCCGTTACGTGGGATGGGATCAGCTACCGGAGACTGTTACGGGGGATACAACTGTGACAGCTCTCTTTGCTCCCTTTGTACGGTGGTACAGGGTGCGGTGGTTCGACGGTAGCAGGCTCCTGCAGGAGGATATGGTGGAGGTATATGATTCCGTCTCCTACAAGGGGGAGGATCTGTGCTCTGACACACCGGGGGACATCTGGATCGGCTGGGACAGGGAGCCCCGGGAGCTGGAGTCTGTGACGGAGGATATGGATATTCACGGAGTATACCTGTCACCCCGTATCCCCGATGGGATAAAGGTACAGTACGACTATCTCTACTCAGACGATCCCGGTGATTTCAGTGCCTACAGCCTTGCAGAATTCTATGGGATCATCTACGGAGGCGTGGCACAGGAGTACTTCAAGATCGGAGACAAGGTGAAGCTCAAGCTCAGCTCCTCTGCAGTGACGGATACGGAGATCCTACTGCAGGTCTACGGCTTCCGCCAGTATGACCGCCCGGGAGAGGGCATTGCCGAGGTGGTATTTGGGATGCTGGGAACACTGGATCAAAGTATGCGGATCATGACTGTCGCCAACAACACCGGCGGCTGGAAGGACTCCGTGATCCGCGCCTTCCTCAACGATACCCTCTACCCAACACTGCCCCTTCACTGGCGGAGTATGATCAAGACGGTAGAGGTTCGATCCTCTGCAGGCGGTCAGTCCGGGGAGATCCGGATGACGGAGGACAAGCTCTTCCTCTTTGCCTACAGCGAGCTGTTTGATTCTAAGGTACAGCCCTATTGCGCTGAGGTTGCAAGGATAGAGTCCCTGCCCTATATCCTCTTTACGGATAACACATCCCGTATCAAGAATAAGTTTAACGGCACGGGTGGAGCCGCCCGTTATTGGACACGGAGTCCCGATGCAAGTGACTCTGTTCGGTATATGCTGGTAGGACCAAACGGCAATACGGACTGGCAGAATGCACAGGCAGGCAATGCCGCCGGTATCGCCTTCGGCTTCTGCATCTGATAGGCAGAAAGGAGTGAAGAAATGCTATACTTGAAGCGAATAGATCTTGAGCCTCAGACCTACTATGCCATAGAGACTCCTGTCTATGTACGGCGACAGAGCAATGGTGTGGTCGTCCGTGTACATAGCTTGACCAAGGCACAGGGGGTGGTCAGCCCCGACGGAGGGCAGATCTGGCAGCTTGCAGGCAGAGCACCCTTGGCAGAGGGATACCCTACGGCGCAGATCATTACCTGTGCCGAGTATGAACAGTGGCTGTCTCAAGGGGAGACGGAAACGGACCCGGAGGATACGGAGCCGGTGATCCCCGAGGGGGTCGATCCTGCTACCATCCTCACCCGTGCAGAGCTGACGGTTAAAGTGACGGAGCTGGATGAGGCACTGCAGATGCTCTTATCGGGGGTGACGGAGGATGACTAAGGAGCTGAAGGCTATGATCCTCGCCTTTAACCGTGTACGCAAAGCGGAGGGGGAGAAAGCCTCTGATATGGACATCCTGGTAACGGAGCTCCTGAAGCTCCCTCCCGGACAGCTCAAGAAGGTACTGACGCCGCCTGTCCTGCAGGTGCTTTCCAAGTATGGATATACGGAAGGGGGTGAATAGACCATGGAGCTGAATCTCCTTGCGACAGTATTCTCTGTCATCGGGTCTCTCTTAGGGACCCTGGGTGGCATCCTTGCCAGTGCCAAGCTGACCAATTTCCGACTCAAGCAATTGGAGGATCGTGTACAGGCGCATAACAGCTTGGTAGAGCGTACCTATAAATTGGAGGGAGAAATGACCGAGTGTATGCACGATATCCGTGACCTCAAGGGCTACCACAGACCGTGAGATAAGCAAATTCCGATTTATCGAGCAGGTCGAAGGCATGGAAGGGGCCAAGGCTTCTCCTTGAGGAGAAGCTGTCGAGCGGAGCGAGACTGATGAGGTGTGCGGTAAAATGTTGCGTATTTATAGAAATCTACAGCGAATTCGAAACATTTTCCACCTCATCCGCCCCTTCAGGGCACCTTCTCCTCAAGGAGAAGGCTTTGGTCTGTGCAAATTTTAAACAGCTCGATAAATCGGAATTTGACTTGCAGGACACAGAATGTGGATTACAGGAATATATATGAAAGGAGGAGCTTTTCATGAAGTATTGGAAACTTTGGTTACGGGCGGCGGGGATCCGCGCCCTTAAGACATTTGCTCAGACTATGGTTGGTGTCATCGGTGCCTCTGCCATGCTGTCGGAGGTGAGCTGGCAGACAGTACTGTCCTCCGGCGCATTGGCTGCCCTGCTGAGCATCTTGACCAGTGTTGCAGGTCTGCCGGAAGTAAAGGAGGAGTAAATGACGATCACTTATCTGGATTACCCTATCAAAAACAATCAGGCATACATCAAGAACGCTCAAGTAGCAGATTCTCGTTATGAGGAATTCCAACGTAAGGGCCCCCGTGGGGCAGTTCTGCACTCCATCGGGACACCCCAGCCTCTTGCCAAGCCCATTGCAGACTACTTTAACAGCCCCGATGTAGAGGCATCTGTTCATATGGTGATTCAGCCCGACGGTTTGTGTTATCGTTTGGCACCGGACAATTACCGTATGTGGCACGTAGGTGGTTCTGCCAATAATACCCACATGGGCATCGAAATGACGGAGCCCCGTGAGATCTCCTATGATACCGACAATGGATACACTGTTACCGTTAGGGATCTTGAGGCGGCAAGGGAGCATGTACGCAGGACCTATGAGGCGGCGGTGGAGCTCTTTGCGACCCTGTGCAGAACCTATGGCTGGGATCCTATGGAGGATGGAGTGATCCTCAGTCATAAGGAATGCTATGAGCGTGGCATTGGCTCCAATCACGGTGACCCGGAGCATCTGTGGGATGCGTTGGATACGGGGTATACCATGGACACCTTCCGTCGGGAAGTTGCCGAGGCACTGCACCCTGTATCCGAGGAGAGGGCTGAGCCGGGGACTGCCCTCCGCTACCGCACTCTGGCAGATCTGAAGGGGAGCGTCAATGCCGCTGTATACCTGCCCACTGTTGAGAAGCTCCTTGCCCGTGGTATCCTCCTGGGCAAGGGTGGACAGGGCGATGAGCTGATTCTGGACTTCTCCGAGGATTCTCTGCGGATCTTGGTTCTCTTAGACCGTAGCGGCGCCTTCGACAAGTGAGGAAATTCCTGTTTATCGCTCTGTCGAGCGATTACGGAATTTGAGTGAATAGGTAATAGTGAAAAGTGAATAGTGGATGTGTCGGCTACGCCGAGGATTAAAAATATGGGCTCCGCCCATTGATTTAGAGTGCGATTTGTATGGCGAAACCTTGAATCTTTATCCATCCCGTAGGGATACATTCATTTTTCGTGCCCATTGTGAGGGGACGTGATGAATAATTCACTCTTTGGTGTGTCCATTCTACGGGGGACAGTTTACAGTTTAACTATTCACTATTCACTATTACTTCTTACTTCAATTTCGATTTATTGCGACCGAAGGGAGCGATAAATCGGAATTTGTAGCACCCATAAGACATGGAGAGGAGTCCAATGTCACATTTCCCATATTGGAACGCAAAGAATCCCCCGTGGCAAGTGCCACGGGGGATGGGTCTTTATTAGATATGCCGAGAGCAGGGGGAAAGCCCTTAGGCTCTCAGGAAAGCCCTATGGGTTCGGCTGTGGCTGACAGGGGATCATACCTCCTGCTCGGAGGTCTTGAACTTAAGACCGTTGGCATCTGCGTAGGCGGCGGCAGGGGTATCTGCATTGCCGTAGAGGGTTGCCTTGGGGCAGGCGGCAAAGACCTCTGCGCCCATACGGTCCAGGGAATCGGGAACCGTAACAGATCGCAGGGAGCTGCAGCCCTTAAATGCCTGATCCTCCACAGTAACGACACCCTGGGGGATGGTCAGGGTCTTGAGGGCGGTACAGCCCATAAAGGCACGGGGACCGATCTTGGTGTTGCTCTGGTTGAGGCGGAGGGTAGCCAGGGAGGTACAGCCCTTAAATGCCTCCTCGCCGATCTCACCGCTGCCTGCGCCGAAGGACAGGAACTTAAGTGCGGTGCAATCTGCAAAGGCACCTGCCTCGATCTTCTCCACGGACTTGGGGACGGTGAGCTTGACCAGGGAGGAACAGCCACGGAAGGCGTCGTTCCAGATGGTGTTGATGCTGGTGGGCAGATTGACGGTCTGCAGAGCGGTACAGCCTGCGAAGGAGTTCTCCTCGATCTCCTCGACACCCTTGCGGATCACCAGCTTGGTCATGGCGGTGCAGTCTGCGAAAGCACCGATGCCCAGGATCTTGATGCCCTTGGGGATCTCGATCATAGGCTCTGCATCCTCTGTATCAGCCTGGTCTGCCTTGGGCAGCTGCATAGAGGTCAGTGCGGAGCAGCCACGGAATGCGCCTGCATCCAGACGGGTCAGATTCTTGGGCAGGACAACAGTCTCCAGTGCGGTGCAGTCTGCAAAGGCACCTGCCCAGATCTCGGTCACATTGAGGGGCAGATGGATCTCACGCAGTCGCTCACAGCCGGCAAAGGCATGGGAGCCGATCTTGCTCACCCACTGGGGGATGGGGGCTAAATTGCCCTGTTCATCAAAGACACGATCCTCGTCATAGCGGATCAAGGTATCCTCTAAGAAGTAATAACCGCCCTCCTCACGGACACAGGGACAGTCGGAGAAAATCTCGGGAGTCTCCAGCTCATAGGAAATGGGCAGGCTCAAGCTGGTGATACCTACACAGCCCTCGAAGGCAAGGGAACCGATATGGACTCTGCGGCAACGCATATCCAGCTCGCTGAGTCGGGCGCAGTCCTTAAAGACAGCACGTCCCAGCTCACAGACAGAGGCAGGGATCACGATCTCCTGCAGGCTCCAGCAGTGCTCGAAGCAGGAGGCCCCGATGGTCTCCAGCTCCTGGGGCAGGACGATATCACGCAGGCTGGTGCAACGCTGGAACACGCAGGCACCCAGATGCTCTAACTGGGTAGGCAGCTTGACACGCTTAAGGTTGGAGCATCCACGGAAGGCGCCGGTGCCTAACTCAACCAGACTCTCGGGCAGGGCGATCTCCTTGAGACCGATACAGCCCTCGAAGGCACCTGCACCTAAGGTGCGGACACCGTCCTGGACATTGAGGGTCACCATGCTCAGACAGTCGGCGAAGCAGAAAGCGCCTACAGTCTCTGCAGTTCGGGGGACAGAGATCATGGCAATGGAGCTACAGCCACGGAAGCACTCCTCGGTGAGCTCTGTGAGGCTCTGGGGCAGACCCATGACCTTGATGGAGGAGCAACCGAAGAAGCAACGTCTGCCAATGTACTCCGTGGTCTTGGGGATGTTGATGGTCATGAGCTTGGAGCAACCCTCAAAGGCACTCTCACCCATAGTGACGAGACCCTCGGGCAGGATGGCTGCCTCAAGAGCGGTACAATTGCGGAAGGCATGATCTCCCAGGACCTCGAAGCCCTCGGGCAGGATCAGGCTCACAGGCATGGAAGCACCGGCAAAGGCATCTGCCCCGATGGCTCTGAGCTGGGAGGGAAGTGTCAGCTCCTCTAAGGAGTGACAGTTGCGGAAGGCACCTGCACCGATCTCGATCACGGTGTCTGCAATGGTGATCCGCTTAAGTCCCGTACAGCCAGCAAAAGCCTCGGCACCGATACGGGTCAGACCCTCGGGAAGAATGACCTCACGCAGATCCGTGCGATCACGGCAAGCACCGTCGGGGATCTCAGTGGTACCCACAGGGGGAGCATATACAGAGGTGTCCTCTACATAGGTGATCTCGCCCAGGGCGGTACAGCCCTCGAAGGCATTGGGCGAAGCGTTGACACCACAGGGAAGGGAGAGGTCTGTTAACTTAACGCAACCGGCAAAGGCACGGTCCAGGATGGAGTCTAAGCTCATGGGGACCTTGACCGTAGTCAGCTCTGTGCACCCCTCAAGAGCACCGACACCGATACGGACCAGACCCTCGGGGAGAACGAGAGTGCGGATGGTCTTCTTGTCTGCCAGGGCGCCCCAACCGATGGACCATACGCCCTCGGGGATCACGACCTCGGCGGATCTGCCCTTATACTTGGTAAGGACACCATCCAGGATCTCAAAGTTAGACTGATTCACGCTCATAAATCTGCCTCCTTCTGTATCTTTTGAATTTTTTCCTACATTATATAATAGCACAACTCCATCCAATTGTACAGACAAAATATGAGAAATCTTAAAAAATTTTCAAAATCCAATTTCTTTCCCACCCTGACCTATTGCAATCTAAAGAAGTCAGAATTATAATGTATATCATATACTGTGTACTGCATCAGACGGGATTTTGCAATTTTCTATATCAAAAATTGCAAAATCGCAACGCGTTATACTGAGTTCCTTTAAAAAGTAGACATTTATAATGGCTACTTTTTATAGCCCACAAGGGCGTAGGAACTCGTACAAGACGCCTTATGTGCCCTGTAGGGCACATAAGATTCAATTAAAAGTGTCTACTTTTAATTGAATAGTAGTATTAGCGGTGCTCTTTCTGATAGAAATCATACCGAGTTTCTTTAAAAAGTAGACATTCTAAAATGGCTACTTTTTATAGCCCGTTAGGGCGTAGAAACTCGCATGAGACGCTTTTTGTGCCTTCCGGCACAAAAAGGTTCCATTAAAAGTTATCTACTTTTAATGGAATAATAGTATCAAACATTTCTATCAGAAAGTA
>JAZRGR010000142.1:0-10297 GCA_045644345.1 Faecousia sp. | reverse complement strand
TGGAAATACCAGAGATTGTATCGACAATATGTTGCTCTATTTTAAATCCATCCCGAAGGGATACCGACATTTTACATTATACATTTTCCATTTTCCATTATTCCGATTTACGCGACCGAAGGGAGCGATAAATCGGAAGTTGTTTCCTTTTATTTTTTTGATTGAGCACTTGCGTATGGGGCGGTTTTGTAGTATAATGATTTATATTCCGAAACTGTATGCATTTTTAGGAACCCTCCTTGTTCTCGCAAGGAAGAAACGAGGTTTTTCATATGTCTACCTTCTATGTAAACGGCAACGAGGTTACCGTTGAGAAGAAACAAAAGCTCCTGCGATATCTGCGGGACGAGCTTCATATTTTATCCGCCAAGGACGGCTGCAGCGAAGGTGCCTGCGGTGCCTGCACTGTTCTGATCGAAGGCGAGCCCTGCCGTGCCTGTATCCCCGATACGGACCGTTTGGAGGGCAAGCACGTCCTCACTGTAGAGGGTCTCAGCGATTGGGAGAAGACCGTATATGTCTTCGCCTTCGGTGAGGCAGGTGCCGTCCAGTGCGGCTTCTGTATCCCCGGCATGGTCATGTGCGCCAAGAGCCTCTTAGACAGGATCCCCGATCCTACAGAGGAGCAGATCCGCTTTGCCATCCGCAACAACTATTGCCGCTGCACCGGCTATGTCAAGATCATTGCCGCTATCAAGTTAGCCGCCAAGATCCTCAGAGAGGGACAGTTTCCCCTGCCCTCTGCCACAGACTGGAAGATCGGCTCACGAGTCCATCGTCTGGACGTAGAGGAGAAGGTTCTGGGCTTCGGCAAGTATCCCGACGACTTCTATTTCCCCGGCATGATCTACGGCTCCGCTCTGCGGTCCAAGTATCCCCGTGCTCGGGTCCTTTCCATCGACACCTCTGCCGCCAAGTCTCTGCCCGGTGTGGTCTGCGTCCTTACTGCCGCAGACATCCCCGGCAAGAATCTCATCGGCCACTTAGTCCATGACTGGCCCGTTATGATCCCGGTAGGTGGCATTACCCACTTCCTCGGAGATGCCATTGCCCTGGTAGCCGGCGAGACCATGGAGATCGTGGAGAAGGCAAAGAAGCTCATCAAGGTCCAATACGAGATCCTTGCCCCCGTAAACAATCCCACAGAGGCTGCCGCTCCCTTCGCTCCCCTGGTACACAAGAACGGCAACCTCCTTGCCCACAAGCATGTTTCCCGCGGCAATGCCGAGGAGGCTATCAAGAACTCCAAGTTCGTCCTCCACGAACAGTTCCAGACCCCTTGGACAGAGCACGCCTTCTTAGAGCCGGAGTGTGCCGTAGCGGTCCCCGACGGTGACGGGGTGCTGATCTATTCCACAGACCAGAGCTCCCACACCACCCTCCACGAATGTGCCATGATGCTGGATCTGCCCTATGACAAGGTCAAGGTGCAGAATGCCCTGGTCGGCGGTGGCTTCGGTGGTAAGGAGGACATGACAGTTCAACCCCTTGCCGCCCTCATCGCCTACAAGACCGGTAGACCCGTCAAGTGCAAGCTGACTCGCGCAGAGTCCCTGCTGATCCACCCCAAGCGTCACCCCTTCGACATGGATTTCACCCTGGGTGTAGATGAGAACGGTATCATTCAAGGTGTTAAGGCCAAGGTTGTCTCCGACACCGGTGCATATGCCTCCTTAGGCGGTCCCGTCTTAGAGCGTGCCTGCACCCATGCGGCAGGCCCCTATGCCTATGAGAATTTTGAAATCGACGGCTATGCCTATTATACCAACAATCCCCCTGCCGGTGCCTTCCGCGGCTTCGGCGTAACCCAGACCTGCTTCGCCATCGAGACCCTGCTGAATATGGCGGCAGACTTAGTAGGGATCACTCCCTGGGAGATCCGTTTCCGCAACGCCATCCGTCCCGGCGGTGTCCTGCCCAATGGGCAGATCGTTGACGAGTCCACAGGTCTTGTAGAGACTCTCCTGGCTATCAAAGAGGACTACGACAATGCCAAGATCAAGGGCATTGCCTGTGCCATGAAGAATGCAGGTGTCGGTGTAGGCATCCCCGATTGGGGCCGTTGCAAGCTGATCATTGAGGAGGACTGCAAGGTTCACATCTATACCGGTGCCTCCTGTATCGGTCAGGGTCTGGGAACAGTCCTGGTACAGATGATCGTATCCAACACCAATCTGAGCAGGGATGACATTGTGTACGAGCGTTCCAACACTTGGATCGCTCCCGATTCCGGTGACACCTCCGGCTCCCGTCAGACTATGATCACCGGCGAAGCCTGCCGCCGCGCCTGCCTCAAGCTCCACGAGGCCCTTGCCGGCAACTCCCTTAAGTCCATGGTAGGCAAGGAATTCTACGGTGAATACCTTGCCAAGACCGACCCCTTAGGTGCCGATGTGCCGAACCCCGTTTCCCATGTTGCCTACGGCTATGCCACCCAGATGTGCATCTTAGACGAGGAGACCGGCTATATCAAGAAGATGGTTGCCGCCCATGACGTAGGCAAGGCCATTAACCCTCTGTCCTGCGAGGGACAGATCGAGGGCGGTGTGGTCATGTCCATGGGCTTTGCCCTCACCGAGAGCTACCCCATCGACAACAACAAACCCACTGCCAAGTTCGGCACTCTGGGTCTGTTCCGCGCCCATCAGACTCCGGAGATCAAGGCAATCGTCATCGACAAGCCCGGTCTCAATGTCGCCTGCGGTGCCATCGGCATCGGTGAGATCACCTCCATCCCCACAGCCCCTGCCATTGCAGACGCCTACTTCCGTCTGGACGGAGAGCGGCGATTCAGCCTGCCCCTCAGCGGTACTCCCTATGAACGTCGATAGAAAGGAGCCTCCCACGTGCTTGTTAAGAAAACCTTCCCCCAGAGAGTGGCTTGTGTCCACTGTAACGGCGGTTGCCGTGCCAAGAAGCGAGAGGACGGTTCCGATATGTGCCGCTACGGCTGTACCGGCTGTGGCGAGTGCATGGATGTGTGCCGTTTCGGTGCTATTTCCCTCAATGCCTACGGTGTTGCCGAGGTAGACGAGAGCAAGTGCATCGGTTGCGGTGCTTGTTACCGTGCCTGTGTCCAGCGAGTGATCCACCTCCGTGTGGAGGCTAATCCTATTGTGGTCCTGTGCTCCAACAAAGATGCCCGTTGCCTCCACGTCTGTGACGTCTCCTGCATCGGCTGCCGCCTGTGCGAAAAGGTCTGTCCTGCCGGTGCCATCAAGGTTTCGGAGAACCGCGCTTTTATCTTCTCTGACAAATGTCTCTCCTGCGGTGCCTGTGCCATGGCATGCCCCCGTAAGGTCATCCATGACAAACGGGGTATCCTGACCCGCAGGATCTGAGCCAAGAACCCCTCTGAGCCCTTTGGCTCAGAGGGGTTTCTTGGCAATGATATCCGTTCCCTGCGGTCATGGATGATATAGCTGACGCTATGATATCTGCTTTGCAGATGATATATGCTACGCATATGAAGGGGAACGGATATCCCATGATTTGTCAAATTCCGATTTATCGCACTGTTTATCGTATAACACCGTAGGGGCGACCTGTGGCCGCCCGGTCATTGTGGTTAAACGACAATGACGAAATTGCGGGATTATCACGAGTTTTCCGACAAAATCGAAACATTTTGCGGGCGACCACAGGTCCCCCCTACGAACAAATTCGGAAATCGAACTGCTCGATAAATCGGAATTTAGGCTATAACCTTTCGTAAGCATAACCGTAGATGTTGTGTTCCGACCAAGCAACAAAGAGGCATTATCCAATGATCAAAGTGATGATTCAATGAAAACAGAATCTACATTTTGTGGTTTGCTTATGAAAGGTGATAACCTGATTTTTATTTTATTCCATGCGAGCCACCTTGCCCCAGGGGGGCTCTACCATATCGTTATTGAGGAGCCACAGCACCGGGATGCCTCTTGCCGCATCTTCCTTGGGGAAGGGTGCGTATCCGTCTGTCAGGATGACGATATAAGCAGGAGGTGTTTCCCACATACGATCCCTGACATATTCAAAAATGCACCCGAAATCCGTGCCACCCCCACCGTAGGGTGGGATCTTCAGCATAGATTCCACATCCTCGAAAGCCTTGGGCGGAGTCACCTCCGTGTCAAAAAAGCCCAGCCAGCCGCGGAGTTTGCCGTTAAACTGTTCAATGGCTCCCTTGATCTCCCCGATGGCCTCCGCCAGTTGATCATCACAGACAGAGCCGGAGGTATCCACCATAAACAGGATGTCATAGACCTCGTCCCCCTCTCCCATCTCGTTATAATCCGGCAGAAAGAAGGCACTTCCGTCATATCTCCTGTCCGGGGGCGAGAAGGAATAATCGTTGATCTCCGGCTGGATAAACTCACTCAAGATCAGCCGCCAGTCGATCCGCGGCTCAGTCAGCTCCTTGAGGATCCGCTGGGCAAAGCCCGGAATCAAGCCCCGACTGTTGGAGGGATCCCGGATCTCTACTGCACGGGCAGCCTGTACCACACGGGCTGTCCAGGTCTCACGGAGCTCCGGATCCGACTCCACCGACCACAGGGAATGGTCATCCCGATAGGTCCCCCTGCCTCCGGGGGCAGGACGGGCTATAGAGGAGGAGCCTCGCTGTCCCTTCTTGTTGTTAGAGGGGATGGGATTCAAGAGCATTTCATAGACCTGCTCTGCGCTGTAGTGATAGCCCTCCTCCCCATCCGGGGCAAGGTGCATAGAGACTCCCCCAAACTTCTGTATGGAAATAGAGGACAGATCCATATGATTCTCCTGCAGAATTGTGGAGTTGACCACAATATCGCAGGCAATATTGAATTGCTCATGGTCCCGCTTCTCCCCACGGGAGCAGTGCTGCAGAGCGGCATGGAGAACCTCGTGGAGGAGGACAAAATCCAGCTCCTTATCCGATAGCTCCATGAGAAAGGCAGGAGCAAAATATATAAAGGTCCCGTCTGTAGCCGCAGTCTCCACCTGCTCCGCCAGCTTAAACCGCATCTGCATCAGCAAGAGCCCGTAGAAGCCGTGGGTGCTCAGCAGCCGCATACGGGACAGAAGGAGTCTGCGGACAAAGTCCTTCTTCTGTTTCTCAGACAGTTCCATTGAGCACACTTCCTTTGGTGGCGAGCCAACGGGAGAATTCCGGCAGTCTCATGAGTTTCTGCCGATAGTTCTCCTCTAAGTACATATAGTCCTTGATCAGCATAGTGGCAAAATCCAGAGGCAGCTTGTCTGCATAGGTAATGGAATTGGCGATCGCCTCCAGATCGTCCCTGTTCTCACGGGCATAGGCCGTCATAGCGGCACAGAGAGCGTAGATCCCGTCTGTTTCTCTGGGGGGTGCAGGGGACAAGCCGTCAAAGATATCCTCCATCCGAGGCAGATCCTTGAACACCTTGCACCAGGAGCGGAACTCCATCGCCATGCCTACTCCTACCAGTCCTGCGATCAGACTGTAGAGCTTGTCCACATCCTCGCCAACGGTGGTCAAGAGCTTGCTGACCATCTCCCAGGAACGAGGGGTTGCAAAGGCAAGCTCCTCCGACCCGGGATTAAACTTCATCAGATGATCCCGACGGAAGGACAGGAAGCCCAGAACCTTAGGATGGATCCCTGCCCGAACAGCCCACAGCTTCCACGCGGTAAAGCTACCCTCTACCTGGATATGGAGCAGACGGTTTGCCAGTGCCTTGGGCATCTTGTAGGTAACGGACTTATCCGTGGTTCGGTTGCCCGCTGCAATGACGATGCAGTTCTCCGGCAGCCGATGCTCGCCGATGGTCCTGTCCAGGGTGATCTGATAAGCCGCCGCCTGTACGGAGGGTGGTGCCGCCGAGATTTCATCCAAGAAGAGGATGTTTACCACATTCTGTCCCTCATCCATTTGGAAGATCTTGGGCTTCAGCCAAACTGCCAGGGTCTTTTCCTCATTGGCTGTGGGGATGCCTCGCAGGTCAATGGGATTAAACAGCAGGAGCCGTACATCCGTAACACAGACCTTACGTCCCGTGGCACGGTGGATCCGATCACCGATCTGGCGCACGCCCTGGGATTTGCCGACACCGGGAGGGCCCCAGAGCATGACGGAGGGCAGATCCTTCAGCTTCTGCCCTCCCAGGAGCACGGTGCTGTACATATGGCTCAAGTCCTCTACGATACGGTTCATATCCATTGCAGGTACATTCGCTAACCTTGTCTCACTCATGATTATCCACTCCTAACTCCTTATCGATCCGTCTCAGCTCCTCCTTGTGTTCCCGGAGGCGGTCTATGTAATTATCTTCCTTCCGCAATTCTGCCCGTACGTGCTCCAGACGGGTCTGCAGATGTCCCAGGGTCTCAGACAGCTTGTCCAGATGCTTGGGCAGGTTGTCCAGCACATGATCCACACGGGACAGGTAGCTGATCTCTGCCTCACCCAACTCTACCAAATATCTACCCTTCCGTTCCAGCCATACAAAGGGCTTCTCTGCCAGCATATTATTGGGCAGCAATACTCGGAACCCACGGTATTCCATCAAGAGCCGTTCCGTCCTCTTGAGGGCATTGTCTTGAACGGACTCGAAGAGTCGCTGTCGCAGTTCCTTTCTCTCGGCTCGCTTCAGCTTGTCCTCCTGTGCCAGGAGGAATTCCAGATCATTCTGACAGTTGTCAACAAATTCCTGCTGACGGGAGATCTGCTTGGGCAGTTCTCCATTCTCCTTCTCTAAGAAGAGCCGTTCCTCCACCCGTTTCTTCTGCAGGGTGGTCAGACGGGAAATCTCGTTGGCAACCTCTACACGGTGTTTGACCAAGGGATTGCCTACAGCCAGAGCCTTGACCTCTGCATAGTTAAGGACCGTATCGTCGATCTCCGAGCCGCTCCGCTCTGCCCAGGATCCGGACAGGAGCCCAACAATAAACCGTTGCTTGGTCTCCAGGAGCTGCCAGGAGTAGGCATCGAAGCTGCCCTCTGTAATATAGCGGAAGATCCGCACCTTCTTGTTCGTGTTGCCCTGGCGGAGGATCCTGCCCTCTCGCTGGGTCATATCCGCAGGTCTCCAGGGTACGTCCAGGTGATGCAGAGCAATCAGCCGATCCTGAACATTGACACCTAATCCCAGCTTAAAGGTAGAGCCTATAAGGACACGTACCTTACCCTGTCGCACCTTGTCAAAGAGAAGCTCTCGGCGGCGATCTGTGTTGGCATCGTGGATGAAGGCCACTTGCTCCTCCGGGATGCCGTGAGCTACCAGGAGTCTGCGGACCTCATCATAGAGGTTAAATTCCTTCTTGGGAGTGGAGCTGTCACAGAAGATCAGCTGGGTGCTCCGCTCCTCCATCGTCTCATAGTAGATATCTGCCACATTCGCGGCACATGCCGTCGCCTTAGAGCGCAGAGCAGGGGGCAATTCCCCATCAACGAGTCGCATATCCAGTGCCGCCTTACGACCGTCTGTGGTGATCTTCAGCATATTATCTACCGTCCGATCCACCTTGCCTGCCCGAACCAGCTCTGCACGGTTGGTAATCTCCCGCAAATACTGTATAAAATCCGACGTCCGAGGAATCAGGCTATCCTCGTATCCGTCATGGTCGGGAACTCCGTCCTGTACATCCACCTGGTGGAAGTCTGCCACAATGGCAAACAGGCTGGTAAGCTCCGGCAGATTATGGAATGCAGAGAAACGGGTCGCCAGACGGTATCCGCTGGTATCCACATCGATCTCGAACTCCGTGACCCGCTCTGCAAACATACCGATCCAGCTATCAAAGCTGCTCAGATCCAGCTCTGCCAGATTGGCACTCTGGAGATACTTCTGCATAATATAGGCATCCGTAACAGAGTTGGTAATCGGTGTGCCTGTAGCCATGACCACACCGCCCCCATTGTTCTGCTGCTGGATCATACGGACCTTGTCCATCATGTCCTGACACTTCCGAGAGCCTGCGGTGGAAACACCCAGTACACCGCTGGACTGGGTATCGACGGGGACATTCTTGAAATTATGAGCCTCGTCAACAAAGAGACGGGTAATGCCCAGATTCTCGAAATAAATGTGATCTGCAAGGTCATTTGCCTTCTCGATGGCATCACTGATCCTCTTTTCCAGGGACTTGGCTCTGCGTCGGAGGGCTGAGGTCACGCCCTTGCCTGCACGGATCAGCTTCTCCAGCTCCAGCTTGTCCTCCTCCATACGGCGGATCACATAGCCGCGGGACAGGTCCACCAGTTCAAAGGAGGAATATGCCATAATGATCCCATCATAGTCCCCGTCCCGAATGGTACGCAGGACCTCCTGCCGTTTGGCAGGGCCGAAGGAGCCGGGCTCTACACACAGAACCTTTGCCTCCGGGTAGAGCATAAGGAAGATGTCACGCCACTGTCCCACCAGGTTGTTAGGCACCACATAGAGATTCTTGGCAGACATTTTCATCCGTCGCAGCTCCATACCCGCCGCAATCATAATAAAGGTCTTGCCCGAGCCTACATCGTGGGCAAGGAGGGTGTTGGGGGAAAACAGGATCCGTGCCACCGCATTCTTCTGATAAGGGTACAGCTCCACATCCTTGGACATATTGGGGAAGCGGAGGAAGGAGCCGTTAAACTGTCTGGTACGGATACAGCCGAAGGTCTCACGGTAGATCTGCTGCAACCGCTTCTTCCGCCGTTCATCCTTCCAGATCCACTGCTTAAAGGTGGTGATCAGCTTCTGCTGGCATTCCAGTGCCGCTGTGGTCTCTGCCCTGTTAAGGATCCGCTTGACACCGGACTTGTTGTGGAAGTCCGGCAGCTCGTCCACTACACTGACCGCCTTCATGTTCAAGGTCCGCTCCAGGATCTGGAGCATGGTGAGACGTTTTGTTCCGTAAACAGAGGTGGAATAGACCCGTTCCTTGTATGTAGGCTTATTGGTGATCTCCCAGGTGCCGCTGCCGGGATCGTGAAGGGTCTGGCAGTAGCAATGTCCGGGGATCTTGAATAAATATCGGATAAAATCATCGATAATGTCCGCCGGAACCCAAGGGGAGCCAATGGTCACATAGATATCCTCTGTTGCCATGGTCTTGGGCAGTAGGAGCTGCAGTGCCTCCACATTCCGTTGGAAATAGCCGTGGTACTTACAGTTGGCATCCACTGCCTCTGCCCACTTCTTGAGTACATTGCCGGACAGATACTCCTCCGCAGTCTCCCATCCCCGATAGAAGCATTCTTCCCAGGTCATGGGATTCTGGAAGATCGCACCCTCCAGCTCTCGGATCACCGTAGCCGGGTCCCGATCCGTAACAGAGGAAATATATTCAATATCCACCCGCCCCAGATTGGAAAGAGACAGGATCAAGCCGTCGGAAATGCTCTCCGTATGGATGCCCTGCACCACAGGATCATCGTCGAACACATTGGACCAATCCAGATCCAGCTCCATAGAGGTGACGTGCTGAATGTGTTCCTGCTCCTGCTGCTTACGCAGTTCCTCTTCCTGTCGGCGGAGCTCTTCCTCCAGACGTCGAGCTTCTGCCGCCCGTCTTAGCTCCTCACGCCGTTTTTCCAATTCCAGCTCTGCCAGACGGCGTTGCTCTTCTTCCCTGGCACGCTGTCTCTGCAGGGCTTCTTTCTCCCATTCCCACAAAGGCACCTCTTCCGCCTTTCTCCGATCTTCCCGTTCCTTTTCACGGGCTTGGGTCTCCAGCTCAGCGATCCGCTGTTCCCGATCAAACCGTTCTGCCCTTGCCTCATCCTCCCGATCCGGGTGATCCCGACGGATCTTTTCCTTGCGGGCATTTTTCCGTTCTTCCACCGCAAGCATCTGGTTATACATGGTAAGAGTGATCTTTCCACTCTTTAATAACCGATCCAGCATAGCGCGGAATCCATTGTCATTGCTGTCCTTCGGCACAGTCATCCCTCCTATCTGTCTGTAAATCATGGTTGTTGTATTTTTACGTTCCCCTAAACCTTGTTTTAGGGGAGTATTTTATTATATCATACATTTCAGCTCCCTGCAACAATTGTTTTTCAATTTCTTTTTGCCAAATTCCGATTTATCGAGCAGTTCGATTTCCGAATTTGTTCGTAGGGGCGACCTGTGGTCGCCCGCAAAATGTTTCGATTTTGTCGGAAATCTCGTGATAATCCCGTAATTTCGTTATTGTCGTTTAACGACAATGACCGGGCGACCACAGGTCTCCCCTACGGTGTTATACGATAAACAGCTCGATAAATCGGAATTTACTGCCTTGTTACAGGAGCAGGAAAATGAGCAGCGTCAGAATGGTTCCACGGGAATCCTCCTTGCCCTCTAACAGCAGGAGCATCAGGATCATCAGA
>JAZRGR010000141.1:0-14640 GCA_045644345.1 Faecousia sp. | reverse complement strand
CATACTTGTATTAAGGAAACTCTGAATAAATAGCCGTCGGCACTCAGCGAATCTTTTGTCCCAACTTTTCGGTTTGAAAAATTTGAAATACACAAAGTATTCCTGCGTTTTCCAAACCTCAATTTGGAACAAAATCTCTCGCCGATTGCTCTCGGCGATTTCATCAGAGCTTCCTTAATGGGAGTCAAGGCTGCATATATGGCTCCTATGTGGAAAGGAGGCGATGAGAATGAAACAGAAATTTTTGATCTGCAACCATTGTGGGAATATTGTGGCTGTACTGCGGGATAAGGGTGTGCCTATCCATTGCTGTGGTGAGGAGATGGAGGAGCTGATCCCTGATGTGACAGAGGCATCCGGTGAGAAGCACATTCCCGTCTATGACGTAGAGGGGGATACCGTCCATGTAACGGTTGGCTCTGCGGAGCATCCCATGACGAGTGAGCATTATATCGAGTGGATCTGTCTGGAGACGGAGCACGGCATTCAGTATGCCCATTTAGATCCCGAGGATGAACCGCGAGCCAAATTTGCACTCTGTCCCGGTGACGAGGTCCGCAGTGTATACGCATTCTGCAATCAGCATCAATTATGGAGGAAGTAAGAATGTCAATGATCAATCGAGAGATCCCGGAATTCCGCAACTATGCTTATCATGACAATGAGTTCAAGTTCGTAAGTAAGGAGGATGTGCTGGGGAAGTGGAGTGTATTTTTCTTCTATCCTGCGGATTTTACCTTTGTATGTCCCACAGAGCTGGAGGATCTGGCGGAGAAGTACGATCAGTTCCGTGAGATCGGCTGTGAGGTATATTCTGTATCGACAGATACCCACTTTGTCCACAAGGCATGGCACGATGCATCGGAACGAATCAAGAAGATCCGATATCCCATGCTGGCAGATCCGACCCACGATCTTTCCGAGGCATTCCAGGTGCTGATCCCCTCCGATGGTCTTGCAGAGAGAGGCACCTTTATCATCAATCCCGAAGGGAAGATCGTCGGCTACGAGGTAACCGCAGGCAACGTAGGCAGGAACGCAGAGGAGCTGCTACGCAAGGTTCGTGCATGTCAGTTCGTCCATGCGCATGGGGATCAGGTCTGTCCTGCCAACTGGAAGCCCGGCGAGCAGACCCTTAAGCCCAGTCTGGATCTGGTCGGACAGCTTTGATGGACAGACTCTATGATGTGATCGTAGTAGGGGGCGGTCCTGCCGGGCTTACGGCTGCTGTGTATCTGGCACGGGCGAGATATCGGGTACTGGTACTGGAGAAGGATCGCTTCGGAGGGCAGATCGCCATTACCGAGTCGGTTGTCAACTATCCCGGGATCGAAAAGATCCGCGGCACAGATCTGACAGAGACCATCCGCAGACAGGGGCAAGCCTTTGGCGCAGAATTCCTGCAAGCCGAGGCTACGGGATTCCGCTTGGATGAGGATGTGAAAATCGTAGAAACGACCCGGGGGGAATATCAATGTCTGGGTCTGCTCCTTGCAACCGGTGCCCATCCGCGAATGGCGGGCTTCCGTGGGGAACGGGAATACGGGGGCAGAGGGGTGGCATATTGTGCCACCTGTGACGGTGAATTCTTTACGGACAGAGAGGTTTTTGTCATTGGTGGCGGTTATGCGGCGGCGGAGGAAAGCATCTTCCTCACCCGATTTGCCTCCCATGTGACAGTCCTGATCCGTAAGGAGGACTTTTCCTGTGCGGCATCCATTGCTGAGGAGGTCAGGAACCACCCTAAGATCACGGTGCTGACCCATACCATTATGGAGGAAGTGGCCGGAGAGGGAGGCTTGACCTATGCCAGATACCGCAATACCCTTACGGGAGAGATAACGCAGCACCATAGCAAGGAGCCCTTTGGAGTGTTTGTTTTTACAGGCTATCAGCCTGCTACAGAGAGACTCAGGGGCTTGGTGGATCTGGATCCTCGAGGCTATCTCCTTACGGATGCCTCACAGCAAACCAATGTGCGGGGGGTATTTGCAGCGGGAGATGTGTGCGTGAAACCCCTGCGACAAGTTGTTACTGCAACTGCCGACGGAGCCTTGGCCGCTACGGAGCTGGAGAAATATGTAGCGGAGTTACAGCGGAAGACCGGACTCCGTGCCACTGCGCCCCGTGTGAACACCACTGCGAGGGAGGACGAGTCCCACAGGACACAGGACAAGCTCTTCGATGATACAATGTTACCTCAGCTAAGGGAGCTGTTTTCCAAGCTGGAACGAAAACTCCTGCTCAGACTTTCTTTAGACAGCAGACCTGTTTCCGGGGAGTTGGAGACCTTTATCCGTTCACTCTGTGAGATCTCTCCCATGCTGGCATACGAAGCAGCAGACAGGCAGGCACCGAAAACGCTTGCTCCCTGTGTGAAGGTCTGCCGGGAAAACGGGGAGGAAACGGGACTTGCATTCCACGGTGTTCCCGGGGGTCATGAATTTACCTCCTTTGTATTGGGGCTGTACAATGCAGGAGGATCGGGACAGCCACTGGATGAAGGTATCAAGGAACGGATCCGGGGGATCTCTCGTCCTGTAGATCTCAAGATCTTGGTGACTCTGTCCTGCAATATGTGTCCGGATCTGGTGGTCGCGGCACAGCGGATCGCCGCAGAGAATCCTCACGTTACGGCAGAGGTGTATGATATCCACCACTTCCCGGAGCTGAAGGATCGCTATGGGATCATGAGTGTCCCCTGTATGATCATGGATGACAAGGAGCTGTCCTTCGGGAAAAAGACAGTAGAGCAAATCTTGGATATGCTTGAAGGATGAAAGAAAATACGGGTCTGTCTCACCTTGCTTGTGAGACAGACCCTGTAATTGTTTCATGGTATTTCCGATTTGTATGATTGCAAAATAGTGGGACAAATCGGAATTCTTGACTGAAAAACAGATGGGCGGCGGTGTTACCGAATCGGAGCGGAAAGGACTACATCCGCCGGGATGTCGTGCTCCTCACAGTCCAGGTGATCATAGACCTGGAAATCGAAGCACAGGGCAATGGTAGGATGGGGCTCAGCAGACAAGAACCGATCATAGAACCCACCGCCGTATCCCAGACGGTGTCCCATAGGATCGAAGGCTAAACCGGGCAGGAGAACCAGTGCAGTGGGATCCCGGAGAGGGACCTCCTTAACAGGCTCCGGGATCCCCTTGTACCCCTCGGCAATGGGATCTCCCTCATCCAAACGGAGGAAAACCATTTGATCATCAATGATCTTGGGGACTGCAACAGCCTTGCCGTCGGACCATGCCCTGCGGATCAAGGGAGCTGTGCGGACTTCCTGGTTATAGCTGAGATAGGCGAAAATAGTCCGTGCTTCCTTGTACAAGGGGTGGGAGCAGAACTGCTCGGTGAGATCCAGAGAGGCAGCTTCGATCTGCTGAGGTGTTAAGGCTTCCTTCTGCTGTCTGATCTGCTTGCGCAGGAGAGATTTGTTCATTGCAGGGACTCCTCTCCATCAGAATCGGGGTAGGGATCTTCTTCGTAGGGCAGATCCATAGTCGGCTCCTGGGGTACAGGCTGCTGCCTGATTACATCGGGTACAAGAACGGGATTCTTGCGGAGCAGGAACCACAGTAGACCGAAGATCAGGATACAGCTTACAGAGATGATAGCACCCAAACCCAGACCGGGAGCGGTGTACTTCATCTCGATAATGTGGAAGCCCTGCTCCAGGGGGAAGCTGATGACAGCGTCTGTCAGCATTACATCCTCCAGGGAGGGATCATAGCCCTCGCACAGAGTGACCTCTTCACCGTCTACATAGGCACTCCAACCCGGCTCGTAGGGAATGGAGGAGTAGAAGAGACCATCCTTTGCTACATCGATGGTGCCGCAGAGGTAGGTGTCCTCTGCCTGGGTCAGATCCCAGGTCTCGTCCTTCAGTGCATTCATACCCAGCTCGTAGATCCCTGCCTTATGCTTGGCAACGTCCAGGGTGATAGTACCGCTGTTGTTGCTCTTGGCCTTAAAGACGAATTCGATCTCGTCGCCGGATTCCACGTCACCGACGTTGACGATGGTGCGGACCTTAGAGGTGCGAGAGAACTGCTCCAGCCCGTTGCGGTATACCGTGACCTTGTCAGAGCCGGGCATGTGGAGGTAAGCAAGGAGAAGTCCACCCTCCTCGATCGTATAGCGGATGGTAAAGTTAGCGGTGGACTTGCTACTGGGCTTCTCGAAACGGAAGAAGGTGCGGTTGGTGCCCTCCTCAAGGGAGCACTCCTCATCTGCCTCCAGCTCGGTGTGTTCCAGATGCTCATACAGTCGTTCACTGATCCCGGTTGCCAGGGAGAACATTTCTTCCTGATCCAACAGAGCGTTCTTCTGTGCGGCACGAGACTGGAAGGTAGCCAGATTCGGATCTGTCATAAAGCCCAGACCCAAATAGCTCTTGTTCTGCAACAGCTTAACGGTGCCGGATACAGCTACATAGCTGTTGGCAGAGCTGAGATGATTGCCGTCACGGTCGATCAGATACTTCAGTCCTGCGAGGGTATTGCCGAAGGGGGATCCCTCGTAATAAGCGTAGCGATTGCTCTCCGGCCAGGAGGCAAAGCCAAGAGCACGGGAGAAACGGTTAAAGTTGACATTGGCAGAGGAGTTGAATACGCTGAGTCCGTAATAGTTGTTCAGAGCACCGTCGTTAAGGGTCTGGGTGTTGGTGACCTCTGTACGATAGTACAGATCATCATCAATATCCTCGGCATAGTCCAGGAGAGCTTGGACGAAAGCTTCCTCCTTGGGATAGCCCGTATAGGCACTGGTTCCGACCTTGTCTATGCCCAGGGCATAGGACAGGCACATCTCACACAGGATGATAAAGCACAGGAAAGTCCGCGCATATCGGACCTGTAGCGTACGCTCGGTAGCGCCTTGTCCGTAGAAGAGGAAGAATGCAACCGTGCATATCAGTACAACACCTGCAGATACGAGTACCTGGGTGGGAGTGCTGTCTTCCATAAAATAGGCACTTGCGATCAAGCCGATTCCTAAGGGGAGGATCACTGCCAGCTTCCAGTACTTGAAGTTGTCCATGTGATGGAAGGCACGGTATGCCATACACACCACCACGAAGGGGACCAGGAAGCTGAAACGATAGGGCAGCATATTGGGGAAGTGGAAGCCGTGCCACATATAGTCCAGTATGCGGAAAATAAAGCTGAGCAGCAGGAACAGCAGCAGGAAGAAGGACACTAACTTTTCGCGGATCTTGATCTTGCCGTTGCAGAAATAGAACAGGGACAGTATTACTGCACTGAAGCCACAGAAAATATTGGGCAGGCCCTCCATGCTGGCAGGCTCATAACCGGGAAGGAACCGGGAGCCAACCTGTTGCAGAGCAGGCAGTAGATTGGGCAGTACCTCGGTCTTGAGGCAACCCCACAGATCCTCCAGTGCCATAATGCCGGTGGTGCGCTTGGGCAGATTCATAGCAAGGGGCATGACATCGCTGCCCTTGGCAGAATAGGTAAACTGCATAGCGGTCAAGGTGGGGATCAGCAGAATAGCTGCCATACCGGCACCTAATATCGTACATACTCCGATACGGAAGAAGCGGCGGAAGAAGTTGCCGACCCCGTTCCAGCACACGATACAGTAACCGAAAAAGGCGAGGAATACGAAGATACAGCAGAAAAATGCCACGTAATAATTAGCCCACAGGCACAATGTTAGGGACAGGGTGTACAGTCGGAAGCTACCGTCCCGCAGGAGGCAAACCATGCCTGCAACCAGCAGGGGCAGCACCGCAAAGGCATCCAGCCACATGATGTTCCAGTAGTAGGCGGCTGCCCAGGAGCACAGGGCGTACATGAGGGAGAAGAATGCCATGGGGATCTCTGTCTTCTTGTAAGCGGTGCGGAGGAAGAAACAGAAGAAATAGCCTGCAAGGGACAACTTGATCATGGTGGTCAGGGTGAAGAACTCCCTCATATACTCCAGGGGAACCAGTACGGACAGGAGATTTAAGGGGCTTGCCACATAGTAGGCGTAGAGGGACAGGTAGTTCGAGCCCATGCCCACATTGCGGATATACTCCAAAGAACCGCCGTGCAGGAGCTTCTCACGGAGCGTCAGGAGGAAGGGGTAGTACTGGTGCCAGCCGTCGGAGGCAAGGATCTGACGGTTGCCGAAGGGGAATACCTGGGCAACGGCATAGCAAACTGCAACGATGCAGAAGGGTAGGAAGAAGGACAGAAGCTGAGGCAGCTTAGACTCGATCTTCTTCGGCAGTAGGGAAGCTTGTTTCATGGGGAGTCTCCTTTACAATTGGGATCTGATCCGGCAGAAGAGTTTTCTTCTTGCTGAGCATAAGAACAATGAGGACAGCGAGACCCATGAGGGAGAGCAGCAGACCGCCACGGAGCCCCGGGGTCTTGTAGTGCATGGTGATATCGTGCTTGCCGGCTGTTAAGGGGAAGCAGAGCTGTGCATCCGTGATCTTAACATCGGGATTCTTGGGATCATAGGTCTCAGCGAGGGGGATCTGGGTGCCGTCTACGGTTACGGTCCAGCCCGGCTCATAGGGGATGGAACTGTAGAACATACCGTCAGACAGAGCAGTAATGGAACCCTTAAGGGTGGTGCTGTCAACGTAGCTGATGTTCCATACTTCGTCGGAAAGCTTGTCCAGCCCCTGTTGGAGGAGTGCATCATTCTGGATCGCCATAAAGCAATTGATGCCGGCTTGCTTGTAGGCATCGGAGAAGAAAACGAATTCAAACACGTCCCCTTCTTCTACATAGCCCAGGGAATGGATGCCACGGATAAACACGCCGGTATTGAGCAGTAGCTCACCGTTACGGTAGATATCCACGTGCTTGCCACCCATCATGCGGAAGGCGGTGCTTAAGAGACCGGACTTGTCCATGGTGTAGCGGAGAGTGAATTCGCCACGGTCCAGCTCATCGGGGACGGTGTAGAGGAACTGGCTGTTATTCTCGGTATATTCAAGGGAGCAGTTTTCAGAGGCAATGAGCTCCGGCTCATAGATCATGTCATACAGCTCGCCCTCCAGTCCGGTAGCGAGACGGAACAGTTCGGCCTGCTCGGCAAAGGGATCCTTGTTTTCCTCCAAGGAGGCGAACTCTGCAAGCTTGCTATCGGTCATAAAGCCTACGCCGATATAAGAGGAGATCCTGTGGAGCTCGATATCGTCCATCTTGTCCACAAGGGGATCCAACTCCGGGGTCATATGGGTGCCTTCTCTGGTGAGCAGGTATTTGATGCCACATAGGGTGTTGCTGAAGGGAGAGCTCTCTACATAGGTGTTGCTGTTGCTCTCGGGCCAGGCACGGATGCCCAGCGCACTGGCAAATTGTCCGTGATTGGACAGGGCAGTGGAGGAAAATACATCTACGCCGTTATAGTGCTGTAGGGCACTGTCATTGGAGGTTCCGTCGTGGGAGAACTCTGCCCGATAGAACAGCTCCGGATCCTCGGCGGAAACACGGGTATAGAGCTCCTGCCCCTTGGTAGCAAGGCTCATGATACGCTCCTCCTCGAGACCGGGCTTAAGACCGCCGTAAATGCTGAGGGAGCCCTCGACCAGGAGTATGGCAACCAGCAGGAGAGCGGAAAGCCTCTTGATTGTGATGGGACTGAGCTTGGGGATCCGCAGACCGTTGCGCAGAAGGATGATCGCTGTGGCTCCCAGCAGAACCAGAATGTTAAGAGGCAGATCATAGTAGCCCAGGGACAGGTCGTTGCGATGGATCACTCCCAGGGCAAGGATAGCGATCCCACAGCCAACGGCACAGAGCCCCCGTTTCACGCCCAGATGACTGAGATGAGTGTAGCCACGGTATGCCATGGTCAGCAGGGTGAAGCTGAACAGGAAGGTGAAGCGTCCGGGGAGCATGTTGGGGAAGTGGAAGCCGTGCCATACAAAGGTGGTGATCTTAAACACCAGGCTGACTACGAAGAATAGTAGCAGAGCTCCGTGGAACAGACGATCCTTACGAGTAAAGCTCTTGTTAAACAGGAAGGTGAAAGCAAGAATCAACGGGCAGAAGCCGGTAAAGAGATTGGGTAGACCCCGCAGATCCGTAGGTGTGCTGTTGGTTAAGGTGCGAGCACATAGCTGAGACAGAGAACGGAGCATGACCGTAAGGGAGAAACCGTAGTGATCATCGGGGATCACCAAATGGAAGGGGGAAAAGTCTGTCCCACGGGCAGAGGCAGTATTCTGCATCCCCATCAAGGTGGGAAGGAGCAGTACACCTACAATTAAGACAGCCAGCACAGTACTTAGACCGAAACGCAGGAAGCTCCGCAGGAAATTCTTCCACCCACTCCACTTGCAGAGCTGATAGCCTGCAAAGCACAGCAGAACAAAGATACAGCAGCAGTAGGCAATGTAATAGTTGCACCACAGGCACAGAGCCAGACTCACGGTATACAGACGGAATCGTCCCTCACGGAGCATGGCAAGGGTCCCTGTGATCAATAGGGGCAGGAGTGCAAATACATCCAGCCACATAACATTCCAGTAATAGCCTGCCACCCATCCGCAGAGACTGTAGAGCAGAGCAAAGAAGGGAACGGTGCGATCCTCTGCCTTGTAAGCATAGTGGAGGAAGTGGGCGAAGAACATTCCTCCCAAGCTGATCTTGAGGATGGTTACCCACAGGATGAACTGACCCAGCATAGCCTCCGGCACAAATACACAGAGCAGATACAGGGGGCTTGCCAGATAGTAGGCTATGGTGGGCAGGAAGTTCTCACCCATGCCGATGGACCAGGTGTGCTCCGGGGAGCCCCCTGTAAGGAGGGTGTGGCGGAACAGAGACAGGAAGGGATGATACTGCGCCCAAGCATCGCTGCGTAAGATGCTGTCGGGACCGAAGGGGGCAATTCCCTTAAGGATACTTGTCAGAGTACATAGGAGAAAGGGTAGGAGAAAGGAAAGCAGTAGGTTTAGCCGTCGTATGTTCTTTGATTTCAGCGACATGGGATGGACCTCCATTGGCGAAGTAAAAAGAAGGGGTGGCGCAAATTGCCTATACTCTTTTATTATATCTCATTTTGGCAAGAAAAGATAGTCTTTTCCTAAAATTTCCCTATCTTAATCATAAATATTCCCCGATGCTCCCGGCAATGACTTGATTTTAGTTCATGATTCTGTATAATAATAGAAAAAACTATGTGACGGAGGATATGCCCATGGATGACCGTATTCGGGAGATCACGGATTTCGGTGCCCCGGAGCTGGATATGTTTGCACGGCTGACCGAGGCACAGCTCCTTAATCGTGAGCACCCGGAGGAAGGATGCTTTATTGCAGAGAGTCCCAAAGTGATTGAGAGAGCTCTGGACGGAGGATACGAGCCCCTGTGCTTCCTAATGGAGAAGAAGCATGTTGCAGGGGAGGGGGCGGGGATCCTGGCACGGTGTCCCCGGACGCCTGTATACATAGGGGAATTTGAGGTTTTGACCAAGCTGACCGGATTCCAACTGACCCGAGGCATGCTGTGTGCCATGAGGCGCAAGCCCCTGCCTACAGTAGAGACTCTGTGCAGACAGGGCAAACGGATCGCTGTGTTGGAGGGGGTTATGAATCCCACTAACATGGGGGCTATCTTCCGTTCCGCGGCAGCATTCCGGGTGGATGGGATCCTCCTCAGCCCCAACTGTACCGACCCACTGTACCGCAGAGCCATCCGTGTCAGTATGGGGACCGTGTTCCAGATCCCCTGGACCTTTGACCCACAGTGGCCCCGGAACCATATCCTCAAGGATCTGGGCTACAAGACAGTTGCCATGGCACTTAGGGAGGATTCCGTCTCTCTGAGAGATCCACGGCTCAAGGCGGAGGAGCGTCTGGCAATCATCCTGGGGACGGAGGGAGACGGCTTGGCAGACATGACCATTTCTGACAGCGACTATACAGTGCGGATCCCTATGGCACACGGGGTAGATTCCCTCAATGTGGCATCTGCCGCAGCGGTTGCATTCTGGGAGCTTGCGGGAGAATGAAAATTCTGTTGACAGTCGTCGAATACTGTGGTACTATAATCATACACCAAACATAAAGGAGAGAGAAACATGATTGGAAGCGGATTACGCAAGTTGGCTGCGGAAAAGGGCTTAAAGGTAGCAAGCGGTGTTGCCTACGGTTCCCTCCACGGCTACTGTGCCACCCTCTCTGAGGGCAGTGGCAATAAGACCTTGGTATTTTCTACACGGTTTACCGAGGTTGCACAGAAGGTCGCCTTTACAGAGCACCTGCAGACCCTTGGCTTGGACAAGGAGTTTAAGCTGATGGCCCTGGAGGTACAGGACAAGATCATACAGGTGGTATTCCTGGATACCATCGGCACCATGAAGCGGATCGCAGGCTTTATTGATCGCTTTATCCCCATTCTGGAGCAGTATGGTGCAAGCAAGCTGGATATATGCCCCGAGTGCGGAACCATGCTCACCGGCGGTAGCTGGAAGCTGGTCAACGGCATTGCGATCTATGTTCACGAGGCATGCGCAGAGCGCATCCGTGATGCCATCCAGGTGGGCAACGAGGAACGACTCAGCACAGGCAGTTACCTCAGCGGTGCCGTAGGCGCTTTCCTGGGTGCTACAGCCGGTGCGGCAGCTTGGGCGGGAGTGATGCTCTTAGGCTATGTTACATCCCTGGTTGGGTTCCTCATCGGCTTCCTGGCAGAGCGGTGCTATAACCTGTTCCGTGGCAAGAAGGGCGTAGGCAAGATCGTCATTCTCATCTTGGCAGTGATCTTCGGTGTCCTGCTGGGCAATGCTGCGGCGAATATGATCGCTATCTTGAATGAGTTGAGCGGCTACGGCTTTGGCCTCAAGGAAGGCATTGAGTTCCTCATTGCTGCATTTACTGAGGTGCCGGAGGTTCGTGTGGCTATGATCAAGGACACCGTTTTGGGACTGCTCTATGCAGGTCTGGGCGTTGCTTTCCTCATTTCCAAGACCAAGAAGGAAGTCACAGGACCTAAGTTCATCGATCTGGAATAATTGTACGAGAGGGAGCTCTGCGGAGCTCCTTCTTTTTCTGTGCTTCGACCGAAAAGAAAATGAAAGGACATGAAACTTGCGGAAAATGTCCTGTTGCGTTGTGTATAATTTGACGAGAATAATCGATTATGTAAACTAAATTACACTTTCCTGCGAAAAAGAAATTAAAATTTCAAAAGAGTTAAAAAATAAGAAAATTCCTGTAACCCTTGTGTTATCAATGGTTTTTCGCCTGTGCACAAACCTGTGCATAATGTTCATAACTTTTGTCAATTGACAACCATGAACAGGTTACTGTTAACTATGAAATTTTCGGGGGCAAGACATTTTTCTTGCAGAATCGTGAGAATCAGAGAAAAAATCAAAAGAATCCCTGTTTATGGAATTGACATTCTTTGGTCTATCCGATATTATTATAACAAACATGGTCTTATATGGTAAAATCATGGGATCATGGAATGTGAAAGGAGAAAAAATCAAATGAAGCAAAGATCGTTCCGCATTTTGGCATGGATCCTGACCTTTGCCATGGTACTGTCCATGGGATCTGTCATGATTTCTGCCGCTTCCGCTGAGGAAAAGCCCGAGACCCGTGCCGTAGAGCTTGACGATGGCATTGTGGGTATGTGGCTGTGGAATGACACCATGAGCAAGTATGGTGCATCTACCCTCTTCTCCCATTATGCCAAGACCGGCATTACCGACGTGTACCTTCTCATCAAGGGTACCGCAGGCAGCGTCAATACCTCCGCATTGACCACAGCCTGCAATGCTGCCAAGAGCTATGGCATCCGTGTTCACGCATGGATCATGGCAGCTCGTGACGACGCATTCCTTAGGAGTAATTCCAGTGCAAACTTCTTCCACTTCCGTTGCGGCTACGAGTGGAACACCGCATCCGGTGATGATCTCCCCCACGGCTATGTCAACCTCCGCAAGGATGCATACCGCAACTACATGGTCAAGCTGGTCAAGCAGCTTGCAGGCATCAAGGATCTGGCAGGTATCCATCTGGATACCATCCGCTATGGTGCGCTGTATTATGACTGGGGCATGGAAGCCCGTGATCTGATGCTGACCAAGTATGGCATCACTCATGATCAGTGGAATGCGGCTGTCCAGGCTATGTGCGTCAGCGGTGAGTATCAGTATCAGAAGGAGACCAAGACCACTGCCGGCTACAATGGCGGACAGGGCTATACTGCCTACACCTATATCAAGTCCGGCGGCATCACTCCCACAGGCCCCAACTTTGCAGATGCATTGCTCCTCAACGATAATTCCGATGTTGCAATCGGCTGTAAGGCTGTTGCCCAGATGCGTATTGACACCGTTACCGACTTTGTCAAGCTCATGAAGGAGAATTCCGGCGACAAGCTCCTTACCGCTGCCCTTATGCCCGAGGCCCTGGAGGATCCCGGCTTCCGCGGCACCTACGGTCAGTCTCCCGAGCATATGGCACCCTATGTAGACTACATCACTCCCATGATCTATGCTGTGGAGTTCGAGATGCCCTCTTCCTGGGTTGCAGATCTCAGCCGCCAGGCTGCTGCCGTTGGCTGTAATGTTGTCCCCGGTTTGCAGGCATACCAGACCATGGATTCCGGCAGACCCACCGACGGTGCATGGGGCACCGGCAAGACCCTGTATAACGATGTCCAGGCAGCTATGAACCTGGCTCGTGAGATCAACCACGACGATGAGAACTACGGTGGTGATATTCTGGGTGTTGCTTTCTTCCAGAGTGCGACTATGTCTATGGCATCTGCCAACTACGATGCAGGCAAGAAACTGCTGACCTTCAATATGGCAAATCTGACCCTGTCCTCCGGGTCCTCTCAGAATATTAAGGGTGTTCGTTTCACCCTTATGGGCGATCTCCGCTTCGACAAGAACAAGATCTCCCAGTCTAAGAGCTATTCTGACTTTACCAACTACAACACAGTCGTGTATTCCTCCGACTATAAGACCGTTACCATTTACGATGATACCAACGTCCTGAGTCCCCAGCAGCTCCGCTCCTGCGGCTTCTACGTTACCGGCACCCCCGACTGGGCAAACGGCGTAGTTATGATGGAGACTTCCTCTACAGGCAACAGCTTTACAGATGTTCTCTACGGTACATCTCGCCCTGTTTATTGCACCATGACCCATAGCCACAGCTATACAGAGACTGTGGTACAGTCTGCCACCTGCTCTCAGGAGGGGATCACCCGTTATACCTGCTCCTGCGGTATGTCCTATGATGCTACTACCCCCACACTGGCACATACCCCCGAGAACGTTCCTGCTGTCCCTGCTACCTGTGTAAGTGAGGGTATGACTGCAGGTACCAAGTGCTCTGTTTGCGACACCGTGATCTCCGGCTGTCAGGTCGTTCCTGTTTCCGGTCACAAGATCGTGACCCAGGACGGCAAGCCTGCAACCTGCACCGATGCAGGTCTTACCGAGGGCTCCTACTGCGCTACTTGCGGCGAGGTCTTTGCTGCCCAGACAAGCATCCCTGCTACGGGTCACACCCCTGTGATCGATGCCGGCATGGAGGCCACCTGCACCGCACCCGGCAAGACCGAGGGCTCCCATTGTGCAGTGTGCTCTGCTGTGATCGTTGCCCAGACTGTGATCGCTCCCAAGGGTCACACCGTTGAGATCATCCCCGGCAGAGAAGCCGGCTGTCTCTCCTCCGGTCTGACCGAGGGACAGAAGTGCTCTGCTTGCGGCGTTGTCCTGGTTCAGCAGACGGTTATCCCCCGTCTGGGTCATGAGTATCAGTATACCGACAACGGTGACGGCACCCATATCGGCTCCTGTATCCGTTGCACCAAGACTACCAAGGCAGAGGCACACACCCTGTCCGACGGTGTCTGTACCGCTTGCGGCTACGGTGCTTCCGCCCCTGAGGTAGATACTGCTATTACCATCAACCATACGCTGAATCTTGCCAGCGATATTTCCATCAACTACGCTGTTTTGGTTCCCTCTCTGGCTTCTTACGACAGCTTCCACCTGGAGTGCGCCATTCCCCAATACCGCGGCAATGAGCAGATCGGTGTTAAGACCGTAACCCTTAACCCGGAGCTTAAGGGCAACTTCTACTACTTCACCCTTACAGGCATCACCGCCGTACAGATCGGTGACACCGTAGAGGCAGTCCTCCACATGACCAAGGATGGCAAGGAATTCCTCTCTGCAACAGACCGTTACAGTGTTGCAACCTATGCCTACTCCCAGATGAACAAGCCCACTATCGAAGTTTCCCTCAAGACCGTCTGTGCAGACCTGCTCCGCTACGGTGCAGCCGCTCAGACCTTCAAGGGCTATCGCACCGACAGCCTTGCTGATAAGGATATGAGCTTAGAACAGCTCCTGTATCTCAGTGATATGAGCAACCTGACCTTCGGTGACAACTACAAGGTACTAAACGATCTTGCCAACCCCACCGTCACCTGGGCAGGCAAGTCCCTGAACTTAGATTCCAAGGTCACTCTTAAGTTCGTATTCAATGCCTCTGCCTATGCAGGCTCTGTTGACAGCCTTACCATGAGAGTCAGCTATGTAGACTACACCGGCAAGACTGTGACCGCAGAGGTTGGCGGCGCACAGATGTACAATCCCGAGATGGGTCTGTACACCTTCGACTTTGACGGT
>JAZRGR010000140.1:0-4502 GCA_045644345.1 Faecousia sp. | reverse complement strand
GACCTGTGGTCGCCCGGTCATTGTCGTTAAACGACAATGACGAAATTACGGGATTATCACGAGTTTTCCGACAAAATCGAAACATTTTGCGGGCGACCACAGGTCGCCCCTACGAACAAATTCGGAAATCGAACAGCTCGATAAACTGCGATTTGATCTATTGAAGATAGGTGGCTTGTTGTTGAGGTTGGTAGAGAGAGTTTGCAGCAGAACATTAAATTAAAATGATTGACAGGGGAACTCTTTAGGTATATAATTGTATTCATAATAAGGAATTTTCGGGAGGTTCTTATGATGGATGATAGAAAAGGCTGTAAGGGGCTGTGGCTCCTCTGTCCGGTGGCGGTTCTTTGTATCATTACGATGATGCTCTTGTGTGGTTGCGGATCGCAAGAGCCGGAACTGCCGGATCCTTCGGAAACCGAGACAGAAATCATCACCGAGACAGAAATCATCACCGAGACGGAAGCTCTCCCTGTGGAAAGCATAACACTGCTCTACCCCTGGGGAACCGCTGAGGAGACCATCGCCGCAAAGGAAACTGTTTTGGAACAAAAAGAATTCGGAGAGAATTCCCATCTAAGATGCGATATGGCAAGCAGTGAGCTCGATGGGATCCCGGAGTTTGACAGCTACAAGAATGAGGTCCTGTTCGTTTTTGAAAACGGAGTGTTAGAGTCTGTTTCCTATTTTGTGAACCCCGGGGATTTGACTCAACAGGAACAGTGGGAAATGATGGTAAAATACTATGGCGAGAACTACCAAGTGCTGGATGTTCAGAATATGTATTTCTGGCTGATCGGGGATACGGTTGTAGTCTATTACACGGGGGAAGTTTCTTACTTCTCCGCAGATCATTGCACTTGGACAGAGGAACTGCGGGCTTTGCAAGGTCAATAAATTTAACCCCGAGGGGATCCTGAGAGGATCCCCTTTTTCTTTTCCTGCGGGGGGAGAAAAAAGGATTGACAGAACAGCCCTTAGGGTCTATAATTGTATTTGTCAAAATAGAATTATTTTTGGAGGTCCCTATGTTAAAAAATACCGAAAAAACAATGGAAAAAATCGTTGCTCTGTGTAAGGGCCGCGGCTTCGTCTTTGCAGGCTCCGAGATCTACGGCGGCCTTGCCAACACCTGGGACTACGGCCCCCTTGGCGTAGAACTGAAGAACAACATTAAGCGTGCCTGGTGGAAGAAGTTCGTCCAGGAGAATCCCTACAATGTAGGCTTGGACTCTGCCATTCTGATGAATCCTCAGACTTGGGTTGCTTCCGGCCACTTGGGCGGCTTCTCCGATCCCCTCATGGACTGCCGTGAGTGTAAGGAGCGTTTCCGTGCAGACCAGCTCATCGAGAACTACTGCGCCGAGACCGGCACCCAGCTCCCCAAGCCCATTGATGCCTCCCACAACGAAGAACTCAAGGCTTTCATCGCCGAGCACGAGATCGCCTGCGCCACCTGCGGCAAGCGGAACTTTACCGATATCCGTCAGTTCAACCTGATGTTCAAGACCTTCCAGGGCGTTACCGAGGATGCCAAGAACACTGTCTATCTCCGTCCCGAGACTGCACAGGGCATCTTTGTCAACTTCACCAATGTCCAGCGTACCACCCGTCGGAAGCTGCCCTTCGGCATCGGTCAGATCGGCAAGTCCTTCCGTAACGAGATCACCCCGGGCAACTTCATTTTCCGTGTCCGTGAGTTCGAGCAGATGGAGCTGGAATTCTTCTGCCAGCCCGGCACCGACTTAGAGTGGTTTGCCTACTGGCGTGGCTTCTGTCAGCAGTGGCTTCTGAGCCTGGGTATCAAGGAAGAGAACCTCCGTCTCCGTGACCATGATCCCGATGAGCTGTGCTTCTACTCCAAGGCTACTACCGACTTCGAGTTCCTCTTCCCCTTCGGCTGGGGCGAGCTGTGGGGCGTGGCAGACCGTACAGACTACGACCTGTCTCAGCACCAGAACACCTCCAACAAGGACCTGACCTACTACGATCAGGAGAAGAACGAGCACTATATCCCCTATGTTATCGAGCCCTCGCTCGGTGTTGTGCGTTCCTTCCTGGCATTCCTGGTGGACGCATACGACGAGGAGGTCGTGGGTCAGGACAAGAAGGGCAACGACGATGTCCGTACCGTCCTCCGCTTCCATCCCGCACTGGCTCCCTTTAAGGCCGCTGTTCTGCCTCTGTCCAAGAAGCTGAGCCCCGCCGCCGAGGAGATCTACCGTGACCTGCAGAAGGAATTCATGGTAGACTTCGACGATGCAGGCTCCATCGGCAAGCGTTACCGCCGTGAGGACGAGATCGGCACTCCCTTCTGCATTACCGTGGACTTCGCCACCGTTGGCGACGAGAATACCCCTGCCGATAACTGTGTTACCGTCCGTGAGCGTGACACCATGGAGCAGGTCCGTATCCCCATTGCAGAGCTGAAGAACTATCTCCGCGAGAAGCTGGCATTCTGATCCTATAATACGAAAGGAAGCTAAAATATGGAAAAATTAACCGGCAAGCAGCTTGCCATTATGGCAGCCAAGGCAAGACTTCTGGGTCTGGATGCGGTCCATACCGCAGCCTCCGGCCATATTGGCGGCAGTCTGTCTATCATTGACGCACTGACCACCTTGTATTTCAATGTGATGAATGTGGATCCCGCAGATCCCAAGAACCCCGACCGTGACCGCTTCGTCCTGTCCAAGGGTCACACCACCCCCGCACTGTACCCCGTTCTCTCCCTGCGTGGCTACTTCCCTCAGGAAGATCTCAAGCTCTTCCGCTCTATCAAGGGTCATTACTCCGGCCATGCAGAGATGCGCCATGTCAACGGTGTTGATATGTCCACCGGTTCCCTGGGTCAGGGTCTTTCCACTGCTGTGGGCATGGCACTGGCAGGCAAGGTAGGCAAGAAGGACTACCGTGTTTATGCCGCCATGGGTGACGGCGAGATCGCCGAAGGTCAGATTTGGGAGGCCGCTATGTCCGCTGCCAAGTACGGCCTGGACAATCTCTGCGGCATGGTTGACGTCAACGGTCTGCAGATCGACGGCGCTACCAAGGATGTTATGCCCTCCGAGCCCCTGGACGAGAAGTTCCGCGCCTTTAACTGGCATGTCATCGTAGTAGACGGCCATGACTATGATGCTCTGGTCGCCGCTTTTGAAGAAGCCAAGACCGTAAAGGGCAAGCCCACCATGCTGATCCTCAAGACCACCAAGGGCAAGGGTGTTTCCTTCATGGAGAACAACTATGGCTGGCACGGCAAGGCTCCCAACGACGAGCAGTACGAGCAGGCCAAGGCAGAAGTAGAAGCCTATCTGGCAGAATTGGAGGGAAAGTAATATGGCAGGAAAGATCGCAACCCGTGCCGCTTACGGCGAAGCTCTGGTAGAGCTGGCTGAGAAGTACCCCGAGCTGGTGGTCTTTGATGCAGACCTTGCAAATGCAACCATGACCAAGGGCTTTGCTACCAAGTATCCCGAGCGGTTCTTCGATATGGGCATTGCCGAGTGCAATATGACCGGTGTTGCCGCCGGTATGGCTACCTGCGGCTACAAGCCCTTTACCAATACCTTTGCAATCTTCGCTTCCGGCAGAGCGTGGGAGCAGGTTCGTAATTCCATTGCATATCCTCAGCTCAATGTTAAGGTAGTAGGCTCCCACGGCGGTCTGTCCGTCGGTGAGGACGGTGCTACCCACCAGGGCAACGAGGACTTCGCTCTCATGCGCGCTATCCCCAACATGAAGGTGGTCTGCCCCTGTGACGGCCACGAGATGAAGCTGGCTGTTGAGGCTCTGCTGAACTACGATGGTCCCGCATATCTCCGCCTGGGCCGTGCCGCTGTTGAGACTGTCACCGACGAGATCGAGGGCTACAAGTTTGAACTGGACAAGGCCGCTACCTTAGCTGACGGCAAGGATGTGACCGTTATTGCTACCGGCATGTGCGTGCAGCTTGCCCTTAAGGCAAGAGCCATGATGGAGGCTGAGGGTGTTTCTGTTCGGGTCATCGATATGCACACCATTAAGCCTCTGGACGGCGAGGCTGTCATGAAGGCCGCTATGGAGACCGGCTGTATCGTCACCAGTGAGGAGCACAATATCATTGGCGGTCTGGGCGGTGCAGTGGCAGAGTTCCTGTCCGAGAACTGCCCCACTCCCATGGTCCGTCACGGTGTCAATGACGAGTTCGGCAGAAGCGGCACTGCAGCTGCCGTTCTGGAGCATTACGGCATCACTGCCGAGGGTCTCTGCGAGAAGATCCGCCAGGCTCTGGCAAAGAAGAAGTAATTTTCACCAATGGGGGCTGTCCCATCCGGGACAGCCCCGTTATGCTGCCTACAATAAAATCAACTTCCGATTTGTCGAGCTGTTTATCGTATAACACCGTAGGGGCGACCTGTGGTCGCCCGGTCATTGTCGTTAAACGACAATGACGAAATTACGGGATTATCACGAGTTTTCCGACAAAATCGAAACATTTTGCGGGCGACCACAGGTCGCCC
>JAZRGR010000139.1:0-11314 GCA_045644345.1 Faecousia sp. | reverse complement strand
GGCACTCAGCGAATCTTTTGTCCCAACTTTTCGGTTTGAAAAACTTGAAATACACAAAGTATTCCTGCGTTTTCCAAACCTCAATTTGGAACAAAATCTCTCGCCGATTGCTCTCGGCGATTTCATCAGAGCTTCCTTAGTATATCATACCGTAGCCTCTTTGTGAAGAGGAAAAAATTCTTACAACAGATTACAGAAACATGACAATATATTTCCAAATTACTTCAAATTGCTCTTGCTTATGATGCTAAAATATGTTAGAACGAAACATGTATGCCTAAATACTGTCTGCCGGATAAGATACTGTTAAGTTATATAAGATACTGTTAAGTTATATCTGTTATGGGAAATATCGCCGGAGGAACTCCGACGTTTATGATATATTCCATTATTTATCACGAATAAGAAAGGAAGCGAGTTATGAAACAACGAATTTTAGCCCTTGCACTGACGGTTGCTATGCTGTTGTCTCTGTTCCCGGGACAGGTCTTTGCTACACAGACCCGCGTGGAACATACAGAGCATAGCTATACAGAGGTGCAACCCCAGCAGAGCACCCAGTCCACCGAGGCTGAGGAGATCCCTGCTGCGACACAGCCCTATAAGGGAGCACAGACGTCTGCAGATGCATTCGTGCAATCCTTGGATTATGATGCAGCAATTGAGGATCTGACCTATTTGACCAAAGAGATCGGCATCCGTGTTACTGCCAGTGAGAACGAATACCGTGCCCAAGACTATGTGGCAGGGGTATTTGCAGATCTGGGCTATGAGGTGACTCGACAGGATGTCAGTACCAGAAACGGTACCGCCCAGAATGTCATCGGTATGAAGAGGGCTGCTGTACAAACACAGCGCACGATCTACGTGACTGCCCACATTGACACGGTTTCCCCCAGTCCCGGTGCCAGCGACAATGGCTCCGGTGTGGTGGGTATGCTTGCCATTGCCCGTGCATTAAAGGATGTTGAGACCAATTAAAATGTTGTATTCGTATCCTTCTGCGCAGAGGAAATCGGTCTGGTAGGCTCATCTCACTTTACAAGAAATTTGACCCAAGAGCAACGGGATCATGCGATCTGTGACTATAACATGGATATGATCGCAACTTCTTATCCTTCCTGCAAGTATATGGTCATGATGTCCTACTCCAAGAAGACCGTAAACGGTGCAGAGAGCTATGAGAATCATGCAACACTCAATGCACGGAAGGCTGCAATGTCCTTGGGCTACGGTGAGGAACATTTCAAGACAGTTTACGGATGGCCCTCTGACCATTCCTCCTTCCAAGATGCCGGGATTCCTGCTGTGCAGTTCTTCTGGCTGGGGGTAAATACAAGCTTTGCTTACGATGCTGTTGAGCCTTATTACCATACTGCCGAGGATAATATGGAAGTAAACTTCAGCGCAGAGCGTCTGAAGCTGATGGTAGATGCGGTTGCCCTGGCGGTATACAACGATGCAACGGCAAATTACGTTGCTGTAGTCGGGGAGGGAAAATACCGTCAGTACTATTCCACCGCAGCAGAGGCTATTGCTGCCGCAGGAGAAGGGGACACTGTAACCTATTTGAGTTCCCACGAGCACTGTGTCTACGGCGAGAGCTGTGCGGATGTCAAAGCAGGCAATACCTGCAGTCATGAGAAGGTCATATTTGATACTCCGGTGGACAATACGAATTTTGCCTCTGTATGGTCTACTCCCGGCAGATATTACCTGACCGAAGATATTGAGCTCACAGGGCCTCTTGGGTTTGGAAACATGGACGAGGTTTATCTGTGTCTCAATGGCTTTAGCATTACAACAAGCTTGGATTTGTCCGTTACAAATGTTGGGACTAAGGTGTATCTCTGCAACTGTCACAGAACGGATAAAACCGACAGCGGTACTTGCTACTTCTATAAAGCGAACATTTATTACGGTGAGCTTCATCTCTACGGCGGAACCCTATCTGCGAGCTACCATAGAGCTTCCGAAGTTTGGGCCAACGGCAAGCTTGTTGTTGACGGAGGCACCTTTATTGCCAATACCGAAGGTTGGGAAACCACGGTCTATGCCTGTTACGCAGATGAGCCCGGCAACAACGCTTATGCGAATATTATTCTCAAATCCGGCAGGGTGGAGAATCTTGGGGCAGAAGACTCTGCTTTGTGCCATATTGGCCACGGATATGTCACTATGGACGGCGACGTTGAACTGGTTGGCGGCGAAGAATTTGGGGATATCTTACTGTATCCCGATGCTACGGATACACCGGTTTTGATGACCATCGGCGAGAACTTCCAACCCAATGGAAAGGTCTATACTGTCCGTTTGGGTGCTATTCAGTTAAACAGCGGAGACAAGTACCAGATCACCTCCGGCTGGGGTGCAGTCCGTGAGAGGATCGGCTATATCCCCTTTGATGGCATCGCAGGCTTAGCGGTGATCGAGAGCTACGACGAAGATGGCAACCGGGAGCTGTTCCTTGTTCCGGAGGACGAGGTTGACAAATTCAAGCCCCATGAACACTGTGTTTATGGCAATTATTGTGAGTACAGCAAGGCGGGGAAGGCATGTGAACATGAGAAAATTTCTTACGCCACTCCTGTCGGCATGGCAGAGCTTTCAGATGGGCATCTTGACCCCGGATACTACTATTTGACTGAGGATGTCAGTGTTTCGGTCGACTTTATGTTTGAGGGCTTTAATTCAGAGACCTATTTATGCCTGAATGGTTATGACTTTACTGTATCCAAATATGTGAAGAATGTTAACTCCAATGGTGCTCTCCATAAGGAGGTATATGTATGTGACTGCACGGGAACCAGTATCATGTCCGGCGCTTTTCTGTTCGGTCAGGATAATGCTCGACTGTCCCTGTACGGTATAACCTATTACAACACTTCTTCGTTGGTAATGGGACGTGCACACGATAACTCATGGTTTGTTTTTGAGGGATGTAAGATCATTTCCAAATGTGCTATAACCGGAAACGATGCCGCGTTATACGCATATAGAGGCTATGCTACGGGTATCAGAACAAAGGACTGTGAAATTCAAACCAAAAGCAATGTTTCGGCCATACAATGGGAGCAAGGCAGTGTTATTGAAATTGAGGGCAGTGTGAAGATTTCCGGATCTACTCCCAATGCCCCGGATTTCAGTCTGCAGGATGGCGGTATCATTACCGTTACCGGGAAGCTGGATCTGCCTGTAACCGATGGTGTTACGGAGGTATATCCGGTCAAGACGAGTGTAACATTAAGTCAGTCCCGTCCCAAATATCAGATCACCTCCGGGTGGGAAAAGTCCGGTCTGACTTACGAGCAGCAGCCTTTTGTAAGTACCCAGGGCTATGCGATCTATGAATTGGATGCGGGCAATGGCACCAAGGAGCTGTTCTTAGTCATTCCTACGTTGACCACCGAGACGGACGGAAACGGCAGTTTGACTATATTCGATCCTGACGCTGAAACGGATGGTGATACCACTGTCGCAGATGGTGCTACCACTGCTGTGGGCGCGATGGGAACGGTATTCTATCTGGTTGCCAAGGCAAACCCCGGTTATGAAGTAAGCTCTGTCATCATGACCTATGGGAACGAGACTAACACAGTCAGCACAGTGCTTACCCCCGATGAGAATGGTCGCTACAAGGTTACGATGCCCGCTGCGGATGTGACTGTTAGGGCAACCTTTACACCTCCCCATGAGCACTGTATTTACGGTAACAACTGTGAGTACATTTTGGCAGGACAGACTTGTAGCCACGCTGAGCAGGTCGCATTTACTAAGGCGCTGACGCAGGAATCCTTCCCGGCAGACGGTGTCCTGACTGAGGGCGCTTACGTTCTCATGGAGACGGTGGAGCATAACGGTATCACCATTGAGGGTAATGTAAAGCTGTGTCTCAAGGGCAATACCTTAGATGTTGGGCTTAGCTGCATTACCATAAGCCCGGATGCCCACTTAGAGATCTGTGATTGTGTGGGCACAGGCGTTATTACAAGCGAAACCGTGCATCAGTTAGAGGGCATCATCTATTTGCCCGACGGCAACAATGCAACTCTGTCTATGTATGGCGGTACGGTACAAACCCAAGCCGATAATGCCTTTGGTATCGTTGTATACCCCAGCGGCACAATGAACCTCTATGGCGGTAAGGTTACTGCCAACATGTACGCTGTGCATGTAGATGGCGGTACACTGTATATGTCCGGCGGTGAACTGGAGTCCACAGGAGATTACACATTGCGTATTACAAAGGGTGGGGCAACCGTAACCGGAGGCACGATCAGCTGCCTTAGTACCGGCATAAGCCACTACGCTGCTTATCTGCAGACCGGCACATTAGTGGTCAACGGTGAATATGCGGTGCTCCAATCCAAGGGCGGTGCTGCTCTCTATGTGGGTGCCGGCGAAGCCACAATTACCAAGGGTAAGCTCATAGGCTCCGGTGAATACGGTGTGTATCACTACGGAAGCGGCAAGCTTACCATCAACCCTGCAGCTACATCGGATGTAGAGATCAGGGGCGATTCTTTCGGCATTTATGTCGTTAACTATGGCACCTTAGATATGCAGAATGGCACGGTGGTTTGCTCAAGCTCCGGTGGCTCCGGTATTTATAACTCCAAGTCCTCCAATGTGAGCATTTCCGGTGGCACCGTTACCGGTGTGTACTACGGTGTAAATAATGTATCCGGTACTGTAAAGATTTCCGGCGGTACCATTACCGGAGGTTATGCCGGCGTGAATAATGGCGGTAAGGGAACCATCACCATGACCGGCGGTACGGTTACCGCTACGAACAATAAAGGTAACGGCATCCACAATTTCGGTACTACAACCCTTTCCGGCGGTACAGTTACCGGCAAGCAGTACGGTGTTTGGCACAACGGTGTGGCACTGAATATGTCCGGCTCTCCCTTGATGAACGGTGTTGCAGATATCTTCCTGTGCTCCGGCAAGGTGATCAATATTACGGGAACTGTGATACCTCCTTTAAGAGAGATCTACGATGTTGGTACGGAAGAGACTCCCGAAGATGGCAAGCCGGTACAGATCACAAAGAACTGGAACGTCATTCACCCCAAGGATCTAAGCTATCCCTTTGTCCATAGCGGCAAGTTGTACCCGGTGTGGAAGATCCGTGAAAACGGCACAGGAGACTATGAGCTCCACTTGGTGGTTCCCCATGTGCATAAGAATGTGGTGATCAACGGTATCACCTATACGGAACTGGTCTATGATACACCTTTGACGGAAGATCTGATCCGGATCACAGGAGCCGCAAATCTGCCCAAGGGCAATTATGTTCTGGTAGAGGACATTACAACATCAAATTACTTTAGGACAACGGAGGCAAGCGGTGATTTCCATCTCTGCATGTGCGGAAAGACCCTAAAGTCTACTTATCGGGGTGGGAAAACCAACATCGGCTTTATGGGCTACAATAGTCCGATCATGAGATTTGACGATTGTACCGGTAAGGGTGTCATAGATGTGTATGCCTTTAGCTTCAGAGGTTCCACCTCCGATTCGGTGATCCTCAGCAACGGCAACCTGATTGCCCACATCGGTGAGGACAAATTTGGTGGATCCGCTGTCCAGAGTGTTCCCCGATTCGTTATGGAGGGCGGCACCTTTACAGTGCCTTACAACGGTTATGTTAACTGGAATGTAGGTGAGGCTGTTTTCACAGGCGGCGTCTTTACAGCCGGGGGATACGGAATTGAGTATTTATTTGATCGGGATTCTATTATCTTCTACGGCAGTCCTACGGTCAACGGCGATATTGCCGATGTGATGCTGTATAAAGGGGACTACTATATTGTCATTCCCGACAAATTAGTGCCTCCCGACGGAGAAACCTATACCATCGAAACAGAGGATAAGTGGGACGGTACTCCCGAGTGGAAGGAACGGATCACCAAGGGCTGGGGGAAGAATTCCGGCCTTGCATCCCATAGGGATGAGAATGGACAGATCGTGTATGCAGACGTTCCCTTTGCAAGTACCCAGGGCTATTCTGTGATCGAGATGTACTGCGAGGAGACCCAGCAGTTGGAGCTGTATCTGGTGATTCCCCGGGTGATTACTGATACAGATGGCAACGGCACTCTGACTATGACCTCCCCTGCTACAGGTTTGACAGTGGGTTCTACCGTCACGCTGGAGGCTGTTGCCAAGGAGGGCTACTACTTCAAGGATCTGACTGTAAGCTATAAGGACTTTGAGGGCAATGATGTACAGGTTTCCGTAACAGATGAAGGAAACGGCGTCTATACCTTCACTATGCCCAGAGTAGATGTTGTGAATTGCTATGCAACCTTTGATATTACCCACGAGCATTACATGGCTGCGGACTGGCAGAACGGTCACGCAGACAATGGCTACAACCACGACGACGGTACAGCCGTTGGGGATAAAGTCGCCTTTCATACCCTCATAAATACGGCCTATGTACAATCCCTCCCCACAGCTACGGATGAGAGTGGAGAATATTACATTTTAGAAGGCGGTTCTTATGTTCTCAACGACACCGTAACCGTTGACAAGGAAATCAGAATCAACGGAACGGTCCATCTCTGTCTCAATGGTAAGACCATGAACATGGGTGGTAACAAACTCATCGTAACCGCCAACAGCAAGCTGAATATCTGTAATTGTACCGGCAGCGGCAGGATCGTGGGAAGCAATTCCGATGGTGTGATCAATGTCTCTGAGAATGCCACTCTGAACCTGTACGGCGGTACTGTCCAGAGTACCGGTGGAACAGCCATCCATAACTACGGCACTACCAATACCTACGGTCTGCTTTCCGCAGACGGAACTCCATACGGCACGACAGTGACCGGCATAAAGGATCTTATCGTTAACGAGTTCAAAGCAACCCTCAATGTGACCAATACAAATGTAACTACAAACAATCATACCAATGTGATCGTGAACAAGGCGGGAACTGTTACCGTAAAGGGTACCATTTTGCTTACGCCCAATTCGAGTTCACTATACACCTGCGGAATTTATAATGCCGGATGGCAACTGGGAGAGACCCTCTACGGAGGCACTGTAACTGTAGAGGACGGAACCTTAGTCACATCGCCTGCCGACACGAACGGAGCCAGAGCCGGTAGATACGGCATCTATAACGAAGTCGGCGAGGCGGTAGTCAACGGCGGTTGGATCGAGGTGTACGATAGTGCCATTCAAAACTGCGATACAATGTACACTCCCCTTGGTGGCGGTGATGCAGTTAAGAATTGTGTAACCATAAACGGAGGTACCGTACGGTCAACCGTATACGGTATCTACAATGATGGTGGCGATCTGTATGTCACCGGTGGCACTGTGTTTGCTGACGGCAGCGAAGCGTTTTGGCAAGGTCTCGGCACTCCTCAGGAGGAGTGGACAGAGATCATCTCAGCGATCTATAATATTAATGGCGGTACCGTGGATATCACAGGGGATCTCTATGATGAGACTACCGGAACGGGTATCCTTATATGGTCAGTCAACGGAATGCATGCCCTGTGCAACCATGGCGGTGAGGTGACGATCAATGGTGGCACCTTCAAGGGCCTTGGCAACAGGGGTGTAATCTATAACGGGTCTGTTTATGCCCAGGCTATTGCTCCTATGCCTGATACAGGCATACCCTGCCGAGTTTATGTGAATGGCGGTCTCATTACCAATTCCGATACCTCGGACTGGCGATATGAGGACGACCCGACAAAGGGTATCCTCAACAACGGCGATTATGCAAGGGTGGTCATGACCGGCGGCACCATCAATATGACCGATTCCGCTATGAACGGTTCCTTCGGTATCTACAACACCGAGGGCTCTACCGTAGCCATGTCCGGTGGTCCCGAGATCGAAACCCTCAAGGGCGACATTTACTTGGGCATGAATGTGCTGATCGAGGTTGCCGCAGACGGTAATCTCCTTACAAAGGACATCCGAGACTATTACACAGTCTGGACCGAAGAAATTCCCAATCAAAGGAAGTTCTATGTGCAAATCACCGATGGCTGGCATCCCAGCTACCACCAGACCGTTCCGTACCTATTTACGGACGCAAGAAATCTGTACTCCGTTTTCCAGTTGGAAGAGCCTGACCTCTTTGAGCTGTACTTTGTGTGTCATCACCACTATATGGCAACGGACTGGGAGACAGGATATGCGACGGCTGAGAACCCCGGTGTTTCCGGCAACCACCTTGACGGAACACCTGTAGGCCCGGAGGTAGGTTTTGAGGTCATTCTGGAACAGTATGATTTGCCCCAATCCGGCAATTGGACTCTTGGAGACCAGGCTTTGTATCAACCTACAAGTGCCACCTTCCCAACCTATACTTATGTGCTGAAGAGTGATCTGATTCTGAACCCCGGACAGAACATTGAAATCAACGGCAAGGTGGATATCTGCCTTGCCGGAAACCGGATTATTTTTAACGGCGGCAAAATTGATATCGTAACCAGCGATTTCGTCCCGGATCAAGTCCGAATCTGCGATTGCGGGTTCTTCGATATGATAGACGGCAAAGACGACAGCGGTATTTACGGAATGAATATGAACTACCCATTGATCGATCATCAGGGAGGCAATACAGAACGCAGTATTGCACTCTATGGTATTACAATGGATACAAGCGGTAAAACTTCCAATTTGTACGCTGTTAGTGCCTACGGCGGTAAAGCTGTTGCAGAGTCCTGCACCATTCGTGTCCGTTCCACCGCCACAAACGGTACTGCCTATGGTATCTCCGGTATCGGTACGGCTATGGGGGTATATGGTGGCTCTGTGACTGTGGACTCGGGTGGCACCGCCTACGGTGTGTACTGTGTTCCCGGGTCAACCCCCGGATCCATCACAGTAGATGGCACTGTCATTACAGCCACATCTAAGAGCAGTCAGGCTTACGGCATCAACCATGTAGGTGGGGGAGCCGGAACGATCAAGGATGCAGTGATCACCGCATCCGGCAATAACAATAATGTATATGGTATCAATCTGGCAGCCGGTTATGGCAACAGCCCCACAACCGTCACCAACAGTACCATTACCGCTACAAGCTCCAATAACACAGGTGCTTACATCTGTTACGGAATCGCAGCCAACTCCGGTACGAAAGTAGATGTTAAGGGCGGCACGGTATCTGCTACAGGAGATTGCGATACCTACGGCATTTATGCAAGCAGCAGTACTGCTACAGTAGAAGGTGTAACCATCAACGCAACGACTACCAACGATCAGACTGCCTATGGTATTTATCAGGGTGGAACACTGACCCTCTTAGACGGTGTGACAATCACCGGCGAAACCGCAGATATTTATCTGCCCGCAAATAGGACTGTCACCCTCTCTGACCAAGGCACTCTGCAGGTTCCCACCGGAGAAACCTACAGTGTTAAGACCCAGATCCTGCCTACTGTAGTAGCTCCCGTACAGATCACCACCACATGGAACAGCAAGAACGACGCAGTCACGGCTTACCCCTTCACCTCAACGGATTATCTGATCATGAAGTTAGATGGGTCCCGAGCCAACGAGCTGTATTTGGTGATTCCTGTTCTGACCCTGTATCTGTGGAAGGATCATAAGGCAATGGTCTCTATGGGAACTCTGTACAACGGCATTATGGAGCCGGACAAGAAGAACGCAACCTACAAGGTCCTGGATGTTGATTTCAGCAATGCTGTCAATGCAAATTCCCTGGGCTTAACAGTAGGAAGCGCTGAGAGCAAGACAGGCTATGACTTCAGTGCCTCCCAACCGGGTGTATTTGGCGGCACCATCCGGGCATCCTTTGAACACCAGTTGGGTAAGGTCATCACCAACACTGCTGTAGAGCTTCGGATTCAGGTCTATGGGGTGCAAGACTCCTACTTTGTGCTGGACTATGGCCATAATGCCAACCTTGCAAATGAGGCGAAAATTTATGTAACCGACTGCCTCCCCGGCACTGTAGAGGGCGGCGCTACTGCTGAAAATGTAAACACCACCCTGACCCGAGAAGCCCTGTCTACCGTAGCTCCCGAGTATATTGTGGATGAAGAGACCTTCTCCCAGTATATGAGCCTGGTAGAGAGCGACGGCAAGGGAGCTTGGGGCGACCTATCCTTTGCAGACGGCAATATCCTTTATGCTCCCAACAGTACTGAGGCTGTGACGGATGCCTTCTATATGACCATCCGCGCAGGCAAGCAGGGGACCGAGTCCGATGAATGGATCACGGATCCCGACACCGGCAAGGTAGCACTGCACATCGATCCTACCAAGGAAGCAAGGATGGTCAAGACCATCAAGGTTATCCCTGCCAACGTAGTATACTACGACGATACCAGTGCAGCTCTGGATTGGTACGAATCCGATCACATGATTACCGTTACCACTGTGGGTAGCTCCACTGTAGGCATGCAGGACGGTAGCAACCCGGGTAACTACGGCAATGACAAGGATTACGCTTACGCTCCCGATACCTATACAGGCAGTGGCGGTACCTACAAGGACATCGTCATCAAGGGAGACGGAACGGTTCTGAGCTTTACCTTTACAGGTACGGGCTTCGACCTGCTGGGCACGACGGATGCAAAGAGCGGTACGCTGGAATACATCATCCATACTGTAAACGAAGCAGGCAGTGAGACGGAGCTGTATCGTGGTGTCTTGGATACAGAATATCCGGTAGGCGAGATCCACGAAGCACCCCTGCTGCACAAGGAGCTGCCCTACGGACGCTACAGAGTCGAGATCAACGGCTGGGTAGAGTACGATTGGGACACAACCGAGGGCTGGGTCTACGACGAAGAACTGCAGTGGTATCTGCCTCCCACGATCCCTGCCTACCTCCGTCTGGATGGTGTGCGGATCTACAACGCACTGTCTTATGAGGATGCAGACCGTGAGCACTATGCAAAGGGTGAGAAGGAGGCTTCCTTCCGCCAGCTCAGAGATATGCTCCTGGATGGGCAGGCAGCCGCCGCTTCCTTCGACAATGAGGGCAGATTCCAATTAGGCAGCGGTCTCATCTCCTATGTTGAGACCGGTCGTGAGGGCATGAGCTATAAGGGCAATGCCGTATCCTCTATGGATGCATATCTGCTGGCAGGACCCAACAACGAGGTCTACTTTAACTCCGATACCCAGTCTATCGTATTCTATGTCAAGGAGACTGAGGCAGAGGCCCACAGACTCCAGATCGGCATCCGCAATCTGAACCCCAAGGCATTCGGCAGTGACGGAGCTGCCACAGCTCCCGGTGTGGTGGTCCTGGGTGTAGATGAGAAGGGTGAGCCCCTGGTCAAGACCCTTGTAGACGGAGAGG
>JAZRGR010000138.1:0-7931 GCA_045644345.1 Faecousia sp. | reverse complement strand
ATCTGGAGTCTAATGTCCGCATATTTTTCTTTTCGATTATAGTACTTTCTTTCTTTGTAGGCACCATCCTGAATAGTTTCTTCCTTCATGATGATTGAAATAATAGCGATACTCACAAGTTCAGAACCATAATCACGATCTTGTATAGGAGATAGCCTTTTAGAGATATCTGCTTGAAGTGCAAACCATCTGCTACCAGCCGCTCCTTCCAGTTCTGCTCCAAGAAATATTTTCAAATAAATTCCTCCTACCAAAGTGATTTATTTAAAGCTGGAAGAGAACCAACTTTCTCAACAAACTTTTTCAATAACCGATGTTGCTGGTAGTGCATCGATCTTTTTGAGCCGGCATCAATGACTTGCATGTAAAGATTATTTTGATCGTAAAACTTTTGGGTATATCGTTTAACACCACGGGTTGTTTCTCCTATTTTTTTGACAATGCCGGTATCTTTGTCAAGTAGCACATAAAGCTCGGTTTTCTTTTGTGTTTTCAAGGAGTTGCCGTGACATTTATTATGGGTAAGTATAGGCTGATTTCCAACATAATATGTATGAAAATCCTCAACTTCGAAGTTATAGACGAAGATGGGGTGCTCTAAAAGCTCGTGTTGGATTTTTTCGACGACTACATATTCGCCGTTGACGGTAACGAGGATATCGCCGGCGCGGAGCTTACATGCAACTGTCCAACCCTTAGTAGGACAGTAGAAGGGATGCTCCGGTGTGCAGGAGATCACTTCATCGTTTACCGAGATATGGACAAGCTCTGTTGTTTCGTTAATAAAGGTTTGGACAACCTGTTTTATTTCCGTCCTGTTTGTGTCCGGATCTGTTGCCCACACTAAATCACCGGCTTGGATCGTTTCAATGGCAGCATGTCCTGCAACAGTTAACACAACAGTGCCCGCAATGAAGCAATAGTTGGAGTTCATACCGCCACTGATTGCTCCGGTTATAGCTCCTTCCAACGCTCCGTCTGCCATTCCCTCCAAGGCGGCTTGCCCGGCTCCGGACCAGCTTCCTGTAGTCACCCTGTGGGAGATTGCTCCGCTTGCGGCTCCTTCAATCGCTCCGGTAACTAAACCTATAGCAGCACCCTTCGCCGCACCTGTCAGAACACAGGCAACTCCGGCAGCCGCAGCACCTCCCGTTGCCGTCACAACTGCCGCAGCTACAGCTACGACTGCCACAATCGCAACTGCAGCAACAAGTTTCTTCGCCCAGCCCGGCCAGGATCCCGAATCATCGGTCATATTCACCGGGTTATTCAGGCAATACGCAAAGAGATTATATTGCAGGAAGCTATCCAGTTCTGTTGTTGCTACCTCAGGAACATCCGCATTTATGAATCGATGATTTGCAGGATCATAGTACCGGGCCCGTAAATAGTAGAAGCCTGTCTCGGAGTCATAGTAGTAACCGCGGTAACGGAGAGGGTTACGGACAGCGAGGCTTGTTGCATTTGCGTTTCCACCGCTTGCATTAGTGACGGTTACATTGCCCCAAGCATCGTAGGTGTATCTGCCGTACCATTTCTGCTCGTACAGGTTTGTATCCGTATTTTTGATTACACGGAACAATCCTTCTACATCGCCCTGTGCGTTTGTCGCATAGAAGTAGGTGGTGAAGCTCACACCACTATCCTTGGAGTAGGCAACGGAGAAGGGGTTCCCCAATTCATCATAGCAGAAATCCATAATAATGGTATTGCCATCATAGGGGAAGGATTCACGCATGACCTTGCCGTTCAGGGTATAGTAGGGATGGGTTACACCGTCAACTACCTTTTGGGTGCGGATGCCATCCGGATCATAGGCATAATGATAGGTCTTTCCACCTGTGGTAATACTTGCAAGCTGTCTGCCATGTTCCCAAGTTAGGTTGGTATAAGTCTTGGTGCCGTTGTAATAGGTTAGAGGATTGCCGGACTGGTCATAGGTCAGTGCTACTCCACCAACCTCCGTAAGCAGATCTCGCCATTGGCTATTTCCATAGGCGTAGTCCTTGGTAGTTGTGTTAAGAAGCTCACCCTGAGAATTGTAGGTACTTTTGCTTTCATTCCTGAGATTACCAGCGGTATCGTAAGTATAGGTATAGACAGCTTTGATGTCAGAGGTTGTATCTCCGGTACCATCATAGTGGGTTTCTTTGACAAGCTGATTTTGGGTATCATACTCATACTTGTACAGAAGATAGCGAGAACCCTCACTCTGACGAATCTCCGTAATATTTCCCAGTTTATCATAGGAATATTTGTAGCCAGTGATTAGGTCACCCTCAGTAGTACGGACATTGCGGTATTCCACTTGGGTAGAGGTTCGATCTCCAGAAACCGTCTTATATGCATATGCGGTTTTAAACAGCTCTTGACCTGCAGAATTTACAACGGAAGCATTTGACAATCTTCTCAACGCATCGTAATTATAATTAATCTTCTGCCCGGTTCCGGTTTTGAGCTGTGTCATCATGCCATCGCCGGTTGCACCGTCGTCAAATGTGTATTTTTCGCTACGAGTTTTTCCGTCTATGGTCCACCGCTGGATATACAGACGGTCAAACTCATCATACAGATGTTCCGTACGTTGATATAATTTCGTGTTGTCAAGCTGTGTACTGCGTACAATTCTGCCACTGCTGTCATACTCGAAGAGATAGTTCATACTTGGTGCACTACCATTTTGGTAGCTGGCCTTGGACAGCGTGCCATCTGCACTATAATAGTAGTTTACGGTCTCTCCGGTATCATTATACACTATTTTTACGGGTCTGTCAAACTTATCGTATTCATAAGTCACGGAATCCGTATTGCCATAGGTTATGGTTTTAAGATTTCCACCACCGTCAGCCGAAGCATTAATATCTTCGTAATCATAATTTACAAGTGTCCGATTTCCAACAGCAATAGAAGTGTTTTGGGCCCAATCGTTATAGGTAAAATTATAGTCCTGATAGAGTTCTGTTGTGCCGTTAGTGAAGGCTTTACTCCGCTGTTTAATGATCTGCCCATGATCGTAGGTATACTGAATGGACGTCACGCCGCTGATATAGGCTTGCTGCAGTATTCCGTTGCTATCTGTGTACCTATACTGGGTCTTGATTCCTTTGGGGTTTGTTATGGTATTCAAATAGCCGTAGTGGTCATGATAATCGTAAGAGGTCTTGTTTCCTACATCATCATATACTGCCTTAGTATAATTTCCATCATCCGAAATATCAGTTAGATTCTCGATATATTTGCTGGTTCCCGTTGCCGTGATCTTTGTATTCTCCATATTGCCGGCGCTGCTATAGGTATAAGCTGTGGTAACACCCTTGATATTGCTGGTAAGAACATCATGGAAATTATTATATGTGTAATTTGTAATATTACCGTTGGGTGCAGTCTGCTTCGTAAGATCTACGCCGGTGTATTCGCCGGTTTGTGTTCCGGTGTCTGTACCGGATGCACTGACAGGATCTCCGTTATTATTATAGTTGTAACTGTAAATAGGTTCGACACGGAGAGAGAAGTTGTCGAAGAATACACTGTTGAGGTTATTGTCATAGGCGGCAACCACAATGGCATGGGTAATGGTTACATCTTTGCCCCGTTTGGCTTCTATGATACCCTGCTTATATTGCCAGTCGTTGTAGTAGGGATCAAAGGGGAAGTAGAAGGGCTCCGATGTACCGTCACTGTAATATAGGCGGATAATCATGGAGAAGAAAGGCTTGTTCGTTTCGGTAATGGCTGTTGCACTGTCGGGCTTTGCATTTGCCTTTGCCCAGGCGGCAAGGAGGAAACCGGTGTTGCCGGGCAGATTCAGTGCTACAGATTGATTGACGCGAGCACTCTCGATGCCTCCGCTCATGACAGCACATTTGCTTCCAAAGGGAATGACTTCTCCGGGATTCAGAGTCGGTCCTGATTTGCTTTGCCATCCAAAGGCGGCTGTGCTTGTGGGAATGGTGGTTGCAAACTCAAAGGATCCATTTTCAATCATATTGTAAGTGGATGCAGCATCACCGGCTTCTAATTGCATTGCATCTACATAGATGCTTCCTGTTACACCGGTAGGAACAACTGCAACACAGTAGTTTTCTGTGACGGTAGGCTTGTAGGTCACAGTAAGACGAATCCATCCTTTGTTAATGTCGGAGGTTTCGTAGTTTACAGATTCACTGCTGACTTGTTCATCTCCGCTGCTATTCAGGAAAGAAAGCTTGATATTGCCCGTACTGCTAAAGGTTGTCCCGTCTGGCACATTGATATAGGCAGAGAAGGTATAGTTTTGTCCCTTTGAAAGACTTGCCGTTTGGTAGAAAGTGGAAGTAGTAGTTGTAAAGGATTTGTTTCCAATATAATGGGCAGTAGTGTTAACTACTGCATTTGTCCAATTGGTTGTTCCGTTTTCTGCACTGCCGTTCTTCAGAAGGTTGATACCCTGTATTCCCGCAGAAGCAGAGGAGGTAATGCGATTATTCTTCTTGCTGGTACCGGAGTTCTCCGTATAGGTTGCTGTTCCTGCTCCAAGAATCTCGGACTCATCGCCATTGGATGTATAACTGCCTACCGTACGACCTTGATTATCCAGAATTTTTATAGTCAAGAGATCATCACCGGTATCGTATTCTCCGAGAGTTCCGTCGGAATTCATGTAAGGCTCTCCGTCTTTGCCGTAATAGCGATAGGCAGTTTGGGAATGGGCTCTTTTATGTGCATGGTACTTAGCACCGTAGATGATGCTGCTCCCATCCATAATATACTCATAGAAACGAGATACTTTCCGTGAATAGCTGTAACTGAATTCTACGCCGTAATTTGCTTCGCTGTCATAGACGGTTTTGAGGCGGTGTCTGATGTTGTATTTCGCACCGGTAGGATAGTAAGTATACTGCATAACCTCGCCATCAGGTAAGGTGATGGAAGTAAGCATCTTGTAGGGGGATGTTCCGGTGGACCAATCTTCCGTACCAAGGGTAACCGTACGGTTTGCCACAGCGGAAGTGTCGCTGTAATTGCACTCTCCGATGATTTTGGACACAAAGTTCCCGTTGTACTCGATCTTCAACAACTGTTCTGTTGCAGGTGCGCCAACAATCTTACGGTAGACAGCTGTTACTTTATTCGCACCGGTTGCAGTAGGATTCCATGCGGCGGAGCTACTGTAAGCATTACCATTATAGCAATAGTACAATGCATTCCCATATGCATCTGTTTGTTCTGTGAGGTAGCCGTTTACGAAGATCCATTTATCACCATAAGGGTTGGTCATGGTGTAGGTTGTTCCGGAAATGGTTATGGTCAAGGACAGACCATCTTCATCCTGATAGCCATTTCCTGTATTGTGGAAATAGTGCTCTGTTCCATCGCCGTCGGTATACACCAAATAAGTCGTGCCTTCTACAGTTAATTGCTTGACAGTCTGCTGTAAGGACAGTTTCCATCCGATGCCCACAAGCATGTTATTATAATTCTGTGTATTTACATCCAAATAACTGCCTGAAAAATAACTGCCGGTTAAGGAAGTGTTGTAAATCAAGGACACGGCAAAGGGCATGACATTACTGGAAGAAGAGAACAGGGGTACAATATGAGTGTTATCCAGAGTGTAGTCGCTAATATAGGAAGTTCCTGCGCGACCCACTCCCAAAGTCTGATAGGTATACTTATCTTCCGTACCACGGGTGTTGCGATAAGAAATCTTCATGCGGGGGTGACCGGAAGTAAAATTGGTATTTCCTGCACCTCTAAACGCAGCTCTGGAACCTACGGTGCTCTCAACATCGTCGGTAATGACTCTAAGGGCAATGCCCTTGTTAGCATTGTAATTTTCACTGTCGTACCACTTAAAAGCCAAGGTGGTGATATCCCAACTCACATAATTCCCCGTAGTTTTGCTGCCGAGAGTTTGCTTGTCTAACACAACGGTGTCTGTGGTAGTGGATTCATCGATTGTCTGATTCCAGGTCAGATTATCTGCCCAAGTCCGCCACTGGGATGCCGTTGCGGTTCCGTCCAACCCGCCTGCTTCTTTCACTTCATAGACACCTACATCAATGTCTTTTCCTGCAGTTCTGTAGGAGTGTACCACATGATACAGGGAAATTGTAGCCTCGTAGATTTCGCATCCCTCGGGAAGATCTACCAGGTCATTTACATGAAGGTATGTCCGGGTCAAACCATTTGTATTACCGTTATGACCTACATAAAGGTCAGGATTAGAGAAATCCGGAGAGCCGGGATACCCGGAGCGTACAAAGCCACCACAGATCTGCTCTTCGCTTCCGGCTGTTTCCTCTACTGTAGGATCCAAGAAAACAGGGAATACTCGTTCTTCGGCATTGATCCATGCAGCATCTGCGGTTACAGTAAGGATCCACTCAGCCTCAACAGGGGTTAGAGTATAATAGGCATCGAAAGAATATTCGTCGTTGCCGTCAAACATATAGGGTGCAGGAATTCTATAAGGGGCATTACCCTCCGGGGAAATCAACAGAACGCTACCATCTTCCTGTAAGGACGGCGTCAAGCCCTCAGTAGTCATACGGAAAGAATAAGCATACTCTGCTTGGGGTTCGGAGATAATAATGCTTTCCTTAATGGTATTTGCGTAGTTTTCGTAACGAATATCTGCCCCGTTAATGACATCCTCATATTCAAGGGCAGAGTAGATCTTATCCGGCTGGGTATCGGCAAGAACGGGATCATCAAAGGTCTCACCACCGTCGGATGCAACAGAAAGAATTGTGGCAGGAGCAGGTGCATTTTCTTCCACAGAAAGATCTGTGGTGGATTCTGTTGTAATGGAGGCAACATTTTCCGCTGTGTCAGCAGGAGCTTTTTCGCCCATTAGGTCAGTTGCTACAGGCTCGGAAGGGACAAGAGGAATATCGGCATCCGGCTCCTCTACAGGAGTCAGGCTGAGAGAATAACTACCCTTTTGTACAATGAGGAGGGCTTCTGCGTTGGCATCTGCGGCAAACACACGGGTACTGTCACCATTGGTTACGGTGTAGTGGGACACGCCCTCTCCATCAAGGGTGCTGACCTCATGGAGCGTGTTGTCGTAATCCACCCATTGACCATCCTCTTCGTAGTGTACGGGTGTTCCATACTGGACGGCGATATAGGAACCATCGTCCATGCGGAAGTGCTTGACGCTTTCCTCTCGAAGAGACTCTTCTTCAAATAGAATCGCGCCAGAGGAAGTGGGATTCTCAATGCTTTCAAACTCGTCTGCATAATCGGACATTGCATCATCAGTTACATTGGGATCCGTGACGGTCTCATTTTCGGTTGCAAAGATTGAGGTAGGCACAAGCTGTATAAGGAGGGCTGCTATGAGCAGCAGAGACAGGAATTTTCCGAATGTTTTTCTCATGTAAAAGACTCCTTTCATTCTTATCATACTGATGTAAACCACTTCTGTTTTGGGGAACCGGAGAAACTGACCTCCTTTCCGTAGGTAAAATCATCTGAATAGGGCGGTAGCTGTATATACCATATCCCCCCTCACTCATATACTGCAAAAGTTCAGGAAAATATGACATCTTTTTTGAAAAGTTTTGTTTTTCAAAAAAGTGCGAAAAAGAAGAAGCAGCCAAGCTTCGAGGAGCTTGGACGCTTGCAAAAAGTATTATCCTTTATCCGGAAACACAGGGGCGGTTCTGTATGTTGAGAAGATTTTCAACTGTTTACTATCTCAACACACAGAAACACTCGTCATTTCCGAAGAAAATAGAACTATTTATCATAACACAGAGAACCGTCCCCTCGCGCTATGTGCTACATGTGCTACATAGTTGCCTATCCATCTCGTGAATGCAGGGTCAGGAATGTTCCAAAGCAAAGATTCCAAACCAAAAGAAGATATATTTTTTGCACACGAAAACCCCTTGTCTTCCATGATGGAACGAATTTTCTTGATGATGCGGACCATTTTCTTG
>JAZRGR010000137.1:0-5138 GCA_045644345.1 Faecousia sp. | reverse complement strand
ATCGGCGAGAGATTTTGTTCCAAATTGAGGTTTGGAAAACGCAGGAATACTTTGTGTATTTCAAGTTTTTCAAGCCGAAAAGTTGGGACAAAAGATTCGCTGAGTGCCGATGGCTATTTATTCAGAGTTTCCCTAGTATAACATATCATCAGATATAATTCCCTACTACAAATCACATTCTGATAAGTAGTAGGGAATCTTCTTTTCGTTATGCAATCATTTTCAGTAGCTATCGCCGCTAAAATAGTTCTTAGCGCTGTCAGAGTAAGCAAAGAGAGCCTTGCACAGGGCTAAGAGCGTGCCGGACTTTCCATTGCCGTAGGTATCGGGGCTGTATTGCAGGGTTTCGGAAACAGGGGTATCTCCTTGATAAATCTGAGCGGAGACCACTGCTCGCAGCTCTGCCGCAAGGAGGCTGTCTACAGTAAATACGTAATAGCCCAACGGCTCGTTGTACAGCATAGGATCGGAAGCGATAGCTGTCTTGACGTTCCCATATGCATCCGTATAGGAGATCCGCAGGGTCAGAGCAGTAATATCTCCCTTAAAGGCTACGGGATTGAATATGAATTTGAGAGCAACCTTGGACTCTAAGCTCAGGGACTTGCCTGCCCATGTAATGCCGGGCTCAGAAAGATCACCCAAAACCCTGTTGGTATTGCCGAAGGTCACTGTCTCTACGTCAGAAAGGTAGGCTCTGTGGGCATCGGTCATGGCGGCATCTACCGTACTGTCTAAACGATAGGACTTAAAGATCTGAGCCGCACTGCCATAACGGAGCAGGTCTGCACACAGGGCTTTTAGGCTCTCAGCACGGTCCGGGTTATTCATCTGGGAATAGGCATACGTTCCGACACTATAGGTATCTATAGGGGACACATACACCTGCCCGTCCTTGGTGCCGTAGAGGGTGGTCACAATGGAGTCATTCATCTGAATGGCGGTCAGCCCTGTTAAGGTGAAGTAATAGTGAATCCCCTTGTCCACAGGCTCCAGTCTTATGGTCCGTGTACCTGTTTTAACATTGCCCTCGTAGGTGTCCAAGACACACTCTGCATAGACAGAGTCAGGATCAAAGCCACTCAGATTCTGTTTGAGGATCACAAAGTTAACGGAAATATCACTTGCCAAATTCAGCGTATGCCCTAACTTAAGTGTAGAAAGCTCCACCGGCGCTGTGAGCTCCTTGACACCGCAGACGCAAGTCCCCTCTACAAAGCTGTGGGCTGTTTTCTCCATAGCATCGCAGTTTTCACAGTCTGCCATATGGCATTCACGGTCAATCGCAGTGTAGGTGTAGCTGTGCCCCAAAGCCTGCACAGTCTCTTGTTTCACAAGAACAGTGTTACAGACAGAGCAGTACTTTCCTTCCGTCAGACCGTCGGTAGTACAAGTAGCATCTACAGCCTTAAGGATCACCTCCGTGTGTCCAAGTGCTTCCACCTCGTCAGAGACATAGTCCTCACCACATGCACAGATGTATGTAGTGAAGCCTCTTGTTGTGCAAGTAGGCTCGGTGACGATATGTTGGCACAGATGTCCAAAGGATGCAATAGCCAAATACCATTGGGGCAATGGATATTCCCCCGCCTCATCAGCAAAAATTTCCCCACATCCTGCGCACAGATAGTGTTCTTTCTGTCCCTCTCCTGTGCAGGTGGGAGGAATCATGGGTACATATGTTGTTTCGTGGGGCAAGGTCGCAAGGGTCTGTGTATAGCTGTCGCCGCAGGTGCAGGAGTAAACCTCAATTCCCGTTTCGGTGCAAGTAGCTTCCGTCACAACCTCAGCCTCGTAGCGGTGTCCAAGAGCGTCGGTGGTGGCTGTAAAAGTGAAAGTGCCGTAGGTAGTAATGTTCCACCTGTAGCTGTCTGTACCCTTCTGTGTACAGGTGGGAGCCTTGGTTACAGTCTTGGTATAGTCAGCGGTGTTCAGCTTAGGCAAGGATATGGTAGTAGTAACCCCACAAGCAGAGCACGTGCCGGTTAGAGTACCCGTCGCAGAGGTAGTAGGCTTCTTAGTAGCCTTATAAACATAGCTATGTCCATCCGGCACGACCCATTCGGGACCTGCATAGATATAATCCACATAAATTCGGCTGGTTGAATCTTTCCCGTTAATACCATCAAACATTACTTCCAAGTATTTTACATTGACCTCTTTCATGGCATTAGGGATCGCAACTGCGGCAACATACCAATCCCCCACTGTTGTGGCTGTGGCAGATACAGATGTCCAGTTCTTTGCATCTTGGGATACATGGAAGCGAATTTTGGGCATCCGTCCGTCTATTCCATCGCAGTTCACAATGCGGAACTTGATCTTGAACATATCTGCCTGGGGAAACGAAAAGTTTAGCTCTCTACGGATCCAAGGACTTCCGCCGTCTGTAACCTTGGCAGGGGTAAAGGAAAGAAGGCTATCAGACACAGAGACATCAGAGATACGGTTTTTGTTATAGCTCCAGGAATCGGCATCTGTGGTCTTGTCAAACGTGAAATTCGCTTTCGTCCACATGCGGAATACCCTGTTCCCCTCCGGAATACCATCCGATGCAATGGGTTCATAGCAAATCGCGTCCCAATACAAATAGGAGCCATAGAAGTCGATTCCCTCGATTTCCATAGAGGTCTCATTGAATGCAAATCCCTCAGAGGGCAGCAAATTGCCATTCTTATCATAGACAAGTACTGCTGCGCGGTATTCGTGGGTGTTATTAACATCCTTTGTAACAGTAATAGGAAGAAATATCTTATTGGTGTTCCTGTCATAGGAGATTCCCTGATACCCCCAGCCGGATCCCTTGCCTTCGTCGTATTTTTGTCCGTAGGCACCGAAGTGCTCTTGGATCTGTCCACTGATATCCTCCTCAGAAATGGTAAAGGCCTCCTGCAAATATCCGCAAAGGGTCATGTCCCGGAGATTGATCTCAGCATTGTAAAACTTGTTTTTATTAGCAATGAGCAAACGGGCGATCCCCTTGTTAACAGAGGTAAATGCCAGACCGGAGGTTCCCATTCGGTCAGAAGCGATCTCCTCCTGCATGTCATTTGTAGCGCCCTTCCATACGATCACAGCAGTTTTATCAATCACACCGTCGGACGTGATCCGCAGGAGGGTTGCACTGCGGATATATCTGGTTACAAGGACATAGGTGTATGTCGTACCGTTTACCGTGTCTGTTACAGCGGTCATGTCATTGGCATGTCCTATGCCGATCCGATTAGGGTCATCATAATAGTCGGTGACAATGGTTTTTTGCTCCATGGTTTTCAGATCTGTCCGAGTCAGTGTGGTGTAGAGCGAGGGTCTGGAGCCATCCTGGAGCCGATACCCCTTTCGTGTGACTGCTGTGTAGAGTTGGTTCCCTGCAATGGCCATACCCTGGATCCCGTCCACCTGATCCCGTCCGTCTACAGGGACATAAACATCTCCAAAATGGCAGATCTGCGAACACACAGCCCCCTTATTGGTTGTAGGCTGTGGACTGCTTGCACCAAGAGAGTAGCAACTCAGTATCACAGACAAAATCATAATGAAAACAAGGGAAATCAAGTATTTTTTCACAGAAAGCAACTCCTTTTAAATATTCATGATCTAATTGTAGCACTGAACAGGAGAAAACACAAGCCTTACGAAACAAAATGCTTCCATCTATAGGAAATTGCAAAATCTCGTTTCACACAATTCTATCATAATGTCTGCTGAATAAGTCGCAGTAGCGACTTATTCCCACAGCTGAGCTGTGGAACCTGTAAAAACGGCTATTCAAAGCCGTTTTTGCATGGTTGCAGGTATTATACAGTGTTTTTTCCTTCGAGTATCTTGATGCTTGAAGGAAAGAAATCGTCCTGAAAGCCTTGGCTTGCAAAGACGATCGCGTTGTTCGGTACACATTATCATAGACAGAAAGATTCCCATTCTTATCACTTGCGAAGAAAAGGAAACCAAGAGACTATTGGGTAGAGCGGATGGGTGCGTATGTAGAGAGCTTTGCCCCAAAAATGCAGACGGTCAAGGACACAATTTCAACCGTCATCCACGAGGTAAGTCACGTTTTATTAGATACCGATGATCCCACACAGCAGGAGGAGGCATACTGCTTTGCACAAGTGAACCGTCCCCCATCCAGTTTTGACGATTGCTTTAGGATCACTCCCATTCAATAATACCGGAAATCCCTAACCGGGAAACATCGTGTTTTTTACTCTGATTTTACAGGAACTTGATTACATATTTTACAGAATGGGGATAGAATAAAATCGTAGCCGAGAGACAGGCTATAAAATTCTAAATCAAAAATAGAGGAGTATTTGAATATGAAGAATTGGATCCCTTTGCTTGTCATTGCAAGCCTTCTGGTATGTTCCCTAACCGGATGCGGCGGCACGAAAGAAACCGTCACTACCGACGGCTCCACCTCCATGAACAAAGTGATCGGCGCCTTGGGCGAAGCCTTCGAGTCTGATAGTGGCATTGCCGTCACCTATAACGCAACAGGCTCCGGTGCAGGTATTCAAGCAGTTCTGGAGGGCAGATGCGACATCGGTCTTGCAAGCCGCAACCTTAAGGAGGAAGAAAAAGCAAACGGGCTTGAGGCCACGATCCTTGCTTATGATGGTATCGCAATCATTGTTAACCCTACCAATCCCGTAAATGATCTTGATGTTGAAACGATCGCTAAAATTTACAGCGGCGAAATTCAGAATTGGAAAGAAGTCGGCGGTAACGACTCTGAAATCGTGCTGGTCGGTCGTGAAGCAGGCAGTGGCACAAGAGATGGCTTCGAGGATATTACCGGCACCAAGGACAAGTGTGCTTATCGTCAAGAGTTGACCTCTACCGGTGACGTGATCACCACTGTAGCAAGCAACCCCGCAGCGATTGGATACGCCTCCCTTGCCTCTATCAAAGACAGCGTAAAGACTCTCGCCGGGGATGGCATTGCACCCAGCGAGGAAACCATTAAGGACGGCAGTTATGTAGTTCAGCGCCCCTTCGTTCTCGTAACCAAGAAGGGCGCCGAGCTTACCGAAAGCGCACAGAAGTTCTTCGATTATATCACTTCCGAGGAAGCTCACGAAATTATAGTCGCGGCAGGGGTTGTTCCTGCCAACTAAGGAAGAAATGACAGCCAC
>JAZRGR010000136.1:0-12976 GCA_045644345.1 Faecousia sp. | reverse complement strand
ACCTGTTATTCCTTTCTATTTAGTATGCCTTTATTATATCAGAAACCGTATACCATGTAATTACACAATGTGTATACTATCTTACTACACCACACACTGTGGTCGCCCGGTCATTGTCGTTAAACGACAATGACGAAATTATGGGATTATCACGAGATTTCCGACAAAATCGAAACATTTTGCGGGCGACCACAGGTCGCCCCTACGAACAAATTCGGAAATCGAACAGCTCCATAAATTGGAATTTGGCGCATTGCAAAGAGTCCCGTGGGAGGATTGGTTCCCACGGGACTCCTCTATAGAATTAGCCGGCGAAATATGCCTTTGCGCTGTCGCTGTAGGCGAAGAGGGCTCTGCACAGGTCTAAGAGTGTGCCCGTCTTGCCGTTGCCGTAGGTATCTGCGCTGTAGGTCATGGCGCAGGACAGAGGTGTGTCTCCGTTGTAGATCTGCACCTTTACCGCCTGTCTCAGCTCTGCGGCGGTGAGACCGTCAAAGAGGAAGGCATACTGTGCCGCCGCCTGGTTATATGCCACAGGACCCTCTACCACTGCGGTGCAGGTCTGTCCCACGGCATTCACATAGGTCACCCGGAGGGTCAGATCCTCTACAGCATCTTCATAGCCTTGGGCGGAGAAGACGAACTTCAGCCCTACCTTGGAGTTCAGCTCCAATGCCTTACCGATCCAGGTAACAGAAGGCTCTGCAAGCTCTGTTCCTACGGCATAGGTGTTGCCGAAGGTCACGGTTGCAAGATCCGTCACAAGGGCTCTCTGCTCCGCGGTCATGAGGCTGTCTGCAAGAGCCTCTGTGCGGTATCCCTTGAAAATCTGCGCCCTTGCACCGTACTGCAGGAGATCTGCGCACAGCTTCTGCAGGCTCTCAGAGATCCCGGTCTTGTTCAGCTGACCGTAGGCATAGGTAGCGATGGAATACACATCCGTAGCGGATACGGTCTTGACTCCGTCCTTCTCCAAGCGGAGGGTAGCCTCCAGCATGTTGTTCATGTGGACCGCTGTGAGACCTTCTAAAATGAAGTAGTAGTAATACCCCTTGTCCACAGGCTCCAGGGTCACGGTTTCATATCCCACAAGGGCATTGCCCTCATAGACGGGGACCTTGACCTCCAGAACAGCGGAATCGTAAGCATCGACCACAGCCCGTTCTACCACATAGTTCACCGCAATATCGCTTGCCAGATTCAGCGTGTGTCGGATCCCAATGGTCTCGTCAAGGATCTCGGGCTCATCCATGGGCAGTTCGGCGTCCAAAACCTTCTGCACGGCCTCTGCCAAGCCACCGTCTACCGTAAAGCTCACCAAATCTCCCACAGGAGCGGAACGAGTCACAGGAGGCTGTCCTTCTTGGAGCAGAGTCGGCTCCGTATCATAGGCGAACTTGATATCTGTGATAGACAGGACGCTGTCTGTTCCCTTATTGGTAATAACCAGATACAGATACTTGCCCAATACATCCGTAGCAAAATTGTTGGTCCCAATGGTTGTGGGATAGTACATGGAGGTATTGGTATTCACAGTCCATACATGAGCGCTCGCCTGAGTATCGCCTACAGTGGTATATCCCACTGACAGCACCGGAGCATCTCCCTCATTGATCGCCTTAGCCCCAACATCGATGCTTACAGGCACCTGGGATGTGTTCAGACGGAGCTTGAATGCAATGCTCTGCCCACTGCCCAAATAGACCTCATTCTTAGGACCAACCTTTTCGTAGGTGATGATCCGATCCGTTATGTGATTATCCACATTCAAATCCGGGTCAACAGGCAGGGACTCTACAGGCTTACCTGTCTCGGGATCAATGGGTACATACTCCGTAGGCTCACTGCCATCGGGAGCCGGGATCTCGGGGTAAGAAGGCTTTTCCTCTGCCTGATCTACGAATACAGCGCCGTTAGACTCACCCACCAGGGCATTGAAAGCATCGGCGGACAGAAGCACATCGCGAACCTCCTTGATGTAGGGATAGGCTTCTTTGTCCTGTACATAAGCAGTCAGAATATTCTCTCGGGCAACAACGGGATCATAGATCCGCACTGCGTCCAGGTAGAATTCGCCTCCACGACTCAAAGAAGCGAGGGCCCCCGTAAAGGTCAGAGCCTTATTGACACCGATCACGACCCGATGCTCTCCGTAAGGCAGATCCTCAATGCTGACCACAGGGATCTGATAGAGCTCCAATTCACCCTTATTATCCACGGTCAGCTTTCGTTCTGCTTCGCCCTTGGTATCATAAACCGTGACGCGGATGGTGCCCTGCATATTGCCCGTACGACTGATGAGGTCGAAGCCCGTGCCCATAAAGGTGAAGCTTGCCTCAGAGTAGGTCATGACAGAATCGTTGTTTCTTATGCCCTGTCCTTCAATGAACAGGCTCTCGCCGTCAGACAGACCACAGTCATCGGTGTAGCTGCTGTCATAGCCGTATACCTCAGCACTATGATTTGTCGTGAGATCCTGGGGCTGAGTGGGTCCTACATAACAGTAATCCACATAGAAAATGGGGCTCTGACCGTTGGAACTTTCCATATTTCCCAGCTCCATACGGATGCCCGAAATGGTCTCTGCCTCATACCACAGGGAATTGGTAATAGGGAAGGTGAGGGTAAACCACTGTCCCACAGGGTATTTCTCCAGGGTAAAGTCCTTGATTTCCCTTGTAGAATTGGAAACCTCTGCATTTTCACAGGAGAAATACAAACCAAAGTAAGGCGTAGTACCCTGAACTGCCTTGGCATTTTCGATCTTCAATCTGACCTGGCAATAATCCCGGACAGAGGGGGAGAATTTCAGAGCGTGGTCAATGGGTGTGGAATTGGTGTAAACATAGGAGAAGTGATCTTTATCGTTGAGATTATGGGTGATCTTCATAGCACCGTTTTCCACAGACACACCGGATGTACGATTAGCCGTATACATCCAATTTGTCCCCAAAGCGTAATTGATGCCATTATAAATCTCGGACTGGTACCGATACTGCTCCGCTGCAGAATTCCCGAAGTCAAACATCAGATGCCGATCCTGCACAGAGGGAAGCTTCTCACGAGGTCCGATGTACATATAATCTATCGCGCAATTCAGCTTAGAGCCGTTCTTTATTCCGGTAGGTATGAAGACAAAGCGCGTCGCTGTACCGATCTGTCCGTAGGATAGATAGGTTCTTGTGTCTGTATTTGCCCATCCGGAATTCATGGGCATGGGGAATCGAATGGTATAGTACTGATTAGTATCCAAGCTTCCGGATGCAACCACCTGGGATGTGTGGGCTATTTTATACACATGGCTGCTGTCCTTATGAAGCTCCAAGTCAAATTTGATCACACCGGGATTACTCAAGGCGGCCAGATCATTGATCTTGATTCGGATCTCAAACCAATCATCTGCACCGGGAGCAAAGCTCAAGCCGCTAAAACCGGTCCCGGTGGAGATATATGTCCAGGTATCTGTATTGGCAGGGGAAGCGGTATAGTTCAGCACCCCGTTGGCAATGTTAAGGGTATAGCCCGCGGTGCCGCTCCAAACAGAGTTCGTGTCATAGTTCTTCTTGTTATAAATAGGATTATTCGTGTATCTTGCGGTATCCAGGGTGGATTGGTTATATCCGAAATAGAGGACACTCTTGTCACCCGTGGGATCGAGAGAAGACTGATAGGCATGGATCGCTGTATCATTCAGCCGATCGGCATCCTCCTGCTTGACCACATCAAAGACATTCTTCTCCCCATCGGCAGTCTTTTCCTCATAGGAGAAGACCTTCTCCGTAAAGTCCTCTGCCTCGTAGTAGACCATGGTGGCAGGTATGATCTCTACAGACACCATGAGATACCAGGTTGCAGTAACACCGGGCTCTCGGATCTCGAAGACGGTATTGATCTGCTCAACCTCCTCTAAGAGGCGGGTGAGAGTAAAGCGGTATTTGGTATCCAGATGCTCATAGATGCCGTTGGAGGATTCGTAGGTATCCCCGTGGGTGGTCATGATCATGCCGTTGGGCTTATAGTCCAGGATCTGTCCGTAGCTTCCCTGGGTGTTCATACCAATACAGTGGGCAGAAGCTCCCTTGGCAGTGTGGATCAAGGCCCGAACATCCTCTGCACCGAATTCTACAGGCTTGCCGTAGTCCATGACCACACGGAGAGGGGCTTCTACATAGCTCTCCATTTTCTGTGCCCGTACTGTGGTGGATGCTGTACCGAAGATGGGCGTTCCCAAAGAGCCATCGGGCTTTACAGGGTAGGATATGGAGTTGACCTCGTTCTTGTATGTGCCTACATCGGCATAGACCGTATGATGGAAGCCATAGATACTCAGCCGCACATTGCAGGGAATGCCCAGTGCCAACAGCTCCATGAGCTGGGTGGCGGTGAGACCGCTGATCTGATGGGCTTGATCCGTAAGGTAAGTAACATTGTTGGACTGTCTTGCCTCCTGTATGATCCCCCTTAGGGTCTCATATTCCGTAGCATCATAGACCGTTGGCTTATTGGCAGTGTATTTCCCCGTAGAAGGATTGTAGGAGGTGTAGGTGATCGTCAGATTCCCTACCTGCTCATCCAAGCTGTTGCCGTCCACATAATTCAGCCGCAGAGAATCCGGAGAGAGATAGGAATCCAGCTCATTGTTCTGGAAGGTAATATCTGCAAGATGGTAGTCGCTGCGATTGAGCAGATCGAAGGAAAAGGCAACCTCTGAGCCATCTGCAACGATAGCGTTGTTGGAGATGGTCGTGCCGGTAGTGAAATCACGCTGAGGCTCTGTGGTAATGGCCTCTGCCGCCATGAGCTCAATATTGGTGGTAAAGTTCAGGTTGACCTCGCTGACATGACGGTCCACCAGGAACATATCGAAGGTACAGATATCGCCGTCTACCAGTCCCAGGTCGTCTGCAATATCGTTGAGATACCTGGTACGGGTCACTGCAGCGTGCATACCGCCAACATCACAGGCCAGCTTTCCGTTAATGTAGAAATAAACATCATCGTCACCTGTAAAGGTGAATTCCAGCTTCTTGCCCTTGTAGTATACGAAAGCGCCCTTTGCATGGATCATATAGCAATAGTTTGCATAGTAATCCATGGTGTTACTTCGCCCGCTGGCTGTGCCTGTGGTGAGAGGGCCGTAGATGCTATTGCTCTCAAAGCCCAGCTCTGAGGCCGCATTCAGCTTGGGAGAGAATGTGAGCTTCGTATTGTTGGTATTGACCAATGTGCCGGAGGCAAGGTCTCTTGCCACATCCTTGTCGGACTGGAAGGAGTACATGTTGCCGTTCTTTAGCAGACGGATGGTATCTATCTCGGGAATCACCGTGTTGTAGGTCAGAGGCTGTCCGTCCTTCCGCTTCAAGGCAGCGCCGCTTGCATCTACCAAGGGGTCGGTGGCATCGGTGCGGCGCCAAATATTGTTCAGCATATAATAGGCAAGGTCATAGGCTGTGGTGACCTGAGAGTAATAAAGCTTGCCACCGTTGGTGCCCTCCACTTTGCCGTCTAAGCCCTGATTGATGCCTACCTTCTTCATGGTATCGGACCAAGAGCCCAATCTGGCAGCCATATCCGTCTGACCGAAGCCCCCTGTGATCTTTTCCATGAACAGGTTGTTCCACTTCTCCTGGAAATAGCTGTTTTGGAAGGAGGTGGGAACATGGGCTGTATCGCTGAAGGTATACATCTTCTGTGCAAAGGCATGGGCAATATAGTCTACCGTTTCCTTTCTGTAGATAAGCTCGCCGTTTACCAGCTCCGGCAGGGTCAGGTTCTCGATGATACTAACGCCGCTTACCGCATTGCCGGGACGGTTTAGCGTAGCTCCGGTCAGAGCATTGGTGATCGTAGTGGGAGAGGCGGTAGACAGAGAGTAGGGATTGGATACGTTGTAGTTATCAAAGAGCAGACCGTCTGCACGGAAGTCCAGGATCTCAACAGGCAGATCGATAAAGGAGCTACTGTCTACTCCGCTTTCGTAATAGGCAAGCTGATCCACCAGCTTCTTCAGATTATGGGCAGCAACATTCTTCTCCTGTTCCAGGAGGGTCTTGATGTTTGCCGGAGCAAGGGGAATGGTCCTGACAGAGCCGCCTATATGGAGGAAGGTGCTCTCCGCAGTCTTTACAGCTTGTAAGAACTGATTGTACAACGCATCCGGGAAGAGACCGTCTCGATTCCCTCGGAGAACATATTTCTCTGCCGTGGCAAGCTCCTTCTCCAGCTCCTGTGCGCAGGGGAAGTTCTCTCGTCTGAGGAAGAGTCGGAATATCCATTCCTTCATATTGGCTTCTGTTTTCTCGGTTATGGCAGCTTCGTTGTCAAGGGATATGTTAAAGCCGCGGTGGGTCCAATCTTTCCACCAATTACTGTCTGCTGTGAATAGAGGGTTCTGGGTTTCACCGGGACGGGCTGTCGAAGCAGTAGCGGCGGAACCTATCCAACCGTCAGGACGCATTTTATATGCGTTTCTGAGTGAGATCAGGCCTTCCCCCAGCGGGAAGTCCGTCTTTGCGAAGCGGCGATCGGAGATATTGGCGTCGCTCCTTGTGCCGCTCAGGGGATCCAGAACAGAGATTTTTGTGGGCAGAGAGCAGGAGTAGAACTTTTTGTCATTTTCAGCCGTTGGGTTTGTTCTAATGGTCGTAGCGTTTACGGAATTCCAGTATGTGTTGTAGGTAAAATCCACATCAAGCTGATAGTAATACTTGGTTACGACCTCAATAGGGATGTAGATACGGAAGTAATCGTTAAACTTATTCTGATCCATGCTGGAGGACCAATCGGTACCGTCATCCTTGCCCAAATTGAAGGCGCGCTGTGTGAAGCTGCCCCACCATTCTTCTGTAACCAGAACATAGGTATCATTGACCTTTCCCGGTCTGGTGCCGGTCTGCTTTCCTGCGGATACCCAGCCTTCCGGTCTGTACACATAGGCACTCTTCACCACAATAATAGATCCTACAGGCAGATAATGATTGAAAGCCCTCTCGCCGGTTTTCGACAGCTTCGGTGTACAGCAGTACTCCTCCGCATTATCCACACCCTTCGATGAAGTAGTGGCCATATTGGTATGAAAGTCACCGGTAGAATACCAGTATTTGTGAAGGTTGAAGCCCGGATTGATCTGAACGAATTGCCATCCCGGGGTTTCCGTTCCTGTATAATGGGAGCCGGTTTTCGTGAAGGGGGTTTTGAATGCAAAGTTTACTGCTTCAATCGCCAGGAAGCGTTCTTCACCGTCTACAGTATAAGTATTTCCGCTTACGGTGACATTTGGCTTCCACATCATATTGTCAATAGACAGACCTGTGAGCTGCTTGACGAACATGAGACCTGCCGTATATCTGCCCACATCGTAGGACAAATGATAGCCGTCTCTGGTAAGGGTGTCTCCCAGGAAGGAGGAGCGGAGATTCTGGATCGCCGTTCCCGTGGGAATGATAATATCAATGTCCTTGTTGCCGACGATGATATCGCTGTTCACGACAGCAAGGATTTTCTTATACATATCATTCTGGTCGGAATATACAGAGCTTGAGAGCTTACTGGAGCCACCTTGGTAAGCCCATGTCATGTGCCATGCCAGCTTGAAGGTGTTGGGGTTCTTCACCTTGGTCTTCACATAGGCGATGAGGTTGGTCAAGTCTGCATTGTAGGTCTCGACTCTGCCACTGTCGGGGCTCGCCTGCTGAATGGTCACGAAGTCCCAGCTCCGGGATGCAAGGGCGGTGCTCATCTTGTAGCTGTTGTTGGTTGTCCAAGTACCGTTGGTGGTGGTGTAATAGGTATATGCCCCAGAGTCGTTCTTGGCATTGGATGCATGGGTCGCAAGGGTGCATCCGCCAATATACAGATTGCCCAGATAAACAGAGCTGATCCCCAGCTTGTTGGCAATTTGGGCAACATACTGCAGGGCATCTGTGGAGAAGCTGTTGCCCACAGCAAGGATGGACAGAGTGCCGTCCTTATCATTATCCCAATGGGGATACTGCCCGTTTGTCACGGCGCGGGTGGCGGGCTTCTCCTCCGGCAGACCCTCTATGGCCTTGCTCTCCGGCACCATTCCCACAGGCAATAGCCCTATGAGTGCGCTTGCAACAAGGAGCAGGGAAAGAAACCGCTTGAAATAAACATTTACTTTCATTCATATGCCTCCTAAGTCATAAAATCCTATTATATTACTACCATAAATATGGCAAAAAGTCAATTCTTTCCCTGAAATATTCTTCAGCCTTTCAACTTCCGATTTGTGGGTCCGCTTGAAGCTTGTACAGACCGGCACCTCCCACTGACCGGTGAGGTGACTGAAAGAAGGAGAGAAAACCGCACCGCCGTCACCCGTACAAATTGTGTCATTAGGAATACATCTCCAAGCATATTCACAGGGAACGGTCTTGTAACCTTCCGTGGCAGTACCCTAACCCGTTTGCATTTCCATAAGAGGTAGAAAGCATCAAATTTGCATGTCTTTCCATTCATCGGTATGCACACGGGTAACGAGAAGCTGTACCGGCGGAAGGGCACAAGACCGTCCCCTACGAATATAGACAAGCTCCGGTGGTTTTAACAAAAATGCATACGGGTAACGAGAAGCTGTCTGTTCTCCTTATCTCTTATATGCAGAAGGTAGCATAGAGAGGAATCGTCCTCACTCTGTTCTCTGATCCGAAATTCTTGGTGGAGAGCTTGATGGCATAGTCCGGTTTATAGGTGTCCATGTAGGTCTTCAGGCTCTTGGCCCGGGTGTTATCGGCAGACTTTACCTCCACGGGGATCAGCTTCCCCTCTCGTTGGATCACAAAATCTACCTCTGCTCCCCGATCGGACTCCCAATCATAGGTAGTATATCCATAAGTTGTTTTACATTAAAATGCACGAATTTTTTTAAGAAATCGCATTTTTCGACACATACTCAGATTTGTCCATAAAAACAAAGCTGTTACAGACCGGATCACAGTCTGTAACAGCTTGTTTTTTATGCGTTTTCTTCTAACCAAGCCTTCATGGCTACCCTGCCCTCTTCGGACATGGGGAAGGTTTGGGACTGTTCCATTTCGCTGAGGTCGTAACACTTTTCACCGTGCCAGATCTCTGCAAACATGGAGCTTGCCTCCATGTCTACCTCCTTGGGAGTTGCCATAACGATATTGGGAGCAATGCGGAATCGCATATTGCCACAGCTACCTGTGAAAATATTATTATTGGCAAAGGTCAGGAGGGTAGGAATGTAAATATCAACCATGGATCAGTCCTGCATGAGAGCTTCCATCTCGTCGATGAGCTCACCGAAGAGAGCCAGAGCCTCTTCAACAGGCTTGGTGGTGCTCATATCCACGCCTGCGCCCTTCAGCAGGTCGATGGGGCTCTTGCTGCAGCCGCCGGACAGGAAGCCCAGGTAGTCCTCTACAGCAGGTGCACCTTCCTTAAGGATCCGGCGGGACAGGGCGATAGCAGCGGCATAGCCGGTAGCATACTGGAATACATAGTAGTTGTAATAGAAATGGGGGATTCGCATCCACTCGTTGTCGATCTCGGGATCCAGAACGGTGTTCTCGCCATAGTACAGGCGATTCAGACGGCGGTACTCACCGCAGAGGACATCAGGAGTGAGGCTGGTGCCCTCCTGGGCCATCTTGCCAATGTTCATTTCGAACTCAGCGAACATAGTCTGGCGGTACAGGGTGGTACGGAACTGCTCCAGGAAGTGGTTGATAAGATAGGCTCTCTCCTTCTTGTCCGTGGTACGGGCAAGGAGGTATTCCATAAGCAGAGCCTCGTTGCAGGTAGAGGCAACCTCTGCTACGAAGATCACGTAGTCGGAGTCAACAGGGTTCTGGGTCTTGTTGGACAGGTAGGAATGGAGGGCGTGACCCATCTCATGTGCCAGGGTGAACTGACTGTCCAGAGTACCGGTATAGTTCAGCAGAACAAAGGGATGGACTCTTGCACCGGCAGAATAGGCGCCGGAACGCTTGCCCACATTCTCGAATACGTCGATCCAACGGTTCTCGAAGCCTTCCTTAAGGATGGCACGGTACTTCTCACCCAGAGGCGCACATGCTTCATAAACGGTCTGCTTGGCCTCTTCGATGGTAGCCTTCTTATCTACACCCTCAACCAAGGGGCTGTAAACGTCATACATATGGAGCTCGTCCACACCCAGGAGCTTCTTCCGCAGGTCCATATAGCGGTGCATCTTGTCCATATTCTGATGCACTGCCTCGATCAGGTTCTTATAGACCTCCACAGGAACATTGGTGCGGTCCAGGGATGCCTCCAGAGAGGAGCCGTACTTCCGTGCCTGGGCAAAGAACTGGAGCTGCTTGACCTGCGCATTCAGAATAGATGCAATGGTGTTCTTGAAGCTGCCATAGGTACGGTACAGCGTCTCAAAGGCACTCTTGCGGAGGGCTCTGTCGGAGCTCTCCATATAGGAAATATAGGTACCCTGAGACAGGGGGTGCTTCTTGCCCTCGCCATCCTCACAATCGGGGAAGGTAATATCTGCATCGCAGAACATGCCGTAGATGGTGTCGGGAGCGTTTGCCATCTCCCCTGCTGCAGCCAGGAGCTTCTCCTCAGCAGGAGACAGGGTGTGTGCACGACGACGGCGCATATTGGTAAGCAGACGGCGATACCGCTCCAGCTCAGGGAGCTCTGCATAGAAAGCTTCCATCTTCTCGTCAGGAATATCCATGATCTCGGGAGTTGCGAAGCTGGATGCAGCATTCAGCTCCACATAGGTGCTCATGAGTCTGCCGACCATAGCCTGGTACTTGGAATCACGGGCGTCCTCATCGGAACGGCGCATTGCATAGTTGCCCAGAGCATCTGCCAGGATACCGGTGTCCTCTTCCATCTTGAGGAAATCATACAGAGCCTGTGCACTCTGTCCCAGCTTGCCTGCAAAGCCTGCATAGACAGGGAGGAGCTCCTTGGCCTTCAGCAGATCGGCCTCCCACAGCTCATCGCTTGCGTAGATGTCATGGATCGCCCACTTGTACTGTTCCTCAACGGCGGAACGCTCGGGGATCTTCTTCATTTCTTCCATAATTACCTCCAAATGTAAATAATATAATTAAGTTTATCTGATAATGCTGTTGGCAGAGTCAGCTACGGCTCTGATTGCCCGAATAGACAGAGTAAGCAACGTAATCAGCATGGTAACCGACAGGATCAGACCAATGATCCCCAGTGCCAGCCCTATATATCCGCAGATCCTCTTGCCCTTTGTAAGCTCTCCTTGCACCAAGCCCGAATATCCGGTACAAACACCGACGATACTCAGTATCAGCGCTACAAAGGGCATAAAGTTCAGCACACCCATCGCAATGATTCCCAAGATCAAGGCTGTAACAGTCTTATTATTCTTGCGTACAATAGGTGTCGGCTGCGTATAAGGTGTATAGGGCATCATAGGTGTGTGGGCAGCCTCTCGGATCAAGGGAACATAATTGCCGGTGTAATAGGGCTGCTGATTCGGTGCATAGGACTGACCGTAACCGGGTCTGCCATAGTACGACCTATCATAAGGGTTGCCTTGGGGCTCTCTGGGAGGGTATCCGTAAGGGGCTTGCTGTGCCGTTTCGTATGGATCACATCTGTAAGGGGCTTGCTGTACCGTTTCGTATGGATCATATCCATAATCGGAGGCAGGTCTGTCGTACATCGGTTCCTGCTCACCGGGGCAGGACGTAGGCTGTTGCTCATATGGGACACGGGGATATGCCTGTTCTGTCATAGGCAATTCTGCCGGTTGTTCCGGAATAGGAGGATCCTCGATCTGAGGAACGGGAGCCTCTTCTGTCTGCTTAGGCTCAAGGGTCTCTGTCCACTGTGCTACAGGTGCCTGCTCAAACAGGTCCTTACGCTCCATATCCATTTCTTTCCACTCCTCTCTGCTCAGATTGATTGATACTATTTTAGTATATATGACTATTGTTTGTCAACAAAAAACGGCAACTATTTTTCACCATTTCAATTTCCTATCGTTTATTTTTCGCAAAGAGTGCAATACTATCCCTGCAACACTAAACAAATGGAGGATTATCATGAGAAAAGCAATCGCACTTGTATGCAGTGTCCTTCTGCTAACCACCATCCTGACAGGTTGCGGTGGGAGAGGAAATGTTTCCGATGACAATAACGGCAAGATTACGGAGGATCCTTCCCTCACTGAGCCCACCATGACCACTACAAAGATTCCTACAGAGAGTACGACTCAGCCCACCACTACCCAGAGAGAAACCCAATCCCATACCACCGAAGGCTCCTCTTCTACTTCCATCGGAGATAGCGATACCTCTGACAGCAACGCAACCGGTGCTTCAGACTCAGCCGAATCCGAAGGAAGCACATCCGAGAGCAGCTCCTCCCACCATCGCAGAGGAATCATGGGTGGAAAGGGTCATTTTTAATGCTGTTATTCAATGAAAAGCCGTCACCTTTCACGGAACCTTTTGTAATGTCTGCTGAACAAGTCGCTATTGTGACTTATTCCCACCGGTAAGCCGTAGGTACCCTTATAAACAGCTATCCCTTGGTGCACAACAAAAGCTGTTGTCGGTAGGTCTACCGACAACAGCCTAAGTTAAGGAAGCTCTGATTAAATCGCCGAGAGCAATCGGCGAGAGATTTTGTTCCAAATTGAGGTTTGGAAAACGCAGGAATACTTTGTGTATTTCAAGTTTTTCAAACCGAAAAGTTGGGACAATAGATTCGCTGAGTGCCGAAGGCTATTTATTCAGAGTTTCCCTAGTATCATACGAGTTTCTACGCCCTGAAGGGCTATAAAAAGTAGCCTTTTTGCGAATGTCTACTTTTAATTGAATAATAGGGAAGCTCTGATTAAATCGCCGAGAGCAATCGGCGAGAGATTTTGTTCCAAATTGAGGTTTGGAAAACGCAGGAATACTTTGTGTATTTCAAGTTTTTCAAACCGAAAAGTTGGGACAAAAGATTCGCTGAGTGCCGA
>JAZRGR010000135.1:0-4509 GCA_045644345.1 Faecousia sp. | reverse complement strand
AATCCTGCAAAGGGCTGTGGTCGGAGCCTGTGCTAAACCATCGAGTGGTAGGGGACGGAAACCGATCCACAGCATCCTCTACAGTGTAGCACAGGTTCACACTTTGAACAACATTGAGCTACGACTCCATTATACGAGGGGGACGGTTCTGTGTGTTAAATAGTATAAAAAAATACGCGACCCCCTCTGTGAAAATTCCGACCCCCTCTCGGTCTAAAAGCGACCCCCCTTAAAGGAAAAGCGACCCGCCTTAACAGGGAAAACGACCCCCGAGGGTCGCAGCGTTTTAAAATTAGGGTTCTTACACATACAAGAATAATCCGAACATTTTCCTCATCGGGAAAGCGTTCGGATTTTTCGTTTCCCTCAGCGAAGTTGAAAGATGGATCTCATCCACCCGTAATGCCGATCAATCTGATGCACGATGCTTGCTGAGAATTCAGCGGGGATCTTCATGTATATGGCAATAAGCAATATATCATTGAAAGCAAAGCCGGTTTGTGATATACTCTATTAGGCAACCTTGAATTTGACAAGGAGGGATTGTATGGGGAAAATTCTCGGTTCCTGGAGTGGAGTGAGAAAGTATCTTGAACAAGATATGCTTGCCCCTGCACTTCGAGGTCGACTCCGTTATGGTTGTACCGCTTATGTCGGCATGGACGGATGTCACGTTTTTGAGATTTGGATAGACGGAGTACAGGTAAAACGGTTCTCTTGGGAAACAGTCAATACATATTTTATCAACAATGGGTATCGCACAAATAGGAGTCCGACCGGAATCGGGGAATATTGGGCTGAATTTTGGGATTTAATGGACAAGTACCCTCCGGACAAACGGACAGAATATACGGATGAGGAATTTTGCCAAGCCTTAGAGGTGTATCGTAACCAAAGCATACAAGACAGCATTCACTCACAGAACCCACTTGTGCGAATGTTTGCCGTGTTAGATAGACGAATTGGGAAAAGAACACTTGTCAAGCTATATGAGACCATAGAAGAACAACCCCAATGGCTACGGCAGTTTTATTTGCTGAGACTGCATTCTCTCCCCGGCTGTAATACAATCGAAAAGGCAAAACTATGGAAGGGAGCCTTAGACAGATGAACGATCATACTGTGGAGCCTCAAGGGCTTAGGCGAAGGACTTGGCTACTGGGCGTTGCCAATGCTTCTATAGGTCTGCAAGGTATTGTGCTGTATTTGCTTGGTGCAGGATGGGAAATTTTGATAGTAGGGCTCATATTCCTGCTTTTGATCCCTGTTGAAGTCACAGGCCGTGTAGAAAACAGAGGTGTTTCTGCTGTGGTCGCAAGCTGGCTGATCGCTTTCGGAGGGAGTGGGTGCTTTCTTAAGGTTAGCACGGTCTGTTTCGTAATCGTGCTGTGCTCCAATCTGTTGGTACTTGCAGCCTGTATCGCAATTCTGTATAAGCCATGGATCTCATTGAGGCAGTGGCAAAAGCAGAGAGAAAGAGAGCGTCGCAGAGCACAGCGTATGGCCGGGCGGAACAAGCAATGACACGCTCCTCCCGGCGGACAAGTCCTTGCTATATAGCAATCACCCTACATACCCCCTTCTTGCTGCGGAAAGCGCAGAAGAAGAGGAAGGAAATAAAATTTTCTTGAAATTTGGATTTTTGTATGATACAATAATCCTAATTGGATACTTTTCCCCGGTGGTATATTGGATATTTACGGAAAAGCGAGCTACCACAATGGGAGAGGAGCTTTGAGATCATTTCCGCCCGTTCTTCAGAGGCGGAAGGGTAATATTTAGGAGGCTATTTTATGAGTCAGGCAATTCAAGTCGTAAGAGAACAATTCGACGAAGCCTATGGGCGTGTTGCGTCGATCCAGGATTTAGATGCGCTGAGAGTGGAATTCTTGGGCAAGAAGGGGCACATCAGCGGTCTCATGAAGGTCATGGGTTCCCTGTCCCCGGAGGAGAAGAAGACCTTCGGCAGCGAAGTCAATGAGCTCAAGACCTATGCTACAGAAAAGATGGAGGCTAAGACCGAGGAGCTGAGGAAGCTGGAACTGCAGAAGGAGCTGGACAGCGTAGAGCAGTTCGATATGTCCGTACCCCCCGTATTGGACAGAGGCTCCTACCATCCCGTGACCCTGGTACAGAGAAGATGCGAAGAGGTATTCCGCTCCATGGGCTTCAATGTAGAGGACTATGCAGAGATCGTTACGGACTACGAGTGCTTCGAGTCCCTGAACATCCCCAAGTTCCACCCTGCCCGTGATATGCAGGACACCTATTATCTGGACAACGGTCAGCTCCTCAAGACCCAGACCTCCGCTGCCCAGAATGCCATCTACAAGAAGTACAAGGATGCCCTCATCAACGAAGGCAAGCCCATTAAGGCCGTGTTCCCCGGTCGTTGCTTCCGTAACGAGGCTACCGATGCCTGCCACGAGAACACCTTCTTCCAGATGGAGGGTGTCATGGTTGGCAAGGATATCTCCATTGCAAACCTGATCTATTCCATGAAAACCATGCTCAGCGAGGTCTTCGACAACTACGGTCTCAAGGTCCGTCTCCGTCCCGGCTTCTTCCCCTTCGTGGAGCCCGGCTTCGAGCTGGATATCAGCTGTCAGATCTGCGGTGGCGAGGGCTGTCCCTCCTGCAAGCACAGCGGTTGGCTGGAGCTGTGTCCCTGCGGTATGATCCATCCCAATGTCCTCCGTGAAGGCGGCATTGACCCCGATGTATACACCGGTTTCGCCTTCGGTCTGGGTCTGACCCGACTGGCTATGATGAAGTACGGTGTCAAGGACATCCGTGATCTGAACAGCGGCGCACTGACCGCAATGGATCAGTTCACCGACGACAAGTAAGGAATGGGGGTATAAGAGTATGTATATTTCTATGAATTGGATCCGCGACTACGTGGATCTGTCCGGTTTGGATATTAACAAGCTGATCCAGCAGTTCTCCCTGTCTACCGCCGAGGTAGAGAACGAGATCTTCTACAAGGGCAGCGACCTGGAGGGCGTTGTAGTTGCTGAGATCAAGTCCGTAGAGGACCATCCCCAGTCCAAGAAGCTCCATCTGTTAAAGGTGGATATTGGAGAGGCTGACTTGGTAGACGTGGTCTGCGGTGCTCCCAATGTCCGTGTCGGCATGAAGACCGCCTTCGCCAAGGTAGGCGCTCGCCTGGGTGACATCACCATTGCTCCCCGTCCCCTGGCAGGCTTTATGTCCTGCGGTATGTGCTGCTCCGAGAAGGAGATCGGCATGAGCGATGACAATGCAGGCATTATGGATCTGGATCCCTCCATTGCCAACGGCACCGACATCAAGTCCGTTTTCCCCATTGATGATATCGTATTCGAGGTAGACAACAAGTCCCTGACCAACCGTCCCGACCTGTGGGGTCACTACGGCATCGCCCGTGAGTTTGCTACCCTGGCAGGCCGTGAGCTGAAGCCCCTGGCTACCGCCGATCTGTCTGCATATGCAGAGCTTCCTGCCCTGGACATTAAGATCGAGGACGAGGACTGCCTGCGTTACTCCGGTTTAAAGTTCGACAACGTTTCCGTCAGTGTCAGCCCCGCAGCCATGCGGATCCGTCTGTTCTACTGCGGCATGCGTGCCATTAACTTCCTGACGGATATGACCAATTATCTGATGCTGGAAATGGGTCAGCCCATGCACGCCTTCGACTCCCGTAAGGTAGAGAAGATCCGTATCAAGAAGTTTGCAGAGCCCTTCACCTTCCGTACCCTGGACAATGTAGACCGCAGCATCGACGACAAAACCCTTATGATCTGCAACGGCGACGAGCCTGTTGCCATTGCCGGTATCATGGGCGGTCTGGACTCCGAGATCGTGGCTGATACCACCGCACTGACTCTGGAATCTGCCTGCTTCGATCCCGTCTCCATCCGCAAGTCTGCTGCCAGACTGTCCCACCGCACCGACGCTTCCCAGCGGTACGAGAAGACCCTGGACCCCGAAATGACCACTATGGCCATTGCCCGTTTCGTCAAGCTGCTCACCGACATCGACAGCGGTGCCAAGGTCATCTCCTCCCTGACAGACGACTACCGCCGGACCTATGAGCGCAAGACTCTGACCATTGACAAAGCCTATGTAGACCGCTACACCGGCATCGGCGATGCCATCACCAACGAGCATATCGAGACCACCCTCAAGGCTCTGGGCTTCGAGGTAGAGGCAAAGGACGGCACCTTCACCGTCAAGGTTCCCTCCTGGCGTGCAACCAAGGATGTCACCCTTAAGGCGGATCTGATCGAGGAGATCACCCGTATCTACGGCTACGATAATTTCGGACCTCATACTGCTGTATCTCCCCTGTATCCCGTCCGCATGGGTCTGGAAAAGAGCGTCGAGGAGAGAGTCAAGGATCTGCTGGTCAAGCGGTTCTCCCTCCACGAGGTCCACTCCTACCTGTGGCAGTACCACGACGAGTACAAGAAGCTGGGCATGGAGGTAGAGGACAATGTAAAGATCCTCAATGCCGCCAACCCCAAC
>JAZRGR010000134.1:0-14167 GCA_045644345.1 Faecousia sp. | reverse complement strand
GCGGTCAGATCCAAGAGCTTTACCCTGCGATTTTACCCCAAGTATACAAGGGAAACTCTGAATAAATAGCCGTCGGCACTCAGCGAATCTTTTGTCCCAACTTTTCGGTTTGAAAAACTTGAAATACACAAAGTATTCCTGGGTTTTCCAAACCACAATTTGGAACAAAATCTCTCGCCGATTGCTCTCGGCGATTTCATCAGAGCTTCCCAAGGTTGAAAAAAGAGGCGACTAACCGCCCCAACGGCCTAATCACAGTGAAAGGAGTGTCTTTGCGTGAAGTCGATCAAAAAAATAGGCGTACTGATTTCGCCCCTTTTATTGTTCGCATTTTTGTTCGTCCCTTACAGTTTGATAAATCACCGATTCCTTGCAGATTGGCTCGGCTGTGGTTGTCCCATCGTTGATGCATCCGGGAACATGATCCATGACTACTTTAGTGCAAATGATTTTACCCGACTGTTTTGGCTCTCTATCACTTTTTGTGTGACGGTGATATCCGCAGTCCTGTCCAAGAGGCTCCCCCGTGAAAAGCTGTGGCTTAGGATCCTGTATATCATAGGAATGCTCCTAATTTCCCTTTTCATCTCCTGCCAATTCATTCAAGTGATGCTGTGGAGCTGAGGTCATTTCATACGATTATTCAATGTAAAGCAGACAACGTTTCATAGGAGTTTCTACACCCCGATGGGCTATAAAAAGCAGCCATTTGCGAATGGCTGCTTTTTTTAGAAACGCCGTCAGACGGATGACAGACCAACGCTGTTCTGTAACTGAAGCAAAAAAAGATGGTGTAGTCACCTACACCATCAACCACGGAAAGCAACCGCGACGCAACGCACAGAAGATCACAGATAATCTCATAACTTTCAGCATAAGAAAAACGGGCAATTTCCTAAGAAATTACCCGTTTTGGTCCGAGTGACTAGATTCGAACTAGCGGCCTCTTGAACCCCATTCTTAGGGCAAAATAAAAAATATGCAAAAATAAGCAAAATATGGGCAAACAGAAGGATTTTTCAAAGAAATCCTTTGCAATTTTTTCATATATTTTTTATATTTTTTCTACATTCCGCTCATATTCCGCACGACTCAAAGGTCTTCTGTCTTAAAGGTCGTATACCCCTCATAATAGTAGCTATGGTCGATACCTTTCATGTAAACTTCACGGCTACCCACGTCATCGGTCAAGGCAGCCCTCAAGATATGCTTGATCTCAATATCCTTAATGGGGCTACGCTCCATAGCGAGAAGATAATCGTCTTTATCAACTCTGCTCCAATCAACGACCTTGCGAAGCTCTGTTTTGAAAATCAGGTCAAGCCAAATACGAGTAATGCGCCCATTTCCTTCTCTGAAGGGATGGGCGATATTCATTTCCACATATTTCTCAACGATCTCGTCAAAGGTGGATTGTGGCATTTTTTCGATGTTACCAAGAGCCGCTTCCAGATACATCATAGGAGCAAAACAGAAATTTCCCTTTGAAATATTGACTGTTCTGATTTCACCGGCAAAGTCGTAGATCTCGTCAAAAAGATATTTATGAATTGCTCTGAGTGCAGAGAATTTTCCTGCCTCCTGCTTATCAAGCATTCCGCTATCAAAAAGCTCGAGAGCCTTCTTCTTGCCGATGCGTTCTTCCTCGTGGGCAAGGTCTGCAGAACTTGTAAGTCCCAATTTATTTTCAAGGGCCATACTGCACCTCCAAGTGCTATTGCCTGTCAACCCACAACATTGACAAATACAGTATAACACAATTTCATGAGAATCTCAATGTCAATTAGAAGGTTATTCGGAATTATAATAAAAAAATCATAATTCAAGGATAATACTGTATCATGATCGCAATGATTTATTTTTAACATAAGTTTTGCGGTTATAATCGCAAATATCATTGACTTATCCAAGTTTATAGGGTATACTATGAAATATAGGAGGTGGTCACTTTGATCTATAGACCTGAATATGTTGAAAAGATTATGGCGTATATGGACACACCCTTTGTGAAGATCCTCACCGGAGTCCGCCGATGTGGTAAGTCTACTATTATGAAGATGCTTCGCACCGAGGTAGAAAAGCGTGGCGTTCGTACCGATCGTATCCTCTCTTACAATTTCGATTCTCTAAAATATGCAGATATGACCGCCAAGGAATTGTTTTCTGTTATCAAATCTCATCTTTCTTCGGAAGAGAAGACCTATCTGTTCCTGGACGAGATCCAAGAGATACCTGATTGGGAAAAGGTCGTCAACTCACTTATGTCCGATTATGATGTAGATATCTATGTTACCGGCTCTAATTCCAGAATGATGTCTTCGGAGATATCTACCTACCTGACAGGCAGATATGTTTCCTTCCGGATCTATCCCCTGTCCTTCGGAGAGTATTTACAGTTCCGTAAGGAGTATACCCAAGTCGATGATCCCCGGAGAGAGTTAGTTCGATATTTACAGTTTGGTGGATTTCCTGCCCTTCATCTACGGGACTACTCCAAGGAAGAAGCATATTCCATTGTGAGGGATATTTATAATTCTACCATCTTTACAGATATCGTTCGAAGAAATCAGATCCGTAAAATAGATCAGCTCGAACGTGTGGTTCGCTATGTGTTTGACAATGTAGGAAACACCTTCTCTGCCGCATCTATCACAAAATATCTGAAGAGCGAGCAAAGAACCCTGGATAACGAAACCGTCTATAACTATTTAGCCAAATTGGAAAGTGCATACATTCTCCATCGGTGCAACCGCTATGATATCAAGGGGAAAGAAATCCTTAAAACCCAAGAAAAGTTCTATCTTGCAGACCCTGCCCTCCGCTACTGTATCCTCGGCTATAATGCCGACAGCGCCGCATCCATGTTGGAAAATATCGTCTACTTGGAACTTCTCCGCCGTGGATATGATGTTACCGTCGGAAAGCTGGATGGTTTCGAAATCGATTTCATCGCCACAAAACGAGACGAAAAGATTTATGTACAGGTTGCAAAGGAAATCAAGAACGACAGCACCAGAGAACGGGAATACGGTCGTCTTTTAGAAATCCCGGACAACTATCCCAAGTATGTTCTCCTGGCTGACGATTACGCCGGTGGAAACTACCAAGGCATCAAAACCATCCACATCGCAGACTTCCTGCTAAGTAAAGATTTCTAAATAAATCACAGGAGCGTAGCTTCGGACTTGTCCATCAGCTACGCTCTTGCTTTTCAACTATCAATTTTCTTTACTTGATATCCAGTACAATTCATATAACGGCTAAATTTAGTAATGGCAGCATTGTCTCTCACCTCACAGAGCAATAATTCAACATAAAACATTTTCGGTTGTCCCCAAAACAAAGCCGTCAATCTAAGCCGCCCTACCCTACTTCAAGCAATACCCCATAGAATGATATATATCCGTTTTATCCACACAAATGCTATTTTACTTTATCCTTCCAAGATATTTGAAATTTCTTCGTCAATAATCTCCTTTTTGAAATAATCAATTTTCAGTTGCACTAACTTTTTGTGTTGAAGATACTTCAAGCCTGTCAAAAACGGCAAAAGGTCGCTCAAAAGTTTTATCCATGAATCGTACAGCGGAATTGCACTACCAGACCAGCTATACGAACGTGGCGTTAATGGAATATGCTTGAATGTTTCAAAATCAGAGTTACTTTGTAGGAATAGTTGAATGTATTCCAAGCGTTTCTCCAAACTGCATTTTGTTATCGACTCAAATAAGCATTCCATCATGTCTTTATTTAATGCATTTCTCTTTATACAGCGCCTAATCCAACGATCTACTTTTTCTCCGTACTGTTCCTGGCCTTGTTTCTTTATTATTAACTTTTCTAAGATTTTCGGAACAAGAAGAATCGGATATGGAGATAATGAAAGCAGTTGATTAAAAATACTATCCATAACTTCATCGTAATTCTCAAGCAAGTAAAGTATGCGCAGCTTAGATAAGCTTTCAACAATCTCACTGTTTTTCGTCTTACTATACACCGCATCTACATACTTACCGAGGAACTTGGAATCTTGCTTATATATTTCAAAAAAGAATTCTCCATTTCTATCGCTATTACGCCCATATAGTTCAAGCCAAATATATATTTCTTCAACAAGTGGGATATCTTCACTGAACTTATCCATCATCTTTTGAGGCTTGTTATGGTATCTATTAAATAACAAGTGCAAATAAAGGTAAGCCGCAAAGCTAGAGTATGAGCGTTTTTCAAATATCAGTCGAACACCCTTAATAAAAATATTTGCATCAACGATCACATATTTCTCAAGAAAGTCTATATCTCTAGTGTATGAATTTTTGAGATCTGCATCATTTTTTTCTTTCAAAAAGTCCAGTAGTAACTGATACGTAAATTCGTTAATGCTACTATTGGGAATCAAAGAAAAGAAACAATACATCCAGCAATCATACTCTGCCGCCGGAAGAATCCTGCTAATAAGCTCGTAAACTTCATGGAAAGACAATAATTCAAACGCATTTTTAACAACCACATATGGGGAAATATAGCAAGTAAGCTGATTATCAATGATCCACGATACCACACATAGGAACTCGTCTTTGCTTCCGCTAACCGCTTCCATTGCAATTTCTATACCCGCGCTTAAATCGTATGAACTTTTATTGTTTTCATCGGAATACGCCTCTTTGCAAATAGAAAATAGCTTTTTGAATTCCTGCACCCTATCTTCCGAATTCTTGAATACCTCGAAAATTTTTCTTTTCCTTTCGCGTTCCCTTTCCTCATATTCAAGATCTGAATCCCAAGAGGGTCCTTCTAGCATTTTGTATATAATCATTTTATTGCAGTTTACAAGTTCCTCTACTTCATCAAAGTACAAATTAGCACGAGAGAAAATTCCTTGCAAATGTCTTGCAATTAAGCAATCAGATAAAACATCTTTACTAAAAATATTGTTAATCAGCTTAATAATATACTCGGCATCACTCGCAATAACATCATGGCAAGATTTATCAATATATTGTCCATAGCCATACAAGATTTGCTTAACAGATTGGCATGATTTTTCTTGATGGACAATCTCAATGAGCTGCTCCCATATGTTCTTTCTGTATTTTTCTACCCCTTCAGATTTGCTAAGGAAAATATAGTATATAGTTATTCCTGTGTTTTTCCTATTAGCTTCTGTCGGAGAAAAATGCAATTCTAGTAAAGCCTTAGCAATATCGAGGAATAAAATCAACATGTATTCGTTATTCCAATTATCCGAGTATTCTGTCATCTTTTCAATGAGCTTAATTTGTGTGTAGTAACCAAAGTTCCACGAATCTTTTCGAATACCAAAATAGGATACACATGCATGGTAAAATTGAATATACTTATCGGGACATTTTAGATAATACTTAAAGAACAAGTCTAATGCACTTTCCAAATCTGTGGAGTTAGCAAACCCTCCTAAAATTGTAAGGATATCATCATCTATTCTACAATAATTTTTGCCATTTTCTGTATCTATTCCATCCACAGATATCTGCGCAGGCTCTATCCCATCTAGCATCCTTTCTATAATTAGCAACGCTTCTACAGGATTGACTCTATAAAAAGCCTTTAAAAATTCCATAAAAGTATCTGAGTCTTCCTTGGCAAGCTCACCCCACAATTCTTTAATTTGAGTTTCAACAAATTTTTGAAGATTTTCGTCTCTAAAGACACATAATATAGTATTTATTGATGACATTACTCGACCTTTATATGGAAGAAAGCAGGCCTTTATAAAAGAAGACAAAGACAATATTTTTTTGTCATAAAAAATATATTTTAGGATGAAATTTGCCAAGCACTGTTCAGAAAACCTGACAGCCTTGTCATGATATATATCTACAATTTCAAATTCATGGAGTTTATACAGTGCAAAAATAAATGTATCCCTAGATAAATCATATTCCTCCAGAATGGGAATTAGGGGATCAATTTTATCTAGGTGAATTGCATTTAGAAATGAGATTATTCCTAAAGCAATTAGCAGTTCTTTGTCCTCATCTAGTTTAGCATCGCGTAACACATGACCATAGTATTCTGAATACAACTGAGACATGTCATCTATAGCGGCACTCGTATTAGTGCGCTTGACAATTTTCCCAGCCAATATTGCCATACGTGCATTTCCCTCTGCAACACGTACAATTCTTTCCAGAATAGAATCATTGTGGATTTCTAGAGACTCTCTCAGAATAGTTTTTATTTCATCGTCTGTAAAGGACGATAATGAAATCACTTCATATCTAGTAATTTCACCTATGCTGTTCTTTACCTTTTCAATAGCATAATCCCGAACCGTAATCAAAATCTTAACATTAAAACCTTGACTCTTTTTGTTCACATACTCCACAATGAGTTCCAGGCTTGAAAGTTGATTTGCATCGTCTACAACAATAAAATACCAACCCTGAGATTCCAAATACATACATAAATCATCAAATATCGGAAGAGCTCGGTCGCGAATGCAATATACAAAATCGTATCTCTCTTTTGTATATTTTTCCGCATACTGCATTGCCAGCTTGGTTTTTCCAACTCCTGCAGGGCCGCTTAATATAACAGCATCTACGTTTTCGTACGCTTTTTGGATTTTTATGATATCGTTCTCACGAAAGAGAAACGGTATATTCAAAGGGGCTGACAACGCATTGGCATCGTAGTTTTTTATAAATTCCTCTACTGTTTGGATTTGTTCTGTATCTATTGCGATAGAAAGGTGTTTTTTAACAAGGGATTGGTATTTTAAAAACAAATCTTCTGCAAGGCGATCGATTCCGATTATTGTAAACGCTATGCCATGCTTGTTGCAAAGCTCACGAAATTCTTTATCATATTTTGGCGCAATATTAGACGACGTGTGGCAATATATTATTTCCACAACATCCTCTAACTCAATTTCTGTCAGATTTTTATTCAGACATTTCCTTATATCTTCCCGTATTTTCTCCACCAAACGGTCTCGTTGTGTTGTATATTCACCAAAAACATACTTACCATTAGACAAACGAAAGTATGTGTCAGGGGTACCTCTAGTGGTTTTCTGTGTCCCTGCATGAGTTCCAAGTGCAACAATATTTGGATATCCTTCTCGCGAAAGATAAGAATCACACAAAATCTGAAAACTCCCCGCATCTAACGACAGAATCTTTTCTTTGATAGTTGTAATTGTCGCCATCCTAATTTTTCTCCCATTTGAATATTTATCGCAAATACATTTATATCGCTTTATATACTGATTAATATAGAAAGCATGCCTCTACCCTAAAAGCTAGGTGCCCTCTTTAATCTACAAAATATAATCTTATAGGTACATCACACCTTTGCATCTCGCTACTCACGGATACCATCTATGATCGCATCGCCAGTGGCTACTATACCCAGAAGTAATTTATTACACCTAAGGTGCAATGCTTGTTCTTATATTTCGTCGAGTTCAACTTTATCAGCACCATGCTCTCACGGTATTGACCTCATTTTTAACCCTTTTGAAAGAGAATTGCTATCTTTATTCCCAGAACAAACTCACTTACTGTCATAACACCATAATAACACTTTCAGCATCACAGACATTCCAATTAAAAGGTATAATACTACTCTTGCTGTAGCATATCTGGAAGGTGCACCAAGATCCAATCCATTAAATATCAAAAGAAACGAATGCTATGCTGCAAGTCTATCCAAGTCCCTATTTTTCTATTTTGAAATGAATGAACACCATTTCTGTTTGATTGGATCACTCTTAGACACTCTAACTCATCTTCCTTGAATAAATCTAAGTATTTGAATATCTATATTATTTCATCAAGCATAATCTTTTGAACTTTATGCTCTTTGGCAAGGACATGCTTTGACTCCGGCAAATAAAGTGCGGAATGTAATGCCTATATAATAAAATAATATCCTATATTGGAAGCGATGTCAACATTTGAAAGTCCGGCTGTTTTGACCGGTTGTATAACCTTTACTACAAAATAATACGAGGTTTTAGAGAAGTATTGAAAATCCGCTGAAATATGCTATAATATTTGTAAATCAAACTTCCCGGACGGTTATGGGTGCATCAGACCGCCGAAAGGACGAAATGCAGATTATGAAAGCCTGTAACTTCCAAAAAGTTACGGGTTTTTGCGTTTTTTGTAAGGAATACTCCCTTGCTCAGTCGTATAATAAGTGAAAGGGTCAGACGTGAGTCTTTCAGAATAAGGAGGGAAATTTATGGATAACGGTGCGAGTAGCTACCGCCGTTTCCTTGATGGTGATGAAACTGCATTCAGAGAGATTATGGAGGAGTATCATCACGGCCTTGTATTCTTCATCCATGGATATGTACAGGACATTCACACCGCAGAGGACATTGCCATTGATGTCTTTTCCGATCTCATCGTACATAAACATCGGTACAATTTCAAAATAGCTCTGAAATCCTATCTCTATATGATGGGCAGAAGTCGTGCCTTGGATCACATCAAACACAGGAAGTGCCGTCCTATGGTAGAGCTTTCCCAAGCCGAGTCTTTGAAGGACGAAACCTCTACTTTAGAAGATCTGGTTTTGGCAGATGAGCGGAAACGCAAGATCCATACTGCTATGGCACAGCTTCCGGAAGATATGAGAGTTTCCGTGCATCTGATCTATTTTGAAGATATGACATATGAAGAAGCCGCCAAGGTTATGAGGAAAAGCAAGAAACAAATCGACAACCTTCTGTATCGTGCAAAGAAGGAATTGCGAACCCTTTTAGGAAAGGAGGGTGAATCCTTACTATGAGAAACATTCAAGAATGTTATGAAGAAGCCCTTCGTCGCAGTGAGAAAAGGATCAAAGAGCGTAAAAAGCAGAGAACCCACCTTCTCGTGGCTTGTATCCCTGTGGTACTCTGTTTGACGATCTTTGCAGGCTTCCTTTTGCCCGGTTTTGGTGTTACCACCGACAAGGCCGCACCGGAGGCAACTCTACCTCTCTATAATGCAGAATCTGCTATGGGAGATGGTGCAGTTATTCTTATGGACTCCGTTGAAGTAGTAGGAAACGGACTTTCCCATAAGTACACCTCCCCGGAGGATGTTCTGGAAATCATGGATTTCATAACTTCCATCGTAACTGCACCCCAAACAAATACTACCGCTGAAACATTCGATATTATCACCGACAGTTCTCTCACCGAAGATGCTCTCATTTTGCCGGGTGGAGACACCCTTGTTAATGGCTATCAAATCACCCTGCTCCACAGTAGCGGTACCACAGAAGAATACACTCTTTTAGGCCCTTCGCTCACCAATCATGCTACAGGAGAAGTATTTCTCCTAAACGAAGAAACCTACTTTGCTCTGAAGGACTTATTGGGAATCTATCTGTATTGAATTGCCTTTACCGTTTTTTGAAATGGAGGAAAACTCTATGAAGAAATGTATTTTCATCATTCTGGCACTTTCCTTGCTCCTAAGCATCACGGGATGCAAGTCGGTGTCATCCTTGTTCAAGGATCCCGACAACGGTCCTCTTACTATGGTGCCTTTGGAATCTCCCACCGCTGAAGAGGGTGTCATGATCCGCTTGGTGGATCTCATCTGGCATGAAGATGAGTACAGAACCACCTTGGAGGTAGAATGGATCAACACCACCCCTTATGAAGCAAATTACGGTTCCTCCTATGTGATCGAACGCCGTGAAGGAGACGAATGGATCAGTTGTGCCATGAGGGATGATCTGGTATTTACAGCAATCGCCTATGTTTTGCCGGGAGGTCAAACCCGCTCGGAAATTTACGAGCTGACCCACTACTATGATGTTTCCTCCCCCGGAACTTACCGCTTCCGTTCCGATTGCTATGTATACGAATCTCCCGACAGTAGCGTAGAACAGGAAGTCATTGCAGAATTTACCGTGGAAACAGCTACCACCTCTATAGAAGCTGACTACAGCGGATCTCCCGTAGATTATTGTGCTCAATATGTACGTACAGACGGCTCCCCGGAAAAGGTGATTTTCCCCTGTGTTCGGATCATCCGCAGTATGGAGGAACTAAATAGCTACTATGACAGTTGGAAAGACAGCTTCAATTTAGAGCGTAGGGACACCGTCTATGCCGATAGCACCATAGGTTTCTTGGATGTTTGCGACCAATATGACGATGCTTTCTTTTCCGAAAACTATCTCCTCTTTGTCCTTTTGGAAGAAGGCAGTGGCTCTATCCGCCATGAGGTACGCAGTGTAGAGCAAACCGCCGACGGAAAACTCAGTATTTCCATTGACCGTAAGGTCCCGGAAGTTGGAACCGACGATATGGCACAATGGCATATTATCTTTGAATTTAGCCGTGAATATTTGATCGAAAGCTCTTTGGACACCTTGCTCTTTATCGAAGGAACCCCCGCCTATATGGATGATCAGGTTGTTGCTCCATCTGCAACGCCTCAATTCACCGAGCCTCCAAAAGGCACTCTCTATACTCCCGATGGAGCATTTTCACTGCAAACCGGTGGGTATCATTGGAGTTACGCCGTGAGGGATGATCTCCGCAGTGATTCTATCGCCGATCAAGCAAGTAGACCTCCCTCCCCGGAACTTTTTACTCCCGTTATCCTCGACAGTTCCTATGCAGAACAGGTCTATGCTCCCATTGGGGATGGCACTGCATCTGCACCTACGGATGAGATGGGATACCTGTTAAAGCTTAGCTGGGAAGTCGATCCCCACACCATCACCTATACCTGCTGGCCCAATACCGTTTGGAATAACAGCAATATCCCGGAAGAAACTGTGGTATCTCAAGGAGGCCCCACCTTCTACGCAAAGGCCGGCAGTTACATCTATGAGATCGTCGCCACATGGAATGACAACGGTACCGGCTACAATGGCACCGCCAATTACTATGTCTATATCACAGACAGCACGGATTGAATCTAACAAAGCCAAGAAAGGATGGTGGCTCTGTATGAAAAAGCAAAAATTCTTTCTCACCCTTTGGAGCGTTCTCCTTGTATGTGCCATGGCAGTCAACCTAACAGGCTGTACTGCCCAAGTACAGGCTAAGAATCTTGTGGAGAACATGACTCCAAAGAATGTGGAACCCACTACAGATCTCAGCTCCCAAAATGGGATTGTTACGGGCTTTGCCCTTCGTTTGCTCCAAAACACAAGCAACGTCACCGGAAACATCTTAGTGTCTCCCTTGTCTGTTCTCTGCGCCCTTTCCATGACCGCCAACGGAGCAAATGCCGAAACACTTAAGGAAATGGAACATGTTTTAGGTATGACAACAGAAGATCTGAACCTATACCTCTACACCTATGTACAGAATCTTCCCCAAGGAGAAAATTACAAGCTGAGCCTTGCCAATTCCATCTGGTTTACGGATGATGAACGATTCACAGTGAGGGAAGATTTTCTCCAGACCCTGACGGATTATTACAGAGCAGATGTTTACGCCGCTCCCTTCGATAATCAAACCTGCAAGGACATTAACAACTGGGTCAAAGAAAACACCGATGGTATGATCCCGGAGATTCTGGATCAAATCCCACCCAATGCAGTAATGTACCTTATAAATGCTTTAGCCTTCGATGCGGAGTGGTCTCAGGTCTACAAGAAGCATCAAGTCAAAGAGGGCGACTTCACCAAAGAGGACGGCACAATCCAAAAAGCCGACTTTATGTACAGCACGGAGCACAGCTATTTGGAAGATGAACAAGCTACAGGTTTCGTAAAATACTATAAAGGTGGCAAGTACGCCTTTGTAGCCCTCCTTCCCAAGGATAGTGTCAGCCTCTCGGATTACATTTCCTTCCTTACAGGTGACTCTCTCCACGACCTGTTAGCCGAGCCTGCTTATACCACGGTTTATACCTCTATCCCCAAGTTCGAATCCGAATACAGCGTAGAAATGTCCGAGATCCTAAAAGCCATGGGAATGACCTCTGCCTTTGATCCCGCTACCGCAGATTTTACAGGTCTGGGATCCTCCACCGCAGGCAATATCTATATTAACCGCGTCCTTCACAAAACTTACATTTCCGTGGAAGAAGAAGGAACCAAAGCCGCCGCAGTTACCGCCGTGGAGCCCGGAGACGGTGCCGCTATTGAGCAGGAAGAACCGAAAGAAGTCTATCTAGACAGACCCTTTGTCTATATGCTCATTGACTGCGAAAGCAACATTCCCTTCTTTGTTGGAACAATGACATCTGTGGATGGCTAAAACTTTGGATTGAATTTACAGGAAAAGTCTGCTATAATAGAATCAAAGAATAAGATCCCTGTGCAGTTGTGGGATATGCCCCATTCGTAACAACAGGAACAGAATGATACGCCCATAACGATACACAGTTATGGGCGTATTTTGTCTTATCTACATACTATTAGGAAATACAATTCCCGTTTCAAAGGAGCATCAATATGAACAACCTTAAAAAATGGCTTTTGATCGTTGTGGCATTCGTAGCTATTGGCCTTATCATTTTCCAAAGCTTCACGATCCACAATCTAAAGAAAGAACAGGAGGAACAGTTTTCTTCCCATATAGCCCTTGCCGCACAGCGGTTGGGAGAATATAAGGAAACCCGATATGACTTCATGTACGAAGATGCTCTAATGGAGCTTCATTCCACCTCAAGCGTGGCTCTCCTGTTAGAACACAACGATTCCTACAAGGGACTCCACGGTGTATTGCTTTCTATCGTGGGTACTTACTATAGCTTCCCCGAAGATTTAGCCCTCTTTACCGATGAACTATACGCAATCTTGGATCACTTTTCTGTGAACCACGATGCAGAAGATCTCTACGCCAAACTGAATCAAATAGATAATACTCTAACAGGCATGATGATGGACCGAACTGAAAAAGTAGACTAACCCCCACCATTCAGAAAGGATGCGACCCCATGAAAAAGAAGATCCTTCTTATTGTCTCACTTAGCCTTGTGCTACTTTTTGTCCTTGCTGTTTGGTTTATGGCAAAGAACTCCCTTGGAATCAGCACGGGATCCTATGTTCTCTCCGACCACGGAACCTCCTTGATCGTCATAGATAATTCTCCTGTTTCTATGCACAGCCAAAGGAAGAAGGATGGTCTTTTCGAGGATTTGAGTAACGGGGACAGAGTTCTGATCCTCCACGACGGCATCGCAGAAAGCTATCCCGGTAAAACAGGTGTATATTTTGTTCTGAAGCTATCCGACGGTAGTATAGACGATGTTTCTACGGAAGTAATTTCTTCCCTGCAAGAATTAGGCTGGCTCTCAAAATCATAACTTAGAGGAGGATTCGTCATGAAAAACAACAGAATTTGCCCCAAGTGTAACAGTTCCGACATTCTCTTGGTTCCCGGCAAAGCAGGCGCTTACGGCTCCGGCAACAACATCCAAACAGGAATGACCATTTTTTCCGCCGTCCTTGTCCATCGTTATGTCTGCTGTTCTTGTGGCTATTCGGAAGAATGGATCGACAAGGAAGATATTCAGAAATTAAAAAAGAAATACGATGGAGCTTAACCACCATTCTGCGCACAATAACTGTACGAGGTAACTAACTATGAAGAAATTTCTTATGATTCTATTTACATTGGTTTGCCTCTTGGGTCTGGTAGCCTGCGAGGGCAGATCCGGTAAGGATTTCGATAAGCCCGATGATTTATACACCTTCGAGGCCACCATTCTGGAAATTCACGATTCCTACTTCCTTGTGAAGCCCTCCGCAGACTCCCAAGAAGCTAACAGCTCCGATAAGATCCAAGTATCCACCCAAAATGCAGGTCCTTCCGCCCAATGGCAAGTAGGCGACTTGGTACGGATCACCTATAACGGTCAGATCCAAGAGCTCTACCCCGCCATTCTCCCCCAAGTCTACAAGGTAGAAAAAATCCCTCTTGTAGACACGGATGAATAAGACCATTTTTTCTGTTAACCCATTAGACAAACTTGAATTTGTCTAACAGTTATGCGCCGCACCAAAGGCCCCCTCTGACGAGGGGGCCGGCAAAAATCTTTGAATTTTGACTGGGGGAGAGAATACTACCCCTCAGTCACGCTGTTCGCGTGACAGCTCCCCTGACAAGGGGAGCCTTGGGCGCTGCCGCGCCAGTTAGGAAAACTTGAATTTAGTAAATAGTAGGTAAACATCAAGGACAGAGAGGGAGAGTATATGAAAGCAAGAGAAT